>CBKWLJ010000006.1:0-54784 GCA_966675205.1 uncultured bacterium
CCCATACTACCTAAATAGCCTTCTTCGAGACGGCCCCGCGTACCTAGGTAACCGTTACCGATGGTAAAAACGGTTTCCTTATAGTGCAATTGGGTTGGGTCAAACTGAGTTTCGATGACAGCCCAGTCTGTATAGGAAAAATGGCAGTTGTTGTCTTTGTCCTTGGTCATTGGTCCTTTGTCGTTCTCTTTTGTCTGAAGAGGGGTTGAAAGTTGGCAGGTTGAGAGTTGGCAGGTTGAAAGTTGGCAGGTTGAAAGTTGGTAGGTTGAAAGTTGCAACCTTCAACCCACTAATTCTGTGTGGCTACCGTTGCATATGCTGCTGTAACAACTGTTCGGCTCGGGGCTTGTAGAACAGATAAAATAGTGCTTCTAGATAGCGCTGCATGGCGTCCCGATGCTCAGAAGACGCATAGTTCCAGAAGCCGTAGACTTTTGCCAAGCCTAGTAATTGTTTGGTATGACTTCTCCAGCTATATTTGTCGCGGATATGCTTGATTGCCGCTTGAGAAATTGTGTTCCAGTAGTTGGGTTCTTGTTCGCATTGAGCAATAAATTGGAGAATTTTTTCAGCAGTTCCCGCTAAATCCGTAGGATTAATGTGAAAACCATTCACACCATCTTGAATGATTTCTAAAGACCCGCCGAATTGGGTCGCAAAGGTGGGTAAACCCGAAACCATGGCTTCCAAAATGGACAGCCCAAACGCTTCAAAACGAGCAGGGAGGACAAATATACCGCCACAATCTGCGATCGCTCGATAGACTTCACCACTATCGGGTGTGTTGAAGCGCGATCCTAGCCATCGTACCTTCCCGTGGAGATTGTACTGGTCGATAATCTGTTGAAGCTTTTCGATTTCACCTCTTTCTTCTGGGTCTTTAGACTCCTCAGGATGCACTTTACCCGTTACGAGGATTAGGTTACAGCGCTCCTGTAACGCTTGGCTTTGACCAAAACATTCCGCTAAACCCGTGAGATTTTTGCTCGGATACAGGGGGGCAAGAGCCAAGATGGGTCGCTTACTCGTGTCGTCGAGGTGACCGATAATTGACCCGTCTTCTTGGGTAAAGAGCAACTCTTTAATCCGCTCAACTTGGCTTGAATCTCGTTGAGAGGTTTGAGTATGGGGGAAGAAAACGGTGTCATTCACTCCCGGTGGCACCACATTAAATTTGGGGCTGAACAGATCGATGCCATCGGACACATGATACAGATGGGGCATCGTGAAATACTTATAAGACTCATACTGTCCCAACTGTTCAGGCGTTCCCACGATTTCCTGATAGGTGCTAGTCAGGATGAAATCGGCGGCATTCATCCCGATCAAATCAGCAGTAAATTCCAGCGAGAAGTGGTATTTCTCTTCTAAATCTTTCCAGTAGAGGTTACTAAAAAGATATCTCGGCTTTTCCAAAACGTGGGCAATATGGCACTGAGTGACCTTGAAGCGTCTTGATAGCAGGAACGCAACAATGCCGCCATCGGAATAGTTGCCGACAATCAGATCGGGTCGTCCTTGAAACTCTTCAATGAGTTCTTGTTCTGCTTTTTGAGCAAAGCTTTCTAAGTAAGGCCAAATCTCAAACCGTGAGATCCAGTTTTGGGTAACGTTGGCATTGAATTCGGGGAAGGGAACTCGTAAAATCCAGGCATTTTCAGTTCCTTGGATTTTTTCCAAACGTTCGTGTGAGTGGGTTCCTTCACTATTGGGAATCAAACGTGTTAAAATGATTACCTTCGGCTGGACACCCACCACATCAAGTCCGGCCAGCTTAATATCTTCTTGGAGTTGTTTTTCTAAACTCCGAGCTTGGTTGAGGATGTAGACGACTTGACCTGCTGTTAGAGGGCGTCCCAGGGTATCTTCTTGATTTACCTGAGCGTGGACAGCAACCAAGACGATGCGAAAGATCAAGGGGATATGAGAAATTAATGCTTCTAGTACAGCATGATCGGGTGAGTCAATCAAGCGATCGAGCAGTTCTAGTGTTTCCCGTACTCGGCCTGCCGTATTGCCCCAGCCTGGTTCAAAGCCTAACGCTTGGAGTTTTGCGCGAAACTCTTGATAAGGTTCGTTGGCTGGACGTTCGCTGACAAAATGTAAAGCCAGCTTGAGTTGTTGGGAAAATTGAGCAGTGGATTGAATCTGCTCATTAATCATCAGTGGTTGGTCTTTGTACTTCGAGTGCCGCAGTATATTGAGAAAAGCTTCTAACCACGACTGTCCAGAGGAACTGCCTTTGTCCCGCTTGCCATCAGTAAATAGCTGACTCGACAAATAACGGTGGAGAAACTCGATTCCTTTCCCAATATTTCTGGGGTCACGAATCGTGGGAGAAAAGCTGTAAAAGGGATGGACATCGATTTCGAGGACATTCCCTTTAGACACTCCACTCGGATAAGAGGGGAGTTCATCAGTACTACCATACACGAAGCGATCGCCTAACTTAAGCCACTCTTGCACTGGCATTCGCTCAACACGACTGAGGTCACTGGTTATCCGGCAAACTTCCTGAGAGGCAATTTTGGGTCGGATAATAAACCAGATACTCTCCTCTTCTACAAGAATTTCATGGGTATAGCGAATGAGTTCACCAAGAGCAGAAGAGTGGTAAAAGTAAGCGGGTTTTTGATAGGTTTTACAAAAATCTTCAAAAGCTTGCAAAATTTGATTTCGCAGGAAGTACCGCTCTTTTTCAGTGCGTAACTGTTCCAGTAACTGGCGCAGATCGGATTTCTCGTCACTGTCAAGAACGGCTCGTAACAATTCAGTCATAGTTACTCCCTCATGCAATTGCGTTATCAATGAGAGCGGTTTTCAATGTAATCTTTCCCCTTAGTTTGGGGTAAAGTTGCTTGACTCCCCAAGGATAAACCCGAGGAATTCTAGGAGTAGGTTCGAGGCAAGAAGACTTTACCATGACCCACTATTTCCTATTTCCTTGAGCGGTACGACACCTCCTTTTAGGGAACATTTCGGGCTATAGTGCTGTCCCACAATAGCGTTACTATCGGTGTTCCGGATAACGTTATCGTTCGTGGAGCACTTTGAGTCCACCGGGGGACAAAGTCTACTCGTAGCGGCGTCAAGAGCGCCAGAGATTAGGGGAGCGATGTTTGTTATCGCCTGATTTTGCTGAACCTAACCCCTTCAGTAAGGGAAGCTGCACTTTGTTGGTGTTGCAACAGGGAGCATCCTCTAACAAGATAAGGACAGTGTCCTTGATCTCTCGCGATGGGTTGACTCTTGGGCCAGGCAAACCTTAGCTCCCCACTCGTTTGGTTCGCCTGTTGACCTCCCGATGTTTTGTTATCCTCCATCTGAATACCTAGATGTTGAAAACCCTATCCGGAAGAATAATTAATTTATTTTCCCAAGAAGCAAAAAAATTTAATAGGCTGATAAAACATCCAACCTAAAGCGATTGAGTATCCTTATTTGACGGCAAAATCTGTTGAGCATTCAAGCATGAATAAGCTATCCTTATTCTATCTGATCACCTTGATATTCCACCTTGATAGGAATAGAACATATTGATTCATAGGGTAACAGTAATCCCAACAGCTCATATAGTAATGAGATAAAGCTTGGAGCATTTCCATCATTAAGATACAACATCTAGACGAGAAGCATAGGTACATTTTCTAGGTTTGAACTCTATCAGCCTACTCGCTACCCTAGTGTCATTTTTGTATCTGAGGCACCCTTCTTCCAATTCTAAGCTGCTAATCCACATTAGTGGCCTATTCTTAGCAGAGTCTTCAAATTTCCTCTCGTCAGGAATAGGGTTATTCCTCGTTGTTGAACGGGGGAAACTTTTATAAAAAAGCTCGATTTGGGTTTGCTTCAAAAGCAGACCCTAGACTGTTGTAGCAAATTTTTTCCAGAGAACTCCTCTTATAATAATCGCAAAATTTAACGATGGAATGAAAAATATTTAATCCCTTACCTATTACCCCTTTCCCGCCACAATGATTATACGAATGACCCAACTGAGTATTGAAGAGTTACTAAGGTTACAGTAAGTAATTTTGCGGTAAAAGAGACTCGATAGTTATGTGGCCTGTTCCTGAGAAAATAAAGTTCTCTCGCTAGAGAATTTGCGACAAGAACTGGCGAGTGCGCTCTTGTTGCGGATTTTGGAAAAAGCCTGGGGGGGAAGCTTCTTCAACAATGATGCCGCTATCCATGAGCGCGATGCGGTCAGCCACCTCACGGGCAAAGCCGACTTCATGGGTGACAACTACCATTGTCATGCCAGATTGAGCGAGCGATCGCATTGTATCTAAAACTTCTCTTACCATCTCCGGGTCAAGGGCAGAAGTGGGTTCATCGAATAGCATAATCTTCGGTTGCATGGCAAGAGCACGAGCAATAGCCACTCGTTGCTGCTGTCCTCCTGAAAGTTGACCAGGATACTTGTGTGCTTGCTCTAAAATCCCCACACGCTCCAACAACTGTAGCGCCACCTCTTCTGCTTGCTTTTTCGACCAGCGCCGCACCCAAATTGGTGCCAATGTGACATTTTTGAGTACTGTCAGGTGGGGAAACAAGTTAAATTGCTGAAACACCATCCCCACTTCCTTGCGAATCGCATCAATGTTGCGGATATCGTGAGACAGTTCAATGCCATCAATGATAATTTTCCCTCGTTGGTATTCCTCTAAGGCATTAAAGGTGCGGATGAAGGTGGATTTTCCCGAACCCGAAGGCCCCATAATCACCACCACTTCCCCTCGGTTTACGGTGAGGCTAACACCACGCAGTACGTGAAACTGGTTGCTGCCGTACCATTTGTGAACATCCTGAGCAATAATTGCGGGTTTTTCCTCTGCTGATGAGTTATTCTCCTCCAGAGGAAGAGGTTGCTGCTGTGACATTAATAATAGATATTTCCCTAAATAGTTGAGTTAATACATCGATTTTGCACTATATCTTGCAGCAGGAAGTCCTCTGATACAAGATTTCAGTTGTAGGGTTGGCATTGCCCACATTTAACCTGCAACCCTGGTTCATATTTGTGTCTAGGCAATACCCACCTTCCATTGAATTAGATACCGCTCCTAAGTAGCCCTTCCAACAATAAAACCATGAGTCTCTCGTTAGAATGAGCAATTTATAGGTATACAACTTGTGAAAAAGATTCTAATCGTCGTCCATCAACCCACTTCTAAAACTGGACTAGTCGGTAAAATCCTGCGTAGTGGAGGTTACACGCTCGATATCCGAGTTACCAGTCAGCAAGACGAACTCCCCCCAACCATGGATAACCACGACGCTGCCGTGATTTTCGGGGGGCCAATGAGTGCCAATGATAGCGAAACCCTGCCGTTTATTCGTGCTGAACTCGATTGGATTCCTGTAGTTTTGGCATCGGGTAAACCTTACCTGGGAATTTGCCTAGGCGCTCAATTATTGGCCCGCGTCCTGGGCGCAACTGTTCAACCCCATCCTGATGCCTGGGTGGAAATCGGTTACTTCCGAGTTATGCCTACTGGTATGGAGGGCGAACCGTTCAGTCAGCCGTTGCAGGTTTACCACTGGCATCGGGAGGGGTTTGAATTACCTCACAAGGCTGTCCCGTTATTTGCAGGGGATATTTTTAAGAATCAGGCATTTCGTTACGGTGAAAAAGCCTATGGGCTGCAATTTCATCCTGAAATGACCCGCAAGATGCTGGAAAAATGGACAACAGAGGGAATTCACATGCTGAGTTTACCAGGGGCGCAATCTCGTGATTTGCAACTCTACCAGCATTCGTTGTATGCTCCCACGATGGAACATTGGTTGACGGGTTTCTTGTGTCACTGGTTGGGACAGGAAGTTATTGATCAAAGAGCTTGCGCTTAAAATTCATAAAACGTTGCAATTGTCAAGGCTTTAAAGAAAGCTTGAGAGGACTGATATCTTAACTCAATGCGATCGCTAAGGCTTGCCCTTGACAAGAGATGTTCATGAACTAGGCTGACGCTGACGCTCTTGAGCGTCGCTAACATACACAACCAAGGATAAAAATCCTGCTTTCTAGAGTTCCCTGTTCCTTATCCTCAAGAGTATAAGCATGGGCAAGATACATCCCTAATTCTTACTCAGATGAGGGTCAAAACAAGACTGTCTGATTAATTTTTCTCTAAATTGTTCCTGATTTCCGGAAAATAGGGCTGGAAAACAGAATAATTTATTTGCATCTACTCTTTGACTTGGCGCTTGAGGAGGAAAAATGAAATGTTTAATTTGAGATTATCATTTCTTTACATGATATTGACAAAGCCAGAGAATAGTAAGTACCTTTACAGGGACTACCTAATTTTTCAGGAGTTCATCCGAGTTTCGTGATAAAACTTAACGGATGAGTTCCTACTTATGTATGCTCAAGACACAATCATTACAGAGCGAGCAAACGCAGAAGTTATTTTTTTGATGACAGAAAATAGCGGCAAATGTGAAGCTTCTGTAAAGCTGTCATCCCAATGGCTTGCTCTTAGTAACTAAGTTCTAAAATTCATAAAGCATCAACCAGGGTTCGCTCTGCCGCCGTTCGATTCGGTGGTGGATAGGAAGTCTTCCTAAATCGAAAACCATCGAGATCTTGCCAAAGCATTGGAGGTGCTGGCCCTCAAGAAAGATTTGAATGTACCATCTTAATTCCCCTTTGGCAAGAGGTTGTTAAGCAATATCGGGAGGAAGGTTGCTAGGATATGACCTAGGTGCGAACTTACTGTTTTGCAGCTGCGTGGAAATTAAATTTTGCAAGTCATCTCGACGCACCTCGGTGCCAGTTGTTAGATTACCAGGTGTATCAAAGAAAACTGTACTCGTGACAGTTTCTAGGGCCAACATCTGGAACAGAATGTGAGTAACGGGTATCGGCACAGCGAGGATTTGAGGGTCCGAAGCCGACTGAAAGTCAGCCGCGTCTTTCAGAGTAGAAAAGGCATAAATGACATTTTTTTCGACCTCCGGTTGAGTGCGATTGCTCAATGTGGTCACAACCCAACCCTCATCGAGAGTCTGGAGGATGTAATACTCCAAATGTCTAAGCTGACTAGCCAAGAGTTTGAGTACGGGTGCGATCGCTTCAACAAGGTTGGGAGTCGTCCCATCTTGTGGTGCACTGTCAATCAGAACTTGAATCTGTTGTTCTAAATCCATGAGAAATCAAGGAGAGCATGAGTGCTGTTATATGAAGTCTAAACCCAGATTCAATCGGTCGAGTATGCGTGTGTGTTAGGGTCTAAAGTTAACCAATGAAAATCATGAGGGAAGTCTGCCAGGGCGTGGAAGCAATTTTTCAAATGCTGTATACCGAATTCCGGCAGTCTATTCGTGCTTCCGAACAGAATTGCCGCGAAGTGGCATCACGTCTAGCAGACGAAGTCAATCGAATTTGCCACGAAAGCAATCGAATTCAAACATCTGGAGATATTGAGAGTTGGGCACATACCCTGGCAACCCATCGCCTCAAGCAAGTTTTAAGCTACTACAAACTGGGGTCACAGCGGGGACGAGTAGAACTACAAAGTACCTTGAGTGCGATCGTCTACCGCTACATTACCCCTCCTACCGCCCCTGCCAGTTATCAGGCGCGATTAACCTTAATTGAAGATTTCTTACAGGGATTTTACGTCGAATCTCTAAACGCCTTTCGGCGGGAAAACTCGATTGATACCTCTTATCGTCCGCGAACCCTTTTGGAACTAGCGGAATACATGGCCTTTACTGAGCGTTACGGAAAACGGCGGATTCCGTTACCCGGTCGTCGCTCCCAGCAATTAGTGATTCTTCGGGCGCAAACCTTCTCCCAGCAGCAACCTCCAGAGACATCTGTCGATATGGACACTGCCGCTGAGGGAGCAGCACCGGAGTCGGACACTAACTGGAATGATGTCGCCATCCAGCAGGTTCGAGAGATGATGGTTGCCTCTGAACCTGAACCTCTAGAAGCCAGCCTGCGGGACACCGTCATTGAGGAATTACTCAAGTATCTCGAAGAACGTCAACAACAAGATTGTGCCGACTACTTCGTGCTGCGCCTGCAAGACCTCCCGACGAGTGAAATTGAGCAACTTTTGCATCTCACCCCTCGCCAGAGAGATTATTTGCAGCAGCGTTTTAAATACCATCTCATTAGGTTTGCCCTGTCTCACCGATGGGAACTGGTTCATCAGTGGCTAGAAGCCGATTTAGAACGGAATCTCGGTCTGACGCCTTTGGAGTGGCAACAGTTCCAGTCCAAAATTAACGATACTCAAAAGGAATTGCTCGAACTCAAGCAACAGGGTTGCTCTATTAGTGAGATTTCCCAAGCCTTAGGTTGTTCGGTTACCCAGGTAGAAAAGCGATGGTTTAAGTTACTTGAAATTGCCTGGGATATTCGCAATAGTTCAGTATCCGGATCAGGTGCATCTCGCGATGAATAGTGACATGGATAACAACTCGGACCCCCTATATAGCCGCTTAATTGAATGGCTGTTACAAGAGTCCGTTCCCGCTGCTTCACCCCCGGCAGAGGGGCAGGCACATAATTCTGTCCCTACTGACGAACCAATGGCAGCGGATTTTGAATTGGAGCAGTTAGACCCCATTGATTTAGAAGACTTGAACTTTGCATCGTTTAACACCAACAACGCGGCTTACGACCGCATACGGGACAATGGAGATTTCCAAACCCGTGAGGAAGATGAACTGGCGTGTGACAGTACGCCTTACCACTTGGGAGATATGCCGACTGTGCAAAACCGTTTTCAGGCCATTTTAAAACGCCGACTAAAATCCGAAATTGAACGTCGTCCCCCCTTGTTTCCCTGGGAGACTGACTTATCTGACTATGAACCTGATCTTTCTGACGCTAGGGCAGGTTCTCTAGTTCCTCCTGTGCGCCTGTGGATGCCCCAGCTATTTAATCTGACTTTACCCGTTACTCTGCCAGAAAATGTCTTAGCGCAACTGCTAGATGCTTGTTCAGAGGCAGTATATTCTCGGCGTCAGCTCGGAGCTAAATTAGTCCATGCTGTAGAAAACTTATTCCCCGACCAATTCGGTGCGCTCAACCAACTGGCAGGGATGGTGCTGCTTTATCCGAGTCGTTCAGGGGAGCGGTTACAAGTCTCGGCTGGCAGTTACGACTGTGCTAGTACTGAGCAAAAGATGACGCTAGCCCTGCTCGCCGCCAAAGAAATTATTAGCGCCCTAACTGTACCCATTTCTCCGACTCAAACCCCCGTAGAGCGGCAATGGCAGACTACAGCAGGCATTGTATCTGTCCAGGCGGAGTATCAGATGCAAGATGGAGTCTTCAAACTCCGCGTTATGGCGCGTTTACCTCGCGGTGGCAGCTTAACCTTGCGAACCCCTCAGGCATCGGCCAGTACCCAGCGCACCTACCCTGGTTACCTGAGTGTAGAATCGTTTGATTTACAACCCAACCAAACCTATCCGTTAGAAATCCGTTTCCATGATTCGGAACAGACGCCCTTAATTTTCTCCATTTGCCCGACGATGTAAGCTGAAACCTCGTGGATGGGCTTGCCTGAAAACTTGCAAAAAAATAAGTTACCTCGCTTAATACGGGGCAAAGAGGAAGGAAAAAGGGTGATTGAGTGTCCTTTTACCTTTAACTTTTTTCTAACCCAACTGGGAATTTATTACTGGGTAACTCCATCATCCAGAAGACTCTTGCCGCAGTTCCTCGTTATTAGTTTCTATACTAATGACCAGTGACTCATGACAAGTGACCTTGACTATGTCTAACCCTGGAGGAATTCGGCATCTACGGCGTCTACCTGTTTTCGGTCAGGTGTGGAAGCGTTTTGAAGCCATGCCAATTTCCGAGACAGAGAACTCAATTTTATTGCGCGTGCTGGTGCAGGCACTGGTGATCGTTGGGATTATTGCCACAGATTTGGCAGCCGACACTCAGATGAGCTTGTGGGCAATACCCCTGAGTATTGTTGGAGCAACCTGGAGTTGGTACCGTCGCCGTAGCCACAACATCACCGTCAAGTTTCTGTTGGCGATCGCAATGTTGCTGGCATTAGGAGCATTTTTGGGCAGGTTGATTGCTCAACTGAATGATACCCGCTTAATTCTGGCAGAGTTGTTAATTCAACTGCAAGTCCTGCATAGCTTTGATATGCCTCGCCGCAAAGACTTAGGGTATTCGATGGTGATCGGACTGATTCTGTTAGGGGTTGCAGGTACCCTCAGTCAGACGTTAACCTTTGCTCCCCTGTTGTGCGTATTTTTAGCGATCGCTCTTCCAGTTCTTGTTTTAGACTATCAGTCACGCTTAGGTCTACACAAAAAACAGAGAGTGAAAAGCTCCTCAAACCGGATGCTTCGCTTTTCACCCCTTTCATTACAGCGTTTGGGTTTATTTCTGGTCGTTATTGTCGGGCTGGGGCTATTGATTTTTGCCCTGATGCCTAGATTTCCAGGATATCAACTTCAAACCTTTCCCGTCAGTGCGCCCGAAAGTTTTGCTGACCAAAGTTTTCCGGACAACGAGCGACGTGGCATTATCAATCCAGGTTATGTACGTGAGGGCACCCAAGGCGAAGGCACAGGTGGACAAGACGGCACTACCGGGTCGGGATTGATGAATGAGACGTTTTACTATGGTTTTGGTAGCCAAATTAACCAAAACCTCCGGGGAGTCCTGAAACCGAAAGTTGTCTTGCGGGTGCGCTCCCAAGCACCAGGATTTTGGCGGGTATTGGCGTTTGACCGCTATACCGGTCAAGGATGGGAAATCTCTCGCGACGATAAGGTTGTAAGGGTGAATCGACCGGAGTGGTCGTATCGTTTCTTTCTACCTACACCGTTTACTGCTGATCGAACTAAGCAAGTCATCCAAACTTATACCGTAGTTTCAACCTTGCCTAATCTCATTCCCGCTCTCAGCTATCCTCAGCAATTATACTTTCCGGCACGGGAAATAGAAGTAGACCCTGAAGGTAGCTTGCGAGCGCCTGCAAGTTTGATTGAAGAACTCACTTATACGGTGATTTCAGAAGTGCCGTATCGCGATCGCTCTTTGCTGCAAAAGGCTTCGACGGATTACCCTGAGTCCATTAAAAAATACTACATAGACGTTCCTCCCGCAATTGTCGAGCGAGTTCGGCAACAGACTGAAGAACTTCTTGCTACCTCCCCCAAACCCATTACATCCTCTTACGAAAAAGCACTCTACTTAGCTCAGACCCTCAAACAGCGCTATAGCATTCCCGAAGCTCCCTTTGCTTTTCCTGCTCTAGCGGAAAATGAAGATCTGGTGGAAGCCTTTCTGTTCAAGCACCAAGGGGGATACCCAGACCACTTCTCTACTGTGCTAACTATCATGCTACGTTCCATTGGCATTCCGGCGCGACTGGTGGCAGGATTTGGCACAGGTGAATTCAATCCGTTCACTGGGTATTACATTGTCCAAAATACCGATGCCTATGCCATGACGGAAGTGTATTTTCCCAACTATGGTTGGTTTACCTTTGACCCCATTCCTGGCCACGAGTTGATTCCCCAAAGTATTGAAGAGTCTCAAACCTTTGGAGTTATTCGCCAGTTTTGGCAGTGGGTAGCGGGTTGGTTACCCTCACCGGTAAGAAGTTGGTTGGGAAGTTTAGGGCGTTGGATTTTAGGTGGACTTGGCAGCATTATTGCTTTTATCTGGAGAATTTTATCCAGTGGTTGGGTTGGCTTATTGGGGGGTTTGATTGTTGCTCTCGCTCTGGCTTTCTTGGGATGGTTGGGTTGGAATCAATGGAGAACTTGGCGCTATCGTCGATGGTTGGCTAAATTACCTCCCATGGAAAGCCTCTATCAGCAAATGCTGAGAACTTTAAGGACTCAAGGCTACATCAAACACCCCGCACAAACGCCCTTAGAATATGCCAGTGTGCTGCGCCAACACCATCCACCGGATTTAAGCCAAGCGATCGATGACATTTCTCACGCCTATGTTAGCTGGCGTTATGGGAGTCAAACTCCCAACATCACATACCTGCGGCAACAATTGCACACGCTGATCAAGAGTACGCAGCAACTGAAAGTTAAATTATGAACTATGAATTATGAATTATGAATTATGGATTAAGCATTCAGGCATTTAGAGGGAGATGCAAGACTCCCCCTAAATGTAGAATCCTAAAATTTTTGAGTGGCAGCTTCAAACCTTTAGAAATTGCCAATTCTTTCATCCTTCATATTTTACAATTCATAATTTTTGGTGACTTGCAACTGCTGACAAGGAATACTCTTGCTAATTAGCTCGCTTAATTGAATCTCTAATTTTGCTCCTGGTACGGCTTCAAATAGCAGGCGCTGACCTGGAAAAATGACTTTCTCAAACTGTCGCTTTGGAGCATTCGTAAGACGTATAACTTGAATCCGACGGGTGACATTGATATAGGAGCAAAGAATTTGAATGGGAGAATCAACAGCTACAGAAGGTTGAGAAGCATTCAGTGTTTGAATCATCGTAAGCTCTGAGAATTAACCAGGACAGTATCAAAACGAAACAGGCGTAACACCCTGTGGGAAGTAACGTCAAGTTCTGTTGCTCCCGTTACTCCCTCAAAAAAATTTGGCGATCGCTTTTACGCATCAAAGCTAATCAAAAGCTTACCGATTTTATGATGTGATGACTTCTATCTAAAGTTTTATTTTCCAGAATTTAGTGAATAAAATCTAGTTTTAGACTGCTGTATAGAATAATACAAAATATGTT
This sequence comes from uncultured bacterium, assembly GCA_966675205.1. GTDB lineage: Bacteria > Cyanobacteriota > Cyanobacteriia > Cyanobacteriales > Coleofasciculaceae > JBFLZA01. The sequence continues at coordinate 12,728 of CBKWLJ010000006.1, forward strand.
AATTTAATATTATTTTTAGATGAAAATAGAAAAATCACTATGCTCTTCGCCTACTTGAGCATCTACCTTGCAAAAGCCTAGTTTGCAAGGCACTACAGACTTTTATTTATAGAAATCTTCAAAAAAAATGAATATCACCGACAAAGCTATCGACTTTTTTTATCGAGTTGAATAAATTAAATGTTTAATAATTAAATTGAGGGAAATTAGAGATTTTATTTTAATCAAAAAATAGGTTACTATTGATTAAAGGCTTTAGGTTCAGTCTTTTAGTAGTCTACGCTACTTGAGTTGTATGTCTTTTTCTTTAACAGAAGTGGCATTCAATCCAGTAAACCGTGTAAACTGGCATCATGACTTACGCTGTGCAGCTACCGACACAATACCTGTAGAGCTTGAAAATTAACTATTAGAAGTTTGTTTCCGATTCATGCGTAAGTCCTGCGATTGTTAGGAAAAAGGCAAAAGCCAAGCGTTTTTCTTCGGTGCCATACAACTTAAAACGTTGCTTATTCCAATAGGACAGCGTAGAGATGCTCATAGCAAGGACTCAAAAGTACAACTAGGCTAAAGCCAACTTGATTTAGGGTGCCAAGTATAATTTCGTAAATGAGTGATTGCCTTATCCGGCATCCAGCTAATGATATCCAGCCCAACAGAAAATTGAGTACAAAATACTCGCAACATATTTAGTGATGTGAAGGGATGTATCTAGGTTTACATCTCTATCGAGGTGCCATCCGTTTAACCCAGTAAGTTTCTATCATCGCTGACTAACACTTCTGTATAAATGCAGCAGCTAGTCATCGCCTTGGTAATCTCGTTTCTTTTTAAGTTTGCTATAAGATGATTGACACTTCGACGCGGAAATTGTTTTGTGGCAAACATTTAGGTATTTGATATAAGAAATCAGAAAAATTATTAAAATTTTTTATTTCTGTTTTCACAGCGCTGGAGAAGTGAATGACGAGGAGTGTGTATGGTGAAATACTTGGAATCTCTACTGGTTGAAAGTTTACTGATACTCCATGAAGCTTGGTCTCTATCAGTAACAAATTTAAATTGGATTTATATTTGTTCATATTCGTCAATTACTCTATTTTATTACTGCATTTCTATCCTATTAATTTACTTTTTATATCAACGACAAAATTCACATTATGCAGGAATATTGGCACTGCTTGGAGCATTCACATTGGCTAGTGGCACGACTAATTTAATGAAGGCTTTGGAATTGTGGAACCCTAATCTTCTTCTGAATCAAGGGATTGAAGCCAATACGGCTGTAATGGCTTTGTTCATAGTAATTATGGTAATTTTGTTACTTCTGAAAGTTCTAGCACTGCGAATAGAGAACGGGAAATTAACTCTGGGAAATTGGCAATTGGCAGAAGGAACTGAGAAAAGAAAGCAGTTGAAATCTGAACGACAAAATTCTTCGTTATTTTCCTTGCCCTTAGAACCTCCTTCTCCTTCCCTATCTCCAGGCAGCAATCTTCAATCTCCCAACAGCGAAATCCAGGGGCGAGTTCGCTGGTTAGAAGAACTGGGTCTATTACAATCCCTTTGTGCCCTCATTAATGATGCTCCAGATTTCTACTCAGCCCTCTGTGTAGCATTACGCCTTTTGTGTGAAGTTACGCACTGGGATTATGGAGAAGCGTGGCTTCCTTGTGCTGACGATGGCGTGTTGCAATGTAGCCTCGCTTGGTATGGTAAAGACACAGCACTCAAACCGTTTAGACAAGAAAGGGAAAAGTTAACGTTCCCACCGAATATCGGGTTGCCAGGACGAGTTTGGAATTCCCGGCGGCCGGAGTGGATTGAAGATATTTCTGTTCAACCCCATCCTGATGCGGTTTATCCACTCACCACCGCTACTGAATTTAGGGCAGGATTTGCCGTTCCCATTCTCATGGGTGATCATGTCCTTGCTGTTCTCACCTTTTTCCTCGCCCAGCCTCGTACAGAAGATCAGCAATTGGTTGAATTAATTTCTGCTGTGGCAACTCAGTTGGGGCTGGTGATGCAGCGCAAACAGTTGGAGGAACAACTGCGTCAAGAACGAGACTTTAGCAAAACCCTGATTGAAACTAGTTCTGCCTTTTTTGTTGCCATTGACGCTAAGGGCAGAACCATTATGATGAATCCGGCGTTTCTCAATGCGGTAGGCTATACCCTAGATGAAGTGTTGGGTGCTGATTATTTATCGACGTTTGTTAGGGAAAGCGATCGCAAATCATTCTACAAAACTTTCAAACGGCTGATTCAATCCCAACAATCCATCTTTCAGGAGAACTACGTCTTGACGAAAGATGGTCGAACACTCTGGGTCGAGTGGTGTGGCAAGCCAATCTTTAAATCTTCTCAGATAGAAACAGGAAATACAGGCGAACTTGATTTCTTTTTTGGGGTTGGAATCGATATTAGCGATCGCAAACAATTAGAACAAGAACTGAGAAAGAGTGAGGAGCGATATCGCGCTGTTGTTGAAGACCAAACCGAGTTAATTTGTCGATTTGTTGCTGATGGCACCATCACCTTCGTTAATGATGCCTACTGCCGTTATTTCGGCAAAACTCGCGAGGAACTCCTCGGCAGCAGCTTGTTCCAAATGATTCCCGAACAGTATCGGGAAAAAACCCAAAAGCAAATTGCAAGTTTAAGCCTGAAAAAACCTGTGGCTAAACGAGAATATCAGGTTATCTTACCCAATGGAAACATTCACTGGTTGCAGTGGACTGACCGAGCAATTGTTGATTCAGGAGTGGGAGGATGCAGGAATGTCTCTCCAAACCTCTCGATTTCTTCTCTTGAGTTTTCCTCCAGAGAGACTCAACAAAGCCAAATGATTGAGTTTCAGTCAGTGGGGCGAGACATCACAGAACGGCGTTGGTCAGAGCAAGAAACAGCTCGATTAGCATCGATTGCTTTGTTAAGTCCTAATCCTATTGTAGAAACGGATTTAGAGGGTAACGTTCGCTACCTCAATCCTGAAGCCATGCGGGTGTTGCCTGATTTACAAGAGCTTGGTGCTAATCATCCCTTTTTAGCAGGGGTGGCTTCAATGATTAAAGTATTGCAACAGCGAGGTTCTCTCCGGCGAGAGGTCAAAATTGACCATATCTATTATGAACAAGTACTGCACTACTTAGAAGAAATTCAATGCTTCCGCATCTACGCTTTTGATATTAGCGATCGCAAACAGGCAGAGAAGCAATTAATTCACAATGCATTTTACGATCAACTAACAGGGCTTGCCAATCGGGCATTATTCATGGATCGTTTGCGGCAAGCATTTCGACGGGCTAAACAAAGCCGTAGGATTAACTTACGGGCTCAGCCTTATCTGTTTGCTGTACTGTTTGTCAATCTCAATCGTTTCAAATTAGTCAACGATAGCCTCGGTAACCCCATCGGTGACAAACTCCTCCAAAGCTTCGCACAACGGCTTCAATCCTGTCTGCGTTCTTCCGATACCATTGCGCGTCTAGGAGGAGATGAGTTTGCCATCCTTCTAGAGGGAATTCAAGGCGTTAATGATGCTGTCCAAGTGGCTGAATCCATCAATGAAACCCTCGCTTCACCCTTCTACCTGAATGAGAGTGAAGTCTTTATGAGCGTTAGTATTGGGATTGCTCTCAATACCGACAGTGACGAGCAACCAGAAGAATTGCTGCGTAATGCTGACTTAGCGATGTATCGTGCTCGCTCCAAAGGAGCATCGTACTACGAAGTGTTTGACGCGCAAATGCATGAGTTCGCTGTAGACCGATTGCAAATCGAAACCGACTTACGGCGAGCCATTGAACGGCAAGAGTTTCGGGTTCACTATCAACCCATTGTGTCACTCTTAACCAATCAAATTACAGGTTTTGAAGCCTTGTTACGTTGGGAACACCCATTACGGGGTTTAGTCTCCCCAACGGAGTTTATTCCTACCGCAGAGGAAACGGGTTTAATTACGCCTATTGGTTGGTGGACATTGCAGGAAGCTTGTCGCCAGTTGAAAGCTTGGCAGGAACAGTTCCCAGCAGAGCAACCTTTGACGATGAATGTCAATCTTTCTTGTAAACAGTTTAGTCAACCCGATTTACTCCAACAAATCGATCTCGTTCTTCAAGAAACCCAACTGGCAGTCGGTAGTTTGAAGTTAGAAATCACAGAAAGCGTGGTGATGGACAATCCCGACTTAGTCAAAGATATTCTGCTAGAACTCACCAAACGCAAGATTCCTCTGTGCATTGATGACTTTGGGACTGGTTATTCGTCTTTGAGTCGGTTACACCACTTTCCCATTAGTACCCTGAAGATTGACCGCTCTTTCGTGAGTCGGATTGGAGCAATGGGTGAAAACTCTGAGATTGTACAAGCAATTGTCACACTGGCTCAAACTCTAAGCATGGATGTTGTTGCTGAGGGAATTGAGGTATCCGAGCAAGTTTTACCCCTAATTGCGTTGCGATGCGAATACGGCCAGGGATACTTTTTCTCTAAACCCTTGGATAGTGAGGGAGCTCAAGCGTTGCTAATGGCCCAATGGCAGCAACGGAACAAAGCCATAATTCGTAATTCGTAATTCGTAGTTCGTAATTCGTAATGGACAATGTCGCCGCTACGAACAGAAGAAGGCAGGAGAAGGAAGGCAGAAGGTATAGCTGTCGCCATAAAGGTTAAGACAGCTTGAACGGCTGAAACAACCACGTATAGCTGTTGCCATAAAGTTTAGGACAGATTGAACGGTTCAAACAACCACATACCAGTGAAAAGCCTTCTGCCTTGGAGCCTTTTGCTATACCAGTAATAAGTATAAAAGCCCTTTGCCCTTCCGAGAGCCCGAAGGGCTGGACTTGGCTTAAGCTTTAACGTGAAAAAGCTCTTGGGAGTCTGGCCGTGTTTCGACCCCAAGAGCTTTTTCGTTGTACTTTCTCCTCACACACAACTTAAATATATACCCAGGGAAGTTGAGTGTAAATTCAATTGGGTGACACTTCAACAAGTGACACTCAACTTACAGATAAGTCTCTATACTGTTTTTGTTTTTACAGCAATTTTTCTATGAAACAGATAAGGCTCCGTGCTTTTGACAATTTAATCGCAATATGATAAAAGACGGATATTTTGTTAAAGAATTAAGTGTTATCAAAATATTTATTTATAAGAATAAGACTTAGGCAAAGCCTCTATCTGTAGGAATTAATAGGGTCGGTAATTCCTGATTTAGAACCCGTTACCAATGAGAATGAAGGGTGCCCAGTAGTAGGGGTGAGAAAAACCAGGGGTTTTACTAGGAGTTGAGGCAGCCGATGAACTCAATCTAGGTGTAAGCCCAAGACTCCTTCTTGAGTCATTATTTATTGTAGTTCGAGCTTCACCGCTTAGCATACTCAGTTGAGCTTGACGCAATGCTTGGGCTTTGGTTACAGGTGCTGTAGACGTTCCTGCTGCTAAGTTGCTGTAAAATTGCTGCATTAGTTGGCTTGTACTCGCATCATTGACAAGCCAAAGGGATGCCATTACTGCCTTCGCTCCCCGACTGAGAAAGTAATAACTCATGCTGGAAATTTCGATGCCGTCTAGGTTACCACCCAGTGCCGATTCACAAGCTGATAGCACGACTAATTGGACATCGGGCATATAGGGCAAAGCTTTAATATCCTCAATTGTTAACTTTTCCCCTGTTCCTAACAGCAGGAACGAGTCTAAGTAACTAGTCGGAACAAACTTGCCGTGGGTAGCAATGTGCAGAACTTGCTGATTTATTAAGTTATTTCGCAGTACCTCACGGTTAAAAGCTTGATTGAGAAACTCCAGCCCTGGATAAATTCCCCGCCTATCTGTGGAGTCTTGGCGTACAACTGCATCTAATTCATCGGGAACATGGGGCAACGGATTAAAGCCTGCTTTGGCTTCAGATAAGCCCAGAGCTAAAACTGAGGTGGCTTTAGGATTAGTAAGCGAGTATTGTTTGGTATTCGTTAACTCGGCAGATAACACTGTAGAAACAGTGTACTTTTCGATTAGGTAATTCTGGCCATCATGTAAAGCACTCATGGGAATGTAGCGCGTTACCCGATCTAGTGCAAAGACTAAGTTTTGGATGTTGTTAGTTGTTAGTTCTAATTCTATAGGTTTAAGAAGTATGTCGTATAGTTCTTTTCCAGTTGCTTGAACTTGAGCAATATCAGATGCCGGGTCATTCAATAAGGAGCGAAACTTGACAACGAGTTCACTTAACTGCTTCTGCCCAATATGAGAAATTGGATGACTTTTAACCACACCGCCTTTACCAACCCACAGTAGCCAGATTTTATTGTCTAGCACAAAGGGATAAATTAGTACAGTTCCAGGCTGAGACTCAACAATAGCTTGAGCATTACCGAGGAGTCTGGGGTCAAAGGAGCCATCGTCAGAAGCTCGGCGAGTACGGATTTGTGCTTCAAAGGTAGCAACGCTTTGGTTATATTGCCGAGTCAACTCTTCAAGTTGAGCATTGAGTTCGTTTAGCTGGCTACAAGCCGTTTGTTTGCATTCATATACCCGCTGTCCAAAGGCAATTAATGAACCATACTTGTCAAGGATTGCTTTTTCTGTTTGACTGATGTCAATTCCTGAAGAGGACTCCCCAGCTCTTGTGTCTTTGGCAAAGTCGCGAATTTCCTGGACTTTGAGCAGCTCAAGTACCTTTTGAGCTTCTAAAATTCGTCCTTGCGATAGCAGGAGGTTAGCTAAAGCGCGATAACTATCGGCAACTGTTTGTGTATAGGACTCCTGTTCTTCACGGGGTAACACCTGCAATTCTGTCCGGATTATCTCAGTCAGATTGACGGATTGTTTGTAGAAAATAATAGCTAATTCGGGTTGATTCTGTTTCTCTAGCAAGAAACCAATATTACTAAGCGTTGTTCTTTCGCCAGCACGGTTGCCGACTTTTTTAAGCAATCCTAAAGCTTGCTGATAAGACTCTAACGCTTGAGGATACTGTTTCAGGCTGGTGTAAACTGTTCCAATGCTATCGAGAGTATTACCAACACTTGCCTGGTCGCCAAGTTGTCTAAAAATTGTTAAGGCTTGATTGAGTGACTCTAGCGCTTGAGAGTGCTGACCGAGTTCATCGTAAACTAGACCAATATTATTAAGGGCAGTTCCTTCTCCTGCTTTGTCCCTCGCTTCTCTCTTAACCGCTAAAGCTTGTTGATAATACTTCAATGCTTGAGAATTCTTACCGAGCTGGTTGTAAATCACTCCAATGTTATTAAGAGTGATTCCTTCTCCTAGCTTATCTCCAATTTCTCGACGAATTACTAGAGCTTGTTGATAAAAGCTTAGTGCTTTGGAGTATTGACCGAGTTCATTGTAAACGACTCCCAGGTTATGAAGGGTTGCTCCTTTGCCTTTACGATTGTTGATAGGTTGGGAAATTTCCAAAGCTTGTGTAGCATCTTCAACAATAACATTGAAAATATTATTACGCCTGAAAGGTTGGAAAATCTCCAAAGCTTTCTGATAGTATTCCAGAGCTTGGGGATACTGTCCCTGGTTTCGATAAATCTCTCCGATGTTATTGAGAACTAACGCTTCTCCTGCCTCGTCGCCAAGTTCTCTCTTAATGGCTAAAGCTTTTTGATAAGACTCTAACGCTTTTTGGTACTTGCCCTGACTTTTATACACAACTCCAATGTTGTTGAGAGTAACGGCTTGCTGAGGGCTATCCTTGCTGAGTTTGAAAGTAGTTAGCGCCCGCTCAAGAAAGTCCAAGGCACGAGGATATTGACCTAGTTTGCGATAAATTTCTCCGATGTTAACAAGAGCTGTTCCTCTACTAATTTCTGCTTCCTTACCAATTTTTGCTTCTTCTTTACTCCCTAATGGTTGTTTGGTAATTGCAACTAAACGGTCAAGCGAATCAACAAGGGTAGCACCTCCAATGCTTAGGCTACCACTACTATTAGATTGTTTGTCAGGAAGTACCAACGCTTTATGGAAAAATTCGAGGGCTTGAGAATACTCACCCTTTTTTTCATAAACTAGACCAATGTTATTCAAAACAGCCCTTTCATTAGTTTCCTTAAGAGCTAATGCTCGTTGAAAGAACTCTAGAGCCTGGGAATACTGGTATATGGAGAGATAAATCTCTCCCATTTCATTCAGAATGATGGATTTGTATAAAATTGAACGAGTTTCGCTCGTTAGCATTAAAGCTTGTTGGTAAAACTCTAGTGCCTGAGAATATTGTCCCCAGTGGTGATAAACTTCAGCAATTTTATAGAGAATCTCCAGTTCTTCATAGCGCTCACCACTGGCTCTACTAATTGCCAAAAGTTGTTGAAGTGACTCAACTGCCTGAGGATACTGCTCTAGATGGTAGTAGCCCTCTACAAGCTCATTCAGGATAGTTCTCTTGGCAGCGAGTGAAGTGAAGCTATCCGGGAGGGAATCGCTGATAGTCTGGCGAACGGTTAACTCTTGCTGATAAACCTCTGACGCCCGCTCAGGCTGATGCTGAATTCGATAAACTTGCCTGATGTAACGGACAGTCTCTGCTTGCTTGGCAAGATTGCCAGTTCCTCGATAAATCTTTAACGCCTGCTGAAAATAATCCAGCGAGCGGGTATATCTTTTTGTAATAGTGTAAATCAAACCGATGTCGTTGAGAATATTAGCTTCGCCAGCGCGATGATTGACCTCTCTGTAAATAGCTAAAGCTTGGTTTAAGAACTCTAGAGCTTTGGAAAAATGGTCTAGTTCGAGGGAATCACTGTAGCGAGGATGCACAGTATATACATCCCCAATGCCATTGAGAGCATCGGCTTCACCAATGCGATCGCCAAGTTCTCTAAAAATTGGTAGTGCTAACTCATAGAATCCTAGTGCTGTCCGATGATTCCTACTATTGAGGTAAGCTTCCCCCAAATTGTAAAGGGTTTTCCCTGTACCAGCGCGATCGCAAAGTTCTCTGTAAACATCAAGAGCTTGCCAGAGTGGCTTTAAAGCTGCTCTAAAGTTACCTTGATTGAATTGTTGCAGAGCAATTTCATTCAGCCGATTTGCTTGTGCCTGTTGTTGGAGGGCAGGTTGTGAGGGACAAGCTTCAGAAAGAAGCATCACATCAACCCTGGCATTTTCACTACTCGTAATGCTCTGACTACTCCTGATGAGAGTTTGACCATCTCGGCTAAAAGTAACAGAATTCGATGTATCTGGCTTAGGCAGAGTACAGATAGCATCTCCCGTCAAGAGATTCCAAAGTTCAATACCATCACTAGTACCACTAGCAAGAGTCTGTCCATCGGGACTAATTGCGACGGAATGAACAAAACCTGAATACCTGTTGAAAGTACGCAATAGCTCTCCAGACTGGAGATTCCAAAGTTTAATTTCCCTGTCAGTATTGCTAACTAGAGTTTGACCATCGGGACTGATAAAAATAGCCTTCACGCCTGAAGCCCCAGAAAAGGTGCGTAGCAGTTCTCCAGTTGCTAGATTCCACAACTTGATTGTTCTGTCGTCACTACTGACAAGAATCTGACTAACCGGGCTGACGGCAATTGCAGCAATATCGGACTCTCCTTTGAGAGTGCGTAGCAGTTCTCCAGTTGAGAGATTCCAAATTTTAATTACTTTATTCCAACTACTAATGAGAGTTTGTCCGTCTGGGCTGATGGCAACGGACATGTACTTAGAAGAGTCTGTAGACTCGTCTAAGGTGTGCAGTAGTTCCCCTGTGTGCAGATTCCAAATTTTAATGTCTATGTTGCTGTTGTTATCTTTAAAGTTGTAGTTGCTGCTTCCACTGGCAAGAATCCGGCCATCCGAACTGATAGCCAGGGATTCAACTTCACCCGGATGTCCTTTCAGTGTGCGGAGTACTTCTCCAGTCTTCAAATCCCAAAATTTAATTGTGCCGTCACGTTCACCGCTAACAAAGGTTTGACCATCTGGGTTGACAACGACTGAAGTGGCAGCGCTTTCAAAGGTGCGGAGTAGTTGAAGATTTTGGCATAGCTTAGGAGTTACCGGGTCATCTGAGGAGGCTTTGGGCATGGCAACTTCTTTGACTGTTCGGTCTTGAGAAGTTGGTGCTTGTGCTAGCGCGTTGGAGATTTTGAGACTGATTCCTATTCGCTCTAGAGGAGAAGCTAGAGAAAGGAGCAGGGTAGCAGCGATGAGACTGGCAGATTTTACAGGTCGATGCATTGGGAGACTCCTCATGAAGAGTGCGAGTTAGCAGGTTGTTTTCTTTTACTCACCTCTTTTTTTGAAAGCCTAATCACCTTTAGACCCTCTGAAGATGTTCGGATAGTGATTGCTAGGTCTGTCTGCTTTCCTCCCGGAAGGGCGAAGCATTCGGACAGAGAACCACAGGTTTCAGTCATAAATTGTCGCCCGTTCGCGTCAGCGTTCTCGAAGAGTATGCTTCGCCCCTACACAAAATTTTGGACTTGGTAGACAAGCCCTAGATTGGTTTTTACTTTACTGTTGTCCAATCCCACTGTAAAGGGCATCGGGATTAGCGAATTTAGTGCGTACTGATTGAAGCACGGATAGGCTGTCAGTTCGGTACGGCAGCTTCACAATGGAGGTAAAAGCAAACATTCAGGACTTACGCAAATTTACCCTTTAACTGCCATGGGTAGGGGCGAATGGCCATTCGCCCCTACAACATACAATATGTGGTGTTTGTGCGTAAGTCCTGCATTATCGATTTCCCCTGCATAAGTCCCTTAGGAGCTAGAGATATAAGTTTATAGCAGCAATGCTTTCACCATCTTTCCACCCAGGATGAAAGAAACCATGTCTCTACGCTTGTCAGTCTTAGGCTTATCGGTTTCGTTATTTGCCACCTCAGTTCTTGGCTCTTTTGTTCGTCCTGCTGCTGTGATGGCAAGGAAGACACTTGAGGAGCCTAAGGTCGCCACAGTTCTCAACATGACTCATAATGATACCGCGTGCTACGTTACCTTAGTCGATGAACAAGGTATTAAATACGAAGATATTCCGGCTGTATTTTCTGTGTGTAAAAAAGAGGAAACTCTTTTAAACAAAAAAGTGTCTTTAGCTTATAATCAAGTCCCTATCACTGATTGCCCCAATGCTACCGATTGCGGTACAACCAAGCTTTTTACCTTCATCACCCAAATTTGGTTACAACCGATTAACGGGTAGGTGTGACCTTAGACTGAAGACGAATGGTACTTAACTAAACGTAGAAAGTCTTTGACAGGTAGAGTCTGTTAGTGAAGCATAACGCACTGCCCTCATCATTTATAAATTGGAATTCACCCGATTGGGTGAAACGATTGGGTGAAGTCCCATGAAACAATAAAAATCTATGATGTTGACATCACCACTGAGACGGGTTGTCCCGCTGGCAAGAAAGCCAGTGGGCATTTTTTTTTATTACTTACAGGTGATAGAGCGTTATCTAGAACTGCACAAGGTTATAGCAATACACCCTATTGTCGATCGCCTTATCCACTACACTGGAATTTATGAATATCGTAGTGATTGGCAGTGGGTTTGGGGGTCTCTCAGCAGCGATTCGCTTAGCGGCTCAGGGACATGAGGTGACAGTGGTGGAAAAACGGGATCAGCCCGGAGGCCGTGCTTATGTATATGAGCAAGACGGCTTTACCTTTGATGGTGGTCCAACAATTATCACAGTCCCCCAGTTAATTCACGAGTTGTTTGAACTGGCTGGAAAAAGAACTGAAGACTATGTTCAATTAGTCCCCCTCGACCCTTTTTACAATGTGCGCTTCACTGATGGGTCTGTTTTTCATTACAATAGCGACTCTGACTATTTGATCGAGCAAATTCGAGCTTTTAATCCCGCTGATGTCGAAGGTTATCAGCGCTTTTGTGCTGCCGCTGAGAACATCTTCAAAAAAGGTCTGCCACTGATGGAGCAACCTTTTATCCACTTTACCGATATGCTTAAAGTGGCTCCAGATATGATACAGTTGCAGACTTACAAATCCGTTACCTCTTTTGTTAATCAATACATCAAAGATGAGCGATTGCGGCAGGTATTTAGCTTTCATCCGCTCTTGATTGGAGGAAATCCGTTTCAAAGCACCTCCATCTATGCCATGATTCACAAGTTGGAGCAAGTGTTCGGAATTTGGTTTCCTCTAGGAGGAACAGGTGCTTTAGTCCGTGCTTTGGTTCGTCTGTTTCAAGAAATCGGGGGTAAACTCTTGCTCAATACCTCGGTTAGTGAAATTGCTATCACCAAAAACACAAAATACGCTACAGGTGTTCACTTGGAAAATGGGGAATTTTTATCGGCTGATGCCGTAGTGAGCAATGCCGATGTCGCTTTTACCTACCTGAAACTTGTACCACCGCAATTTCGCCGCAAGTACACTGATAGAAAAATCAAGCAGCTACAGTATTCCATGTCCTTGTTCGTCCTCTACTTTGGCACCAATCGCAAGTACGAACACATGGCACACCACGAAATTCTGATGGGGCCGCGTTATCGCAGTTTAATGCAGGATATCTTCGATCGCAAATATCTCGCTCAAGACTTTTCCCTCTACCTACACCATCCTAGTCTGACAGACCCATCCTTAGCGCCAGCAGGCTGTGATTGCTGGTATGTGCTTTCTCCAGTTCCTCATCTAGGAGGTAAAACCGACTGGAAAACGATGGCCAAGCAGTACCGAAATGCTATTGTCAGCTACCTAGAACAGCACTATCTTCCCGATTTATCTAAACATATCGTTACAGAAACCTTTATCGATCCATTACACTTCCGTGATAATTTGAATAGCCACTTGGGCAGTGCTTTCTCCGTCGAGCCAATTCTCACCCAATCTGCCTGGTTCCGTCCCCACAACCGCAGTGAAGACATCCCAAATCTCTACTTGGTGGGAGCGGGAACTCATCCAGGTGCAGGATTACCTGGAGTGATGAGTTCAGGGAAGATTGTGGCACAGTTGATTGGAGTTTGATGTTGAGATTACTCAGCTATAAGACGGAGAACCAGAAGGAATGGTGGTGATGGACGATTTAGATCATTACTATAGAGTGTTGGGGCTAGAGCCAGGAGCGTCAAAAGAAGAGGTAAACCAGGCTTACAAGGATTTAGCATTTATTTGGCATCCTGATCGCATCCCTAGCGATAATATTCGGCTACAGGAGAAAGCGGCCCAAAAGCTCAAGGAAATCAATCATGCTCGTGATCAGTTGCGCTTGGCCCTACGCAATGGTTCCAAAAAAAAGGCACAACCAGCCAAATCCCCTTCTCCACCGCCACGCTCTCACTATACCTCACCTCGTTCTAAAGAGCGATCGCAGTCTTCTTCCTATCAAACGCAGTCTTCTTCCTATCAAGCGCAATCTTCTTCCTATCAAACGCAATCTTCTTCCTATCAATCTCGCAAGTCCAATCCTGATTTAAGTGGAGCTGATTTTCGGGGAGCTGATTTGAAAGAAAGAGATTTATCAGGAAGAAACTTGAGTTACGCCAACTTAAGTCATGCCAACCTCACTGATACCTTTTTGCATAAGGTTAACCTTCAGGGAGCGAATTTGGAACGGGCGAATCTGTTTCGAGCTAACTTGTTGGAAGCGAATCTGAGTCAAGCCAATTTACGAGAGGCTAACTTAATTGGAGCGGATTTAAGTGGAGCAGATTTAAGTGGAGCGGACTTGAGAGGAGCTAAAGTCGGGTCAGGCGATCGACTTTTGGTCAAACTGACAGGAACAAAGTTATCTGGAGCCATCCTACCCGATGGCAGAATTTACGAGTAGGATATTTTTTCCCATATGAGTTGTTTTAAAAACAGCCATCCCGCCCTGGGCCAAGTTGAGCCAAGACGGAATGGGTGTCTTATAGGTTGTTATGATGACATCTACAACGCTTACTACCTTCGACCGCTCTGAAAAGGATTTTAGTCCTCCGTTGGTAGTAACAAAGTGGAGGAAGCGATAAAAACTCCACACCGCCGATGTCTGTTAGCTATATGCACTGTTTGTACATCTGACATCGCTCTCCTTCGATGTACAACTATGGATCACAACGGTAAAACTCCCATCCAGTGCGTTTTTCTTTTCGTTTATAACGTTAGCAGCCGTTTATTAGTTTCGTTCTCACTCTTGGGGAAGAATCGGACTCATTCTCTAGATGGAACTCAAACAATGACTGTTTTTTTAACGCAAAGGAACTATCACATGCGTGTAATTTAACCAAGAAAAATATCTTAAAGAATCCAAGTTTAAAAGTTATCTAAAAATTTATTTTATTTTTATCTTCTTCCCAGCAATTACATAACCGTTCTAGATGATTCGTGAGGAAAATGAATTTCGGTATTAGCCCTTGTGTATTCATTTAAACGCAATTGAACTCATTGAAACTTAAACAATGAACTCATTTTTAAAGTATTTTTGGCTTTAGGAAATCTCCATTATTTCATTACCTCGGTGGTATTGAACATTCTTTCTTAGGGTATAAAGCTCAGTCCGGTTACTATGTAAATATGATTTCTATGAATACAGTTGAACGTCTTGCTACTCTCAATCGCATCCGCAAACTGAGCCGTTTAATGGATACGGCTATTCGCCTTCCGGGAACTAAATTTCGCATTGGTTTAGACCCCATTATTGGTTTAGTTCCTGGGGCGGGGGATCTCATCAGCACAGCCTTTTCTGCCTATATCATCTATCTTGCCACTCGCTTGGGTATACCGGGCCAAGACTTGAGAAAAATGCTATTCAATATTGGTCTAGAAGCTGTTGTTGGTACAGTCCCTTTATTCGGTGACTTGTTTGACGCTTTCTACAAGTCAAATATACGCAATTTAGCAATTTTAGAGCAGCATCTTCAGGTTGTTGAACCAGGACTTGAGGAGCTTGATTCAACTCTCCACGAATCGCAAGACCCAGTTCTCAAGTGAGTGAAATACATCCTAATAGTAAGGGCACGGTAATGCTGTGCCCTTACTGTATTCTATGCAAACTTTAGTGATGATGGTGATGGTCGTGGTCGTGATGACCGTGGTCGTGGTCGTGATGATGATGGTGATGGTGGGATGCTTGCACTGAGGCTAATTGCGGATTAACCACCAAGGCGGTTTCTTCTAAAAGCGCTTCAATCTGAGGATTTGCCCATTCGGCCGCCATCCTTAAGAAGTCTGGATGATCGTTGACACAGGGCATTTCAACGTAAGTGACATGAGGACTGCGACGCTTCAGATTGTGGACGATGTGATGAACATCCAAGAGTGTTTCGTGATTTTCGGTGGCAAAGCCAATCGGCATCATGACAATAGCGGTTGCCCCCAAATCAATCAAGTTCTTAGCCGCTAATTCGGTATTCGGCTGAGTCCATTCAATCAAGGGAGTTTGGTGATTGAGCCAACCCACTGAGATGAGGGGATACTTATGAATTAGCTTCTCCCGTACTCGCTCATAAAGCGCCTCGCTTTCCAAGATACCAGAGGTAAATCCCTTGGCTTTATGGGGACAACCATGGTTCATCAGCACGATACCCGTTTGTGATGGTAAGTGTGCTACAGCTAAATCTTGAGTAATTTTCTCCTCAACAAGTCGGGCTAGTAAGTTAATGTAGTCCGGCTCGTTGTAAAACGATGGAATATAACGCTGTCCTTGAACCCAGTGTTCACTGCCATCGGTCAATTTAGCCAGTGCATTGTTAACTTGTTCGACCGCAATGCCACTGGTGAAGATAGAATCAACGACCAAGAGGGGATAAATGAGCAGTTTGCTGAAGCCTTGAGCTTTTATTTCTGCTAAAACTTGTTCGGGAAGGAAAGGGGCGCAGAAGTTAAAGGCTTTGAATACTTTAACGCGATCGCCCCATCGTTCTTGCAGGTGTTTTTCAATTCCTGCGCGTTGTTGTTCAAAAATCTTGTTGTGGGGTGAAATAAAGTTGTCGTGTTGATGCCCCCACTCATGAAAGTCAAAAATGGCCAGAAGTTTCGCCAATGGGGGATAAACCCAAGTGGGTACGGGCGCAAATTTAGCCGTTAGTAAGTTTAAAGCCTGTTCGTTGTAGTTGGCGAAATCTTCGTAACTTTCGACTTCACCATAGCCCATGAGTAAGACAGCAACTCGATCGCTACTGCCCTGAGAAGGGGATGTTAGCTGTTCGGTTTTGTCAGGAGTGGCAACCACGTCGTGTACCTATCCAATAGATTTTTAGTGCAATAGCTGGGGCTTATCAGCATTGTGCCTAAGATGCAACCCCGCTATCCCATAGGGTAGCATCCCCTCTAGGGGGATGAGCTAAGCTATTGTCCATTTTCCAGGGATGCCCTCTGGATTGAGTCCTTTCCTCAAGAATGTCTTAACTTTGTTCAAGCAACGCTTCCGTTGTCGGCAGAGTTACAATGCGATCGCATCCTTGTTCCTGAGCTAACTTCAAAGCCGCATCGGCTGCCTGAAGTACTGCCTTGCCGGTTAAACCATGTTCTGAGAAACTAGCCACTCCACAAGAAATCGTAATGGGGCCAAGAGTTTGGTGGTTGTATTCAACTTTCAATTGCTTGATGTTCTGCCCCAGTGTTTCAGCCTGTTGTTGAGTGGTTTCTAAAGAGGCTTCCGGCAGCAGCAGCAAAAATTCTTTACCTCGGTATCGACAAGCCAAATCTGATGCTCGAATTTGCTTAGATAAAAACATCCCGATTTCTCTAAGCAGGCAATCACTCGCCGCATGACCAAACTGCTCACGAAAGTGTTCAAAGCGATCAATATGGAGCAGGATAACCCCTAAATGCAGCTTGTGACGACCAGAACGCTGGATTTCCTGTTCTAAATATTGTTCCAGGTAGCGTCGATTGTAGAGTGTAGTTAACGGGTCACAAAGCCTCAAATGATTTAAAGTATCTCGGAGTTTTAAGTTGGCAAGTGCCAAGCTGATATATTTGGCAACGCTCATTGCCTGGGGTTTGAGGTGGGCAATGCGTCCTCGTTGGAGAGAACCCACATAAAAAATTCCCAAGGTTTCTCCATGCGCTCTTATCGGTACGCAAAGCGTTTCCACCACTGAAGAGTCGAGACGAATATGCTGACAGAGTAAACCGTGATGCGTATCTTCCACCATATGTGCCTGTTCCCGCTTCAGGGAAATACACTCGGTAGGGGTAAAGATGGGATCGCTTGTCAAGGGTACTGGCCCCCAAGTTGCGATCGCTTCCACTAGGTTTTTTGAGGAACTTATGACATAAATTGCACCCACTTCATTGGGGAAGAGTTGTTGCATCAACGGTTTGAGCGCTGCATCCACCTCTTTAACCGAAAAACAGGATTGAAGCAAATCAATCAGTTGTTCCAGAAAATTAATTTCTACTGTAGTTTGCATAGAATGACGCTCACAAGAGTGTTGAGGTGCGAAAGTTAGTAGATGCACCCTTACACCAACAGCTTTTTCACGGCATCTTGATTCGCCAGTAGGGAAAAGATAATCGGGAAATTTTCATCTTTACCTGATTTTCTTGTCCCTTGTCCTGTTGTGAGCCGGAAAATCTTTCGTCTTGCACGCCAACAAGGTGATTTTCCGGCTTTGCCGTGAACAATCATTGACACCAGCTATAACATTCTAGTATTGCGACCTCATGCTGTTTCGTAACTCTACTCATCATTGAAAGAAGCTACTATTTTGGCATTCTTGATCTTGAAAAAGCATCGGTGTTCCTGATCGTTTCTTGGTATAGCAAATGTTATAGCGTTTAATGATGCATCTCTAATTTTATCGAAACGGATTGGAATTTTTCACAAATTAATGGATTTAGAGACTTATTGCAGAGAATGTTATAAATAAAAATCAAGGAATTAATAAGGGAATTTGAATTTTCTGTTAAAGTGTAAAGATAAGGTAAACCTCAGGCAATTTTTTGGCAATAATTGTGCTGGGAGAACGGTACATCCCTTGCGTTGGACAAACAGTTTTGAGAAAGGACAAGGGGAGCAAGGATAGTACTGAGACAGAAAAATATTTAAAAAAATGGGATACTCTCTGGGAGAATACCAGCGCGATCGCAAAATGATGTTGCTTTTAGGAAAATAGACCTACTCGTCGGAATTAGAAATTTTTTCATCTTTCATCCTTTCTAATTCCAGATTTTTAAGGTGCCAGGTAGCCGGCTAAAACACAATCCTCTACAATTTTCTCAACTACAGGCCAGATATCGGGAGCACCGTCCTTGACAGGATACATCCGCTGCAATACTTGCTCGCGGGTTATGCCGTGAATTCGCCAAGTTCCACCTTGGGTTTGCTGATTGTGCAGCAGGGGTTGGATGCGATCGAGTGCTGCGGCAAACTTGGCAGCAACCGTTTCTTGTGCTTCAAACTCCTCCCAAAGACTCCGGAGTTGTGTGCCTTGCTCTTCTGGCAACAGTCCAAAAATGCGATCGGCTGCTTGAATTTCTCGTAGCGCTTTATCGAGGTTCCCCTGAACGTCATAACAAAACGTATCCCCCGCATCAATCTCTACAAGGTCATGAATCAGCAACATTTTAATCACATGCAGCACATCAATATCTGGAGACGGTGCATACTCAGCGAGTAAAATTGCCATCATCGCTATGTGCCAAGAGTGTTCTGCACTGTTTTCTTGGCGCGATGCATCCATCAGCAGAGTTTGGCGTAAGACTTGCTTGAGCTTATCAATTTCAACGATGAACTGAATCTGTTGAGTAAGCCTGCTCTTTTTTACTTCAAAATCCATTATTCAAGTTTTAAAGAAGAGAATTTAGACGAATAAGCACAAACAATTTTTAACCGTTTTGTGCTTGTTGGGACTAACAACTGATTATCTCACTACCAACCTTGCTGACTGCCAACGACTACTTAGCTAGCTTTACAGTTTTCCAGAAGGCAAGAAATAAACGTTTCATAAGCCTCTTTCATGGGCAATTCTTCATCCACCTTGACTCGACGCCGCTTGGTCACTACTTCTTTCTCTTGGACAGGATTGTATCCTTGTTTTTCGTAGTTTTCCCAGTATAGACCCGTGCCTCGACGCTGCCAGGTAGGCAACTCATTAAAATTTATACCGTGTTGAAAAAGTAGTTCGTTTTTAAAGGCAACTGATTGACCATCCAGTATCGCTGTTGCTGACCTTGCACTCTCGCCTGCTTTGCGTAGTGTCCAATAACACCAACCATTTAAGGCACAGCGTGTGGCATCTGCCTGCCGCCAACGGAAGTAATCCACTACTTGCGACTTGTTAACGCCCAGCCAGACACGGCTATCGAAATTTACCACACTGTTGTAGGTATGAGTAAAGGTTGCACTAGCAATGCTGGCAGAGATCGAGACAACTTTTTCTAAGCTACGGTCAAACAAGTCCCAGCTAGGAAGGAATAATACAGAGATTTCATCACTTTCTGTGTAAGCATAAATTCCGTGAAGTCCTTCCAGTAGTGCCGAAGCGGTTTGTATCATTGCTTGGTGAAAGTCTAAGTCAAATGGTTTCTCAAATCGTGACTCAGTAAACCGTGAGAACCCTCGACCATCCACGCGGATTACAACCCACGCATCAGGTAAAAGACGCAAGGAGTGGAAGTACTCCAGGGAGCGCATTTTTTTCTCAAAAGCATTGTTATCCATGCTCAACCTTGCCTGTTATCAAGGGATGGACTTCAAAAGCAGAATTTTCAGCCATTCGCACGTAGAAAAGTTGATGAAATCCTTCTGCGTAAGTTGGGCGGACTAATCTCTTGATTGTCGCGTAAATTGCGACATCTGGGACTCTGGCTTTACCTGTACGTTGCTGGTTGCGCTCCAAGCAATCTCTTACTCTTGACTCAAAGTAATAACCGATTATCTTGGCATCATATCGGTTACCTATGTCAATCAGTGACACCCGATCTTCAAGTGTTGGATTCGTGTTGTCAACGACAACGGAGCGACCTTCCTGTAGGGCAGTTTCAATGAGCTGTGCCTGCCTTCTGGCTCGATTTTTATTGTTACGCATCAGGTCTTTACTGACGAGTTCGTGCGTTGACGCGAAGTACTGACGGAAGAATGTACTCTTACCAGAAGCTTGCAACCCGATAAAGATAACTAATTCCATGAGCAAAGAAAGGCTCCAAGGCAAAAGGCTCCAGGGCAGAAGGCAGAAAGAAGGCAGAAGGCAGAGGGTAGAAAGAAGGCTCTAAGGGATGTATCGGGATGCCGATGGTACAAGCCATCTGGTGACCGAGAGGTATCCAGGCTTTCAAGCCCCTGTTGAAGTTTCTTGACTCGGTTTCTGTTCAGGAGGGGCAAATAATCCCCTTGTGAATAGAACATAAAAGCTTTGGAGTCTTCTCAAGTCAAGTGGGTAAAAGTTTCCATCCCTGTGTCACACTCAGTTTAATCAAGCGCCGCTTGTGCCTCTACACTTATTCTTATTCGATCGCTTCTCTTGTTTTTATATGGCAGTGGGTGCAACTCAAGGTCAATCGACCTTGAGAATACGGTAAAACTTATATTTGCTGTTGCCTTTTTTTCTTTTGCGGGAAAAAATGGCGAGTTCAAATCATTATCACTGGCACCAATCTATCTAAGGAGGTCTTATCAGCTGGAAAAATAGCGGCAAACAACCCGGTCGGAATCGTCTTGAGAAGCCCTGTTACGATTAGAAATAATGGAGTGTAGTTCGCGATGAGCGATCAGTACAGCGGTCGGAAATGGCTTGAACCAGCTATCTGCCGCATATTAGATGCTAATTTAGACCGAGCAAGAGAAGGCTTGCGAATCATTGAAGAGTGGTGCCGTTTTGGTCTAAATAGCGGCCCGATGGCCAATGAATGCAAGCAAATGCGCCAGGAACTAGCCAGTTGGCATACCCAGGAAATCCGGGCATCACGGGATACTCCTGGTGACCCAGGCACGGCATTGACTCATGCAAGGGAAGAACAACGTACTAGTATTGAGCAGCTATTGCAGGCAAATCTTTGCCGTGTGGAAGAAGCGCTGCGGGTGTTGGAAGAATATGGCAAGCTTTATAACCCTGAGATGGGTGCGGTATTTAAACAGATGCGCTATAGGGTTTATATCTTAGAGAGTAATTTGTTGACGTACCGCCGTCATCAGCTTTTAGAGCGATCGCATTTGTACTTGGTTACCTCTAGTTCAGAGCAACTGTTTACCACGGTAGAGGCAGCGCTTCAAGGTGGACTTACCCTGGTACAGTATCGGGAAAAAACCGAAGATGATTCCGTGAAACTGTCCCACGCCCAGAAATTGCGCCAGATGTGCCATCACTATGGGGCATTGTTTATCATGAATGACCGGGTCGATTTAGCCTTGGCTGTGGATGCAGATGGTGTCCATTTAGGACAGCAGGATGTCCCCATTGCTCTGGCGCGACAGTTACTCGGCCCCCAACGCATTATTGGTCGCTCAACGACGAATGCGGATGAAATGCAGCGTGCGATCGCAGAAGGAGCCGATTATATTGGTGTTGGCCCAGTTTACGAGACGCCAACGAAAGCCAATAAGCCAGCAGCCGGTCTGGAGTACGTGCAATACGCCGCTAAACACGCCACGATACCCTGGTATGCGATCGGGGGAATCGATCCAACCAATATCAACGAAGTACTATCTGCCGGAGCGCAACGAGTGGCAATTGTGCGTGCCATCATGCAAGCAGAGCAGCCTACCCTCGTCACGCAGTATTTCCTCTCCCAACTCACACGGCAACAAACCCTTCGCAGCCTCGAATCTCGCGTTTCTCAATCCCATGTCTGACACAAGCCATTGCATCACCGTTCAAGTGAATGGTGAATCCCGTACCTGTTCTCCTCATACTCCCCTTCCTCACTTCCTCGAACAGCTAGGCTTAAATCCCCGCCTCGTTGCCGTGGAGTATAACGGTGAAATTCTTCACCGACAGTATTGGTCGCAAACTCAAATGCAGGAGGGCGACAAGCTGGAAATTGTCACCATTGTTGGAGGTGGCTAGAGAAATTCCAAAAAAAACATTAAAAATCTTCTCGCTCCTGAGTACGGGTATCCTCACGGGAAATCCCCCCAATGTGTCTATCCAGTCCATTATGAGAGAGCGGTACATTAAAAGAAGGAGTCAGCTTCAAGCCCATACTGGCTATTCGAGTTCGGCTCTTATATCGTGTCCGGTTGAAGACCTATCGTTAGGACTGATGCAGTGACGCGGTGACGTGGTGACGCGGAGAAGTTTTTATGAGGGGTGATTTGCTGGATATCCTATTACCCTTAAAACTTGTCGGCTCTTAAACTGTTTTGAGCTAGACCTAGCCGAAGCCAGTTGAACTGGGCGAGAGATAGTAAGGTTTTCATATGCGTAACAAATTTTTTTCCAAAATCAAACCACTTTTGAAATCCCTGTTTGTACTTGGGCTGATGTTTACCCTTGTTCTGGGTAATGCTGATAACGCCCTAGCCGCAAGAAGTGGGGGTCGGATTGGCGGCGGCTCATTCCGAGCCCCGACACGTACTTACTCCCCGCCTGGTGGTGGCTACCGCGCACCGGGGGGCGGATATGGCTATGGATATGGTGGTGGAATTGGTTTTCCCTTCCTGTTGCCCTTCTTTGGTTTTGGCGGGTTTGGCAGTATATTCGGTATTCTGATTTTCTTTGCGATCGCTAACTTTTTAGTCCAAAGCTTCCGCCGTGTTGGGACGATTGGGGACAATGATGTGCCAGGCTACAGCAATCCCAAGGTTTCTGTAGGACGTGTGCAAGTCGGTCTTTTAGCAGAGGCGCGTGGTTTACAAAAAGAACTTAATGAGTTAGCATTCTCCGCCGATACAGGTTCTGCTGAAGGCAGAGCGCAAGTTCTTCAAGAAGCGACTTTAGCCTTACTCCGTCACCCCGAATACTGGGTCTACGGCGCGACCCAATCCCAGCAGATTGCCCTAGAAGCAGCAGAAGCGAGGTTCAATCAGCTAGCCCTCTCCGAGCGCAGCAAGTTCACCGCAGAAACCCTCTCGAATGTTAACAATCAGCTCAGAGAAGGCACGAATAAACCTGCTCTATCTGGTGATGGTGGGTCAATGGTAGCGACAGAAGCGCCCAGTGAATATATCATTGTTACCCTTTTAGCGGGTGTCGAGGGCAAGCTAGAACTGCCAACAATTAATAGCTCAGATGATTTGCGTCAAGCCTTGCGTCAAATTGGCGGCTTTTCTAGCGATCGCTTACTTGCAGTAGAAATTCTCTGGACACCCCAAGCTGAAGGCGACACTTTGACCACAGATGACGTGTTAGCAAATTATCCAGATCTGAAGCTAGTCTAACGGTTCGACAATATTTCAAAACCCGTCGGGGTAGGCCTTGTGCCTACCCTTTTTCTTGCTGGTGCCTACCCTTTTTCTTGCTGGTGCCTACCCTTTTTCTTACTGGTGCCTACCCTTTTTCTTGCTAGTGCCTACCCTTTTTCTTGCTAGTGCCTACCCCTTTTCTTTTGGAAAAGATATTAAGTTGAATCAATCGGCAACTTACCATTCATCGGGTTGCCGCCCTATGATTAAAGTCATAGGATTTTTTAGATAATCGTTGTATACCCAAAGTAACTGCTCCCCAAGTCAAACTTGTTTGATTGATGGCGGAGGTTTTTAAGGATTCTATCTGTATCGCTTGTGGCTCTAAGCGCAACCTGCGTGATTTTTCCCCCATAGCAGACGCATCGCCTCCCGATTTATCCGGGGAAATCCTTGCTTTTCCCGTTTGTTCTTGCCCTCACCAGTGGTCTTATGGTTTCAACCCTTACAGCCTTCAAGGTTAGCAAGCTGACGCCATGTAAACGCTCTCATTACTAGCGCAGGAGTTGCCTTGGAGAGGCGTCGTTACCGCCAATTCAATCTCTTTGCAATGAAAGACTCTAAATTTCTATCTCAACAGGCTGTAGCAGCACTTAGACAGAACGAAGCGCGATTGCAACGAATCGCTGCCAGTGTTCCGGGCGTTATTTACCAATTTTTGCGGCATCCTGATGGCTCTGTGGCTTTTCCCTTTGTCAGTTCAAGTTGCCAGGAAATTTTGGAAATCGAGTCAACCGAAATTCAATCGAATGCTAGCTTATTCCTCTCGATGATTCATCCTGAGGATGTGGCTGGTTTTAACCAGTCGCTTGCAGTTTCTCTGGAGACATTACAACGTTGGTCTTGGCAAGGGCGGTTTATCCTGCCTTCTGGACAGAGCAAATGGATTCAGGTCGCTGCTGTACCCGAATGGCAAGCTGATGGAGATGTGATTTGGGATGGCTTGATTTTAGACATCACGACTTATAAGCACACCGAGGAAGCTCTACAACAGTGTCGAGAAGAACTTGAACATACCGTTGCGGAACAGACAGCACAGCTACAGCAATCCGATCGCTGCACTTCAAACCAACGGGCAGAACTGGCGTTGAGAGAAAGTGAAGAGCGCTTCCGTCGTTTGGTGGAGCAAGCCGCAGACGGGATTATTGTACACAACCTTGATGGTAAAATTCTGGATGTTAATGAGCAAGCCTGCACGAGTCTGGGCTATACCTGTGAAGAACTGCTGAACTTATCCATCCAAGATATCGAAGCCAATTATGTACCCGGAGCAATTTGGCAGCAGGTAATCAACGGGACGCCTGCCACAGTGAACGGTACCCATCGCCGCAAAGATGGTACAACTTTTCCGGTTGAAGTTCGCCTCGGTTTATTGGAAGTTCAAGGAAAACAACTCATTTTGGCTCTGATGCGGGATATTACCCAACGCAAACGAGCCGAACAAGAACGCGATCGCACCCAGAGATTCCTCAACTCCTTACTGGAAAATTTGCCCGTTGGCGTGTTTGCCAAAGATGCCCAAGATTTGCGCTATGTCTTTTGGAATAAAATCAGTGCTCAACAAATGGGCTACTCTTCTCAAGAAGTTCTAGATAAGAGTGATTATGACCTTTTTCCAGGGGAGGTCGCTGAGCTTTTTGTAGCTAAAGACCGAGCCGTTCTCTCCTCGGGTAAGTTATTAGATATTTCCGAAGAATCGATTTGCATTCCTGATCGAGTTCAACGCATCTTCCATACCAAAAAGATTCCCATTCTTGATGAAGCCGGAAACCCTCAGTATTTGTTAGGCATTAGTGAAGATATCACGGAGCGCAAACACACCGAAATCGCCTTGCGGCAAAGTCAGGAACATTTGCAGACGGTGATGACTTCTGCGCCTCTGATTTTATTTGCGATCGATGAGCGAGGAATTTTTACCCTCTCTGAAGGGAAAGGGTTGGAGGCAATTGGGTTCAAACCTGGAGAATTAGTCGGGTCATCTATCTATGATTTGTATCGAGATAAACCTGAGTTAATCGAGTATTTCAACCGCGCTTTGGCAGGGGAACAATTAGAAAATGTAATTATCAATTTGGCTGGGATTGTCTTTGACCATCGTTACTCGATTATTCGAGATGAGAAGGGTGAGGTGGTTAGCATTACGGGTATTGCCTTAGATATTACCGAACGCCATAGAGCCAAGGAAGCGCTCAGAGAGAGCGAAGCCAAGTTCCGCAGCATTGTAGAAAATGCCAATGACATCATCTATCAGCTAACTCCCGATGCTGTCTTTTCCTATGTTTCTCCGAATTGGGTTGATATCTTAGGACATGACATTTTAGAAGTTGAGGGTCAGGTTTTTACGCTTTTTGTCCATCCCGATGACTTACCAACCTGCTTGGGCGCATTGCACCGTGCCATTGAAAAGGGTCAAAAGCAGTCTGGTGTTGAGTACCGCGTCCGACACAAGGATGGGACTTGGAGATGGCATATTTCCAACTTGGCAGTTTTGAGAGATGTGAGTGGGCAGGTGGTTTCGGTCGTTGGTATTGCTCGTGATATTAGCGATCGCAAACAGGCAGAAGAGGCGTTGCGGGAAAGTGAGGAACGATTTCGCAATCTTGTAGAAAGCACCCATGATTTAATTTGGGAGATTGATGAAAATGCCGTCTACACTTACGTCAGTCCCCAAATTTTGGACATTTTAGGTTATGAGTTCAAAGAAGTTTTGGGAAAAACGCCCTTTGAGTTTATGCCTCCCGATGAAGCGAATTGCCTCGTCGAGATTGTCAGTAATCGAGTGGCAATGCGACTGCCCCTCACCAATTTAGAAAATACTAACCTTCACAAAAATGGGCACTTGGTTGTTCTCGAAACCAGTGGTGTTCCATTTTTTGATAAGGCGGGCAAATTTAAAGGATATCGCGGGATTGATCGGGACATTACCCAACGCAAGCAAACGGAGGAAGCGATACGACAATCAAAAGCTCAACTCCAACAACAGGCGACTCAACTGGAAAAAACGTTACGTAAACTTAGGGATACACAAGCACAGCTCATTCAGACCGAAAAAATGTCTTCTTTGGGTCAGTTGGTAGCCGGTGTAGCTCATGAAATCAACAACCCAGTCAATTTCATTTACGGCAATATCAACCATGCTCGAAACTACACCCATGATTTGTTAAAATTAATTGAACTGTATCAACGAACTTATCCTCAAGCTTCCTCTCCTATTAAATCAGAACTTGAAGCGATTGACTTGGAGTTTGTCACAGAAGATTTTCCTCGGTTGTTTGATTCTATGGAGTTTGGAGCTCAACGAATTCGAGAAATTGTAAGAAGCTTGCGAAATTTTTCTCGTTTCGATGAAGCAACAATCAAACAAGTTGATATTCACCAAGGAATTGAAAGTACTTTGATGCTTTTACAAGGTCGTTTGACTCAAAGCCTGATACCAGCAGCAATTCAGGTCATCAAAGAGTATGGCGACTTACCTTTAATTGAATGTTATCCGGGACATCTCAATCAAGTTTTCATGAACCTCCTCACAAATGCGATCGATGCCTTAGAGGAGTTGAAAATGGAAAAGTTAAAAGTTGATAGTTTAGGTCAGTTTTCTCCTCGAAAAGTTGCGACTCCATCCATTCGGATTTGCACGGAACTTAGCCAAGACTCTACACTCATTCCTTATGCAGTCATTCGCATTATAGATAATGGAATAGGAATGACACAAGAGGTTTCCTTAAGGGCTTTTGACCCCTTTTTCACCACAAAACCTGTTGGTGAAGGGACAGGTTTAGGATTGGCAATCAGTTATCAAATTATCGTAGAACTTCATAAAGGACAGTTGTACTGCACTTCTTCTCCAGGTGAAGGAACCGAGTTTGTGATTCAAATTCCTGTAAGACAGTCTTCTGAGAAAAGATAAAGGGTTAGGATATGATGCAAATTTTAATTGTTGAGGATGAACCAGAAATCGCTAAACTCATCCAACTAACTTTAGAACGAGAAGGTTTTTCCTGCCATTGGTGTCGTGATGGATTAGAGGCATTGCAGGCATTTACCAAGCAACAACCCGATGTGATTATCTTGGATTTGATGCTTCCAGGTTTGGATGGGTTAGAGGTATGCGCCAGAATTCGACAAAAGCCTGGTACAAAAGACCCCTATATTTTGATGTTGACTGCTAAGGGGGAAGAAATTGACCGTGTTATTGGTTTATCTACAGGGGCAGATGATTATTTAGTCAAGCCCTTTAGTCCAACCGAATTAGTGGCTAGAGTTCGGGCGTTATTACGGCGAAGTTTGCGTCATGGTGGGCAAGATTTAATCTACCAAACTCCGCATTTTTCAGTGAATGTCGATCAGCATACGGCCACACGTCAGTTGGAGGGGGACAAGTCAGAGTTGCTGGATTTAACGACTTTAGAATTTAATCTGTTGGCAACATTTATTAGTCAGCCCGGTCGAGTTTGGAACCGCACTCAACTGATTGATAAACTCTGGGGCGATGACTTTTTTGGTGATGAACGAGTCGTGGATACTCATGTGGCGCGATTGCGAAAAAAAATTGAGCCTGACTCAGCAAATCCTACGTTTATCAAGACGGTTATTGGTGTTGGTTATAAGTTTGAAGATTCAACGATTTGATTCAAAAAAATTTTATAGAGCTGCATAGTATGCCTGAAATGTTAATGCGTTATCTTGTGTTATTGCATTTCGATCGCAATTTAGCGAGGGTGTATCCCATTTGTAACAATAACTTCAACTTTGTTGGGTGGGGTGATTTTGCGGAGGGATTGATTTGGCGATCGCATTGTGTCAGCGACTATAGCGGGTCTTTACAGGTTTCGGAAGGGAAATAACATATCGCCCATCAGCCCTTTTATCTTGACAAAGACTTAGCCTAATAGATATTATTTTCGCGTTAGTAAAAGAACGGCTTCCCTTCAAGGCTCTAAAGGAGTAGATTTGCCTAAAAATCCAGTAATCGAGCCACATTACACCAAATCCTCTCCTGCGATTCTGGAAGAAGCTGGGTATCTCAAGCAAGTAAAGGCTGCAAGTGTAAACAACGATTAAGCAAGGTGAAAAAGCGCAGTTGAGTGAGGATGTAATATCGCTCTGCTCATTGCCAAAATTGAGCTAAATTCACTCAGACGAGAAAGAGGTTTCACTTGGGTGCTGGTTCGTTAACAGTTGTCGGGACAGGAATTCAACTGGTGGGTCAAATCACCTTGGCCGCCAAGGCATGGATTGAGCAGGCTGACAAAGTGTTGTTCGCAGTCGCTGACCCAGTGACGGCAAAATGGTTGCGATCGCTCAATGCCACGGCAGAAGCTTTACCGTACAACACCGACAATCAACGGCGTAGAGAGACGTATCGGGAGATGGTCGAGCGGATTTTGGCTGAGGTGCGTCAGGGATTGAATGTTTGTGCTGTGTTTTACGGCCATCCGGGCGTGTTTGCCACTCCAGCGCACGAAGCGATAAGACTGGCGCGGCATGAGGGGTTTAGGGCGCAGATGTTGCCGGGGATTTCGGCGGAAGATTGTTTATTTGCTGACTTAGGCCTCGATCCAGGTAAGAATGGCTGTCAAAGTTTTGAAGCAACGGACTTTCTCATCCGGGGGCGCAAATTTGACCCGACTAGCGCGTTGATTTTGTGGCAAATTGCGTTTACTGGAAATCTGGGTTTTTACCGAGAAGGGGGGCACTTGCGTGGGCTAAAGGTGTTAACCGAGGTCTTAGAAACGCATTATGGTGCTGACCATGAGGTGATTGTTTACGAGGCGGCGGTGTATTATCCGGTTTGTGAGCCTGTGATGCAGCGAATGCCTCTGTTCAAGCTGCCAGAAGCTCCTGTTACTCTAGTTTCTACGCTTTATGTGCCGCCTCTAGCGCCAGCGCCTGTGGATCGGGAAATGATGGCGCGTTTGGGTCTGTCTTTGGCTGGAGAAATGATTGGAGAGAAGGCGATCTGATGAAGGGTTATCAAGATACTTTGGCTGAACTCAATCGGGCGATAGAACAGAACCCTGAAGATACTAGGGCGATCGCACAGCGAGGTGAGACGTATCGGCAGATGGATCATTTTGCAGCAGCACTCGCTGATTTTGACCGAGCGATTGAGCTAAATCCTAACTATGCTTGGGCGATCGCACATCGAGGGGAAACCTACTATCAGATGAAACGCTATGAGGACGCTCTGAATGATTTTCACCAAGCGATTGAGCTGAATCCTGATTACATTTGGGCGATCGCACATCGGGGTGCAACCTACGAGTACATGGGGCGCTATAAGGAAGCTTTAACTGACCTGAACCGAGCGATCGAACTTAAACCTGACTACGCTTGGGCTTTTGCCCATCGGAGCAGAACCTACCAAGAGATGAAGTGCTATGAGGAAGCCTTAGTTGATTTTGACAGAGCGATTGTTCTTGACAAGACAATTGTTAAGGAGCGGTTGATGGAGCGCGGATTGTTGCTCCATTTGATGGGGCAATATCCTGAGGCAATTGAATATTACAAGCAAGCCCTACAGGAGAACCCAGAGGATTACTTTTCCATGTACGGTATTGTTAACGCTATGACTTACTGGAAAGGGCTGAATGAAACTCAAGCACAAATCAATGAATTGCGGACTGTATTGCAGTCCGTAGTTAAAAGTTCAGCCCATAGTTTTGCCCTTTACGGATTAAGTGGTTTGGCTGCCCTTGAGAGCAAAACTGAACAAGCTTTGAACTATCTACAAGAAGCCATTGCATTAGATAATTGCCGCGCTGATATGGCTCGTCATGATCGGGTTTGGTTTGACCTGCGTTCTGACCCACGCTTTCAGGCGTTAACCACTGAAAACATCGGTTGTGTATCCAGATAGGAAGGGGGAAATCACATAAATAAATCGGTTATTTCCAAAGCTCTGCTCCAGTACACAGCAAGGAGATATTTGTCCTATGAACAACCCTACCAAACAAAACATCCCCGCAGAGGCTCTATCTCTAGCCAAAGAGGGTGAGGCATTACGTATGCTTCGAGGGTGCATTCAACCCAAGAATAATCCTCCTGTGCTAAGGTGCCCCGCAGCTCCTAGTCAGGCTCTCAAACAGTTCACCAATGCGATCAAACTGGCTAAAAAACAAGGTACTGATTACGTTTGGGCAATTGCCCATCGGGGCGCGACTTATCGCCAACTTCGACAATGGAAGAAGGCTCTCGACGATTTAGAGTATGCCATCAATAAATCTCCGAACTACGCTTGGGCATATGCACAACGGGGAGAAACCTACCGTCTGAAGATGCTGGGGCCTTTTCCCGTAGTAGATCTCGATGAGGCTCAGAAAGCCATAGATGATTTCAGCAAGGCTATCAGCATAGACGCTAAATTTTCTTGGGCTTATGCCCATCGGGGTTCAACCTACTGTAGCCTTGGAGACTACTACCAGCTATCTTCTCAACCCGATCCAGAGCAGGCTAGAAAATATTATGAATTGGCTAAAGAAGACCTGCTTCAAGCCATTGACCTGACGGATTACTACGCTTGGGCTTACGCTAACCTATGGGCATCTTACTTGAATCTAGATGAACCTGAAAAGGCAGAGGAAGCTATGGAGCGGGCAAAATATCTCGATCCGAACATATTCCTCTATCCAAATTATCAAAAAGGGATGTTGTATTATCTCGCTAGGCAATATGACAAGGCTATTGAATCTTTTGAGCAAGACTTAAAGGAGGATAGTGATAATGCTCTTGCTCTGTATGGTATTGCTTTAGCTCAAGTTGGCAAGCAAGGTCTAAACAATGCCCAAACAAACATCGATAGAGTACGAAATGTAGTGAATACGTTGCGTAATCAAGGTGATGACGGGGGAAAAGTCGATGCGATTATAGCTAATTATCAGCTAGGGGGTTTGGCCTTCCTTGAAAACAAGGATAAGGAAGCCAGGGAATATTTTCAAACAGCCAAGCAACTGCGAGATGAAGCCGTCAAGGAAGCTGAATCAGCTAACTTGCCAGTTACAGGCGATCTGGTCTTTCTTTCCAATAACGACCTACGCTGGCTTGGCTTGCATAAAGATCCACGTTTTCAAGAATTCATTTCTCATTTATCAAAAGCTTGAAGCATATGCTCAACATTGAAATTCGTGAAACTGATCAAAGGAGGTAGCACTTGAGTCAGTTATTAAATTTCTTGACCGACTTGACCATTGATATTCAGAAACAAAGAGCGTTTATCAACACTCCAGAAGTCGTGATGGAGGCGGCTAGATTATCTGAAGTTGAGCGCATTGCACTCTTGAGTGGGGATAAAGCTAGAATAGCTACATCCTTTGCTGATGAAATACTTCAAATCAGTTGTATGGAACCGATTCCAGACCCGATGCCCGATCCAGATCCAGCTCCTCCTGAGCCGCCTCCTGATTCAGAGTCCTTAGCGAAAAATTAATTAGCCACTATTTCTTGGCTTGTGATTGGTATAGCCACTTAATGTGGCGAGTTAATAATTCTGTAACCCCGCTGAAGCGGGGTTTTTATTAAGAGGATTTGCTCTATTAGGCAGGCAGGGCAAGATATTGTTGGTAAATTAAGAATGGGACAGACCCCAGCGACGAATAATAATTTTGTAGGGGCAAAGCATACTCTTCAAGAACGCTGACGCGAACGGGCGAGTAATGTTGCTACTTCACCAAGATTGTTATATCCGAATGATATGCCCTTCCCGCAGCAGCCTAGTAGGGGTTATTCAACGCTTCAATCTTCTCGTTATTTGACTAGTAAAGTAATTTTTGTTATCACCATAGCATTCTGATGATTTATTTTTTTAAAAGGAAAACTGAGTAAAGATGAATCCTATTGCAGGCTACAAAATTAACCAAAAACTGCATGAAAGTTCCAACTCGATAGTCTATCGCGGACATCGAAATAAAGATAACCATTCAATTATTCTAAAAATTTTAAAACAAGTCTATCCGCCTCCAGAAAAAATAGCTTGGTTCAAACGAGAGTATGAAATTCTCAAGCAATTAGATTTAACAGGAGTAGTAGATGCGTATAGCTGGGAAAACTACCAGAATCAGTGGCTGATAGTACTGGAAGACTTTGGCGGTCAATCCCTCGATCAGTTAATACAGAGCAGACTATTCAACCTGACTGAGTTTCTGTCTATGGCGATTCAGATTAGTGAAATTCTAGGTCAGGTACATCAACATCAGATTATGCATAAAGATATTAATCCATCCAATATTGTTTTGAACCCAAACACAGGCGAACTCAAACTGATCGACTTTGGCATCTCGACAGTGCTAACGCGAGAAAATTCAACCTTTCGCAATCCCAATGTGTTAGAGGGGACGCTGGCCTATATCTCGCCGGAGCAGACGGGACGGATGAATCGGGCGATTGATTATCGGGCAGATTTTTACTCTTTAGGAGTCACTTTTTACGAATTATTGACAGGTCAATTACCTTTCCCGACGAATGATGCGCTGGAATTAGTGCATTGCCATATCGCTAGACAACCTGTTCCACCTCATTTGTTAAGAGGGAGAGAAAATAGTTTAAACCTTAACACTCATAACTGTCCGAAAGCTGTTTCAGATATTGTGATGAAATTAATGGCGAAAAATGCCGAAGACCGCTATCAATCGGCATATGGGCTAAAAGCAGATTTAGAGGAATGCCTGCGGCAGTGGCAGACTAAACGGCAGATTGACCCCTTTCCTTTGGGTAGTCACGATATTTCGGACAGATTTCAAATTCCGCAAAAGTTATATGGGCGAGAACAGGAAATTGATACCTTGATGAGTGCCTTTGAGCGAGTTAGCCAGGGAGCAAGCGAAATGATGCTGGTATCCGGATATTCAGGCATTGGTAAATCGGTGTTAGTACAGGAAATTTATAAACCCATTACCCGCAAGCAAGGTTACTTTATCTCTGGGAAATTTGACCAGTTTCAACGCAATATTCCTTACGTCTCAATTATTCAGGCGTTTCGAGGATTGCTGAAACAACTCTTAACTGAAGGTGATACGAAAATTGCCATTTGGCGGGAAAAACTTTTAGCTGCTTTGGGAGCAAATGGACAGGTCATCATTGAGGTTATTCCTGAACTAGAACTCATTATTGATCCACAACCAGCAATACCTAATCTACCACCAGCAGAAGCCCAAAATCGCTTTAATTTAGTATTTCAGAAGTTCATCAAGATATTTACCCAGCCCGAACATCCACTGGTTATTTTTCTGGACGATTTGCAATGGGCAGATGGAGCTTCATTAAAATTAATTGAGCTGCTGATGACAGCTAGTGATAGCCGATATCTGTTTTTAATTGGGGCATATCGAGATAACGAAGTATCTCCCACTCATCCGCTGATGCTGATTTTGGATGAGATAGAGCAGGCAAGAACAGTGGTCAATCAAATCTCGCTTTCACCTTTAGCATTGCCACACATCACCCAGTTGATTACCGATATTGTGAACTGTGAGATAGAAGTCGCTAGACCTCTAGCAGAATTAGTACAGGCTAAGACAGATGGTAATCCCTTCTTCATCACTGAGTTTTTGAAGTCTCTGTATGCCGAAGAGTTACTGAAATTTAACTATGAACTCGGTGCTTGGCAATGGGATTTAAGTCAAATTAAAGCGCAACAGCTCACAGATAATGTGGTTGAATTGATGGCAGATAAATTGCAAAAGTTACCCCCAAAAACGCAAGCTATTTTGCAACTAGCTGCTTGTGTTGGAAATAAATTTGATTTGAGAAGACTGGCGATTGTGTTTGAAAAATCGCCCAGAGAAACAGCAATAGAACTATGGGCTGCGATCGCAGAGGGATTTATCTTACCACTCAGCAATGCCTACAAGTTAATGGAAGTTGATGTCGAAGGTCTTTTAGATCACTTGGCAGCGGAATACAAATTTGCTCATGACCGAATTCAGCAAGCTGTCTATTCACTCATTCCAGCGGAGGATAAGCAATCAGTTCACTGGCGAGTAGGACAATTACTACTGCAAAATACCCCACCAGAAAAGCGTGAACAGGACATCTTTGACATTGTCAATCAACTGAATCAAGGTAGGCAGTTAATTAAACAACAGATTCAGAGGGATGAACTGGCAGAATTAAACTTGCTGGCGGGTTATAAAGCGAAAACCTCAGCAGCTTATCAACCTGCGTTCGATTACCTGCTTGTTGGCATCGAAGTGCTGACTTCCTCAAACCATAGGAGAGATACTTCTCGATCTTTTCCATTAACTAGTAATGACAGTTGGCAGGATAGGTATGATCTGATTTTAAAGTTATATTTAGCAGCAGCCGAGACAGCCTACCTCTGCGGAGATTTTGAGCAGATGCAGCGATTGACTCAGGAGGTATTGCAACGAGCAAAGACGCTACTCGATAAAGTCAAAGCCTATGAAATT
Organism: uncultured bacterium; assembly: GCA_966675205.1. Classification (GTDB taxonomy): domain Bacteria; phylum Cyanobacteriota; class Cyanobacteriia; order Cyanobacteriales; family Coleofasciculaceae; genus JBFLZA01. Next base: position 47,389 of record CBKWLJ010000006.1, read on the forward strand.
CAGATTGTAGCTTATATTTCTCAGAACAAGCTGCTAACAGCAAAGGATTTTGCGATCGAGGTGCTGAAGTTATTAAACATTACTTTTCCCGATCCGATCAATGAATCAGACATGACGCAAGCGATACACGGGATAGAGTTAGAGTTAGCCCGAAAACAGATTGAGGAACTGATTGACCTACCGGAAATGAAAGAGCCAGATAAACTGGCTGCAATGGGCATCCTAAGTTCTTTATTTTCTATTACCTTTAAAGCTGTTCCTGAACTAATGCCGTTGTCTGTATGCAAGCAAGTTAGTTTATCGATTAAACATGGAAATACGGCTGAATCAGCTTTTGCCTATGTTACTTACGGATTAGTGATGTGTGGACTTATAGAAGATATTGATTCCGGCTATGCATTTGGTCAACTCGCTTTGGATTTTTTAAACCGGATACACAACAACAAATTCAAGGCAACTGTATTTAATATATTTTATGTCGGTATATGCCATTGGAAAAAGCATATTAAAGACACATTAAAGCCTTTGCAGGAAGGCTATCAAAGCGGACTAGAAACAGGGGACTTGCAATGTGCTACCTATTGTGAGTTTACACGATGTTTTAATTTATATTATCTTGGCAGAGAACTGGCTGATGTTGAACGAGAATTTGCCCTTTACAGCGAAGCCTTTTATCAACTCAAGCAGACAACTACACTAAATTGGCAGAATATTTATTGGCAAGCTGTATTGAATTTACTAGGTAAAAATGATAATCCCTGTCAATTAAAAGGTGAAGCATATAACGAAGAAGAAATGCTTCCGATTCACATCGAAGTAAACGACAGACCTGCACTTTATTATGTTTACTTCAATAAAATGTTCATTTGTTATTTATTGCAAGAATATTCAAAAGCACGCGAATTTGCCGCTAAGGCAGAAGAGTATTTCGATGGTACAACAGGAATGATTCCTTTCTACCAATTCCATTCTTATGATTCATTAGTCCAGCTTGCTGTATTTTGTGAGGTTACAAAATCCGAACAAAAACACATTCTTGAAAAGGTTACTGCTAACCAAGAAAAAATAAAAAAATGGGCAAGCTATGCCCCCATGAATTATCTTCATAAATTTTATCTGGTCGAAGCTGAATGCGATCGCATATTAGGCAACGATGCAGACGCCAGAGAATATTACGACAAAGCCATTGCTTTAGCCCACGAAAATGAATACCTCAACGAAGAAGCCCTTGCCTACGAACTCGCAGGACGATTTTATTTAGCCAGAAACCAAAACCATGTTGCCCGCCACTACCTGCAAGATGCCCACTATGCCTACCTGCGATGGGGAGCAAAAGCTAAGGTTAAGGACTTAGAGACGCGATACCCTCAGTTTTTTGCCCAAACTGGCACAGGTTCCCATCAGAGTACCGTAACGCCCTCAACGACAACGAGTGGACAACGCACGTCCAGTTCCTTAGATTTAGACAGCGTGCTGAAAGCCTCGCAAGCTATTTCAGGGGAAATTCTCCTAGACAAGTTGCTAGAAAAGTTGATGAAATTCGTCATTGAGAATGCAGGTGCTCAAAAAGGCTTTCTCATTCTTGAACACAACGGGAATTGGGCGATTGAAGCAGAAGCAAGTGTGGGGGAGGATGAGGTAAGTGTAATGCGATCGCTCCCCATCGATACGATCGCTCCCTCCACCCACCTACCCCTCGTCTGTGCCTCCATCATCAACTACGTCCTCCACACCCAAAAAAACGTCGTCCTCAACGATGCCACTCGCGAAGGACAATTTACCCGCGATCCCTACATCGTTTCCATCCAACCCCAATCAATCCTCTGCACCCCCCTGCTTAACCAAGGCAAACTCAGTGGTATTCTCTACCTAGAAAACAATCTCACAACTGGGGCATTTACGCGCGATCGCGTCGAAACCCTAAAAATCCTTTCCGCCCAAGCTGCCATCTCCATCGAAAACTCCCGCCTCTACGCCCAACTCGAAGACTACAGCCACACCCTAGAAATCAAAGTAGACGAGAGAACGCACCAATTACAAGAGAAAAATCAAGAACTCCAGGCCACCCTGCGAAAACTCAAAGCCACCCAAGACCAAATTATCGCCCAAGAGAAACTCGCCTCTCTAGGTGCTTTAACCGCAGGGATTGCCCATGAAATCAAAAATCCTTTAAACTTTGTGAATAATTTCGCTGAACTGTCTACCGAGTTAACCGAGGAACTGCTCGAAGAAATTGAAAATCAAAAAGATCGCTTAGATACAGAAACAACCGAATACATTGAAGAGATTCTCAGTGATCTGCAACAAAACGTCAAAAAAATCAATGAACATGGTAAAAGAGCTGACAATATTGTGCGCGGAATGCTGATGCATTCGCGAGGCAAAGCGGGAGAGAGGGAACTCACCGACCTTAATGCCTTACTCGCAGAATATGTTAACTTAGCTTATCACGGGATGCGAGCGAAGGACACTTCGTTTAACATTACCATAGAAACCAATTACGACAATTCCCTCGGTCAAGTGAATGTCGTCCCGCAAAATATAAGCAGGGTGTTTCTTAATATCATCAACAATGCTTGTTATTCGACCCATGAAAAGAAAAAAGAAATTAAAGAAGGATTTTCGCCCACACTTTGGGTTAGTACCAAAAACTTGGGCGATCGCGTAGAAATTCGCATTCGAGATAACGGCAAAGGCATCCCCAAAGACATTCGAGATAAAATTTTTCATCCCTTTTTTACCACCAAGCCCACGGGTCAAGGAACAGGCTTAGGTCTATCCATTAGTCATGACATCATTGTCCAAGAGCATCAAGGAGAAATTAAAGTCAAGACGGAAGAAAACCATTATTCAGAGTTTACTATTATTTTGCCCAAACAGAGTTAAACCATGAAAATAATGGTTGTAGACGATGAAGAAGATGTTCTATTATTATTCAGACAAAAATTTAGGAGGGAAATCAAAGCAGGTTTAATTGAGTTTGTTTTTGCGTTTTCGGCAACCGAAGCCCTGGACTATCTCCAAAATCACCAAGACCATTGTGTTGTTCTGATTCTCTCAGATATTAATATGCCAGGAATGAACGGGCTAGAATTGCTGAAAATCATTAAAGAAAAGTACCCCAGCTTAAAAGTTTTTATGATTACCGCTTATGGCGATGAAGAAAATTACCGAATCGCTATGGAATATGGAGCGGATGATTATCTTCACAAACCTGTTGAATTTGTCACGCTCAAAGAAAAAATATTGCAAAATTAGTTAACCCACCCCGATCGGGAAATAAATCATGCCAGCGAGAATTCTGGTTGTGGATGATGAGCCAGACTTAGAACCCTTAATCCGCCAGAAATTTAGAAAAAAAATCCGGCAAAATGAACTCCAGTTTATTTTTGCCCATGATGGCGTGGAAGCATTAGCACAGCTACAGGCTCAGCCAGATATTGATATGGTCTTAACCGATCTGAATATGCCGCAAATGGATGGGTTAGCATTGCTCACAAAGCTGGCAGAGCAATATCCCACCACCAAAGCTGTGATTCTTTCCGCCTACGGAGATATGGAAAATATCCGCAAGGCAATGAATTTGGGTGCCTTTGACTTCTTGACGAAACCCATTGATTTTCAAGATTTAGAAATTACCACCCAAAAAACGCTGCAACATGTACAACAGATGAAAGCAGCGTTGGAACAGGAACGGTTAGCACAACAGGCTCAAGTTGAATTATTAAGACATCTTCAGCAAGAAGTTGCTGAACGCGAACGCGCTCAAGAAGCACTCAAAGAAAGCGAGCGAACACTGGCTCAAATTCTGGAAGCGATTCCAGTGGGCTTGTTTGTGATGGATGCCCAAGGCCAACCTTACTACGCAAATCAAGCGGCACAGGAGATTTTGGGCAAAGGCATTGTGCCGGATGCTCCCCCCGAACGCTTAGTTGAGATTTATCAAGTTTATATTGCCCAAACCGATCAGATATACCCCAACGCCGATCTTCCCGTTGTCCGAGCAGTGAAGGGCGAATGCGTAACAGCCGATAATCTAGAGATTCACCATCCCGATAAAATTATCCCTCTGGAGGTCTGGGGCAACCCAATTTTTGATAGAGATGGTAATGTGGTTTTTGCGATCGCTGCTTTTCAAGATATCACCCACCGCAAACAAGCTGAAGCCGAACGCCTGCGTTTTACCCAAGAACTCGAACTCAAAAATGCTGCATTACAGCGCCTCGATCGGCTCAAGGATGAGTTTTTAGCCAATATCTCTCACGAACTCCGCACCCCCCTCAATGGCATTATTGGGATTACTGAATCTCTGATTGATGGGGCAGCAGGGCCGCTAAACGATCAGCAAATCGTCAATCTTTCCATGGTTGTTTCCAGTGGTAAGCGGTTAGCAAGCCTTGTCAACGACATCCTTGATTTTGCCAAACTCAAGAACCGAGACATCGAACTGCAAAAAAAGCCCATAGACTTTTGCCAAATTGCGGAAGTTGTTCTCAATCTTTCTTTGCCTCTTGTAGCAGGTAAATCCCTAAAACTGAAAAACGAAATTCAACCCGATCTCCCGGCTGTTGAGGGGGATGAAAATCGCCTGCAACAAATCATGTATAATTTGGTCGGCAACGCCATCAAATTCACTGAATCTGGATTAATTACCGTGTCAGGGGCAGTGGTGAATGACAAGGTAGAAATTACCGTTGCTGACACAGGTATTGGCATCGCCGCAGATCAATTCAACGATATCTTTAAATCCTTTGAGCAAGCTGATGCCTCTATCTCCCGTGAGTATGGGGGGTCGGGACTGGGATTGAGTATCACCAAACAACTCGTGGAACTGCACGGTGGTACCATCCGCGTTGAGTCGGAAGTGAACCAAGGGTCGCGATTTATTTTTACTCTGCCTATCAGTGCCCAAGGACTAGAACCAACACCTACCCCCAAGGAAAGGATTGCCGAAGACAGTAATACCTGTGCGATCGCCAAAGTTCGAGAAGATACCCTATCACCTGTAGCTCAAATCATACAGACAACCGCTTCACCTCGTGAATTTACCATTTTGGCGGTAGACGACGAACCGATTAATCTGCAAGTCGTCACCAACCATCTGTCATTACACAACTACGCCGTTATCCCAGCGAATAATGGCATTAAAGCATTAGCTGAAATTCAAAACGGTTTGAGGCCCGATTTGATCATTCTCGATGCCATGATGCCGAAGATGTCGGGCTATGAAGTTTGCAAAAAAATCCGCGAACAATTTCCCGCAACTGTCATGCCCATTGTGATGTTGACGGCAAAAAATCAAGTTTCAGACCTCGTAGAAGGCTTGAGTGCAGGTGCCAATGATTATCTCACCAAACCCGTCTCGAAAAATGAACTTTTGGCAAGAATTAAAACGCATATTGAATTATCTAAAATCAATGTCACCTATCGCCGCTTTGTCCCTCATGAATTTTTGCGCTTTCTAGGACATGAAAGTATTGTGGATGTGCGTTTAGGCGACCAAGTGCAGAAGGAAATGTCAATTATGTTCTCTGACATTCGTTCCTTTACGAGTATGTCAGAAGAAATGTCTCCCAAAGAAAACTTTGATTTTATCAACTCTTACTTGAGTCGGGTGGGCCCAGTTATCCGTCAACACAATGGTTTTATTGATAAATACATTGGCGATGCGATCATGGCGCTGTTTCCCGAAAGCCCAGAAGATGCCTTAAAAGCTGCGATCGATATGCAGAAACAAGTGGCACTCTACAATGAACATCGCCAAAAAATTGGCGAACGTCCAATCGCCATTGGTATTGGTTTGCATACAGGCACTTTGATGCTGGGAACCATAGGCGAAGAACAGCGGATGGAATCTACAGTAATTTCTGATGCTGTTAACTTAGCCTCTCGTCTGGAAGATTTGACTAAAGTCTATGGCGCTACCATTATTATCACCGGACAGACTTTATTAGGGCTTGACGATCAAACTCAATATCAGTATCGATTTCTGGGGCAAATTCCAGTTAAAGGCAAAAGAGAACTAGTGCCAGTATTTGATGTCTTTGATGCTGACTCTCCTGCGATTGTTGCTCTAAAGTCGCAAACTAAGACCAACTTTGAAGAGGGAATCTTACTCTATCACGCGAAAAAATATGCGGAAGCCTATCGAATATTCCAAGAAATCATCCAGATCAACAACTACGATAAAGCGGCAAAACTCTATGTCCGAAGCTGTGAAGATGTCCTCACCCAAAAAATCCCTGAAAGTAGGGCGTTGATTGAAACTATCAATGAGACAATTGGCACAGTTTATAAACTATCTAGTCATTGATATCCTTCACCGACCATAATCTTTTAAAGTTTAAGCCATTTGACTGACGTGTTTCGGCTATTGTACTGATGCTCTCTCCCACAGCTCAATTGTAAGATTGGGGGCAATAGTAAGAGGTTGGCTGCTCAACACTTGAATGAGTTGTGTGAGTAACTTATATATCTCTTCGTCCACAGCCAGGAAGAGGACTTTGTCCCCCTTGTGGGCATTCACCTTTTTTGCTCGACTCTTGAGTTAACAGATGTGACTCAAGATCATGCTCGTTTACCGTTCCAGCGTGAACACCCACCTGAGGAACACTAACGGCGATACCAGTCAATAACACACTTATTAGTAGGAGCGAACTATAATTTGGCATTTTGGCATGTCCTTGTCAGAGTTTCTATTCACTGATTCGGATCTCCAAGGGCAGTATCAGTAAAAAACGCAGTGAGAGAAACAGCTATTTAACTGTCTACTATTTATTTCTTTAATCAATAAGTAATTTTAGAGAGGGAGAACCTTTCTTTCAGACAGTTAAATAAGTGACACCTATTGACAGGACAAAGAGTTCATTTTATGTATAGACTAGAATCAGGAAAATTGCTTCTTAAGGTAGTTGAAAAAATTTATTTTTTAAGATTTTAATCGCGAAAACAGCCTGCCCTCATGACCTCCTGCTAGAAAAGTAGACGATTCAATCAGAGAAAAATTACTACATTATCAGGGAAACACTACTCTACAGCCTTGCATAGCACTGCCTGTAAACGTAAAAACCCGGCTTTTAAAGCCGGGATATACTGCCGTATCCAATCTCAATTTCTCATTCTCCTCACAGTAAAGCGGCTTTTTACCGCTTGTCGTGGTTTTTCATTTAGCGCCCGCTACCCCGATTGTCCTCATCAGTAGGATCGACAGCTATGTCCTTGAGCAAGGAGCGAGATAAACAGGCAAGACTTTCACCCCAATTCCCAGAATGGAATTGAAGTGAAAACGCACTTATGTAGTTGCACATAGAGATCTCCGTATCCGAGTTTCTACTGCCTTTATTCAGATAGCTAAAAGCCAGATCAGGACAAAACCCAAAAGTCAATTAATCTTTGG
>CBKWLJ010000007.1:0-52621 GCA_966675205.1 uncultured bacterium
ATTCAGGAGAAGGAATTTTTCATTTTTTCGTTGTGAGCTTTAGCACATGGGCGGCTAACTTGAAAATAAGGCTCCAGGGCAGAAGAGATCAGAATTTTCATTCCTTTCTTGTGCTTCATCACGCATGGCGTCTAATTCAAAACCCCTACAAATCAAAGTTTCGCTCAAAGCTTTCGCGAGTCATGGGCTGATCGATCATTAAGCCCTCTCCTCCAAGCACCTCCAGCGGTTCGCCCTCTACATCAATCCAAACTTTAGCCGCTGGATCTAAGCTGCTGGCTGTGTAGATCACTTGCGCGACTCGACCGGTCATTGAGGTACTACCCCCTCCCGCAGTAAATTCCTCAGACAAATCAATATGAACCCCGTCAGCTTCCACAGTAATTTTCTTAAGCTGGGTTCCTTGCGGAATGGTTGTAGAGAGTGCTGGGTTATCAGGACCAGTTAGTAAGGTTTTGAATGCAGCCTCTAAAATTTGATCAGGCTTGTTGTCATCACTGAGTGAGATCGGGCTGGGAACTAATTCAACTTTATTATTGACATTATTGACCCAATAAACCTTTACAGTCTCTTCTGCTGTAGTTCCAACGGGTGGGGTTGAGGGTTGAATGGGTTGGGTTGTCGTTTGGGGTTGCTGAGTTGTTGGTTGAATCGGTTGGGTTGTCGCTTGGGGTTGCTGAGTTGTTGGTTGAATCGGTTGGGTTGTCGGTTGAATTGGCGCAGACGGGACAGATGCCTGTGGCGAAGGTTGGGTCGTAGGGGAAGACTGATTTGAATTCCAAACCCACCAAGCAGCTCCTCCTCCAGCAGTAACAAGCGCAGCAGAAACACCAGCAATTAAACCGACAGGAATGCGACGAGCGTTGTGTTGATCTTGCATATCAAGAATCTTCCATAATAATGAGAAAAGATTGACGTATAGGGACTGTATAAGTTCAGGCTTAGAGAACTGATGCTTTACTGAAGACGCGCCCCTTCAGTTGTCGCAGATACCTTCTTTGAGGCATCCAATCGGACAAACGTTGCTACTTCTAACTCACGACTATCTACTTTCAATTGTAAAACTCGTGCCGTAATCCCCGACTCCTCCAAGCTGCGGAGATCATAGCGCTTACTAATACCTTCGGCAAATCCTTCAACAATAAAGGGAGAAAGTGATTGCCCATTGAGGGTTGCTACTGGCTCAATTAGGTTTAAGCGGTGTCCGGCGACAACCTTCAGACTTGATTCGACCACAAGAGTGAGGGTTTCAGCATCTTTTTGTTGTAAATCTACTTGAAAACGGAGACGGTTGTTATCCAAAAAATCGACCTGTGGATTAACAAGCTCATAAGGTTCTCCTGATTCTCCCGAAAGACTGCTGCCAAGTTGCCGCAATTGAGCCGAAATGGCAGGTGAAAGCAAAGCTTTGTTGATATCCTCCTCTGTAAACACTAGACGTATCCCCGTTTGCAGGGGTTTCCGTAGTGATTGATTGGGTGAACTTTGACCTCCTCCAAGACGTTTTAAATCAAGGTTCAGGGGGTCTGTTTCTAATTCCAATGCATCAATGCGAATATCCGGAGTCAGCCATAACCCCCGACCGGCAATTCTGACTCGCTCTACCTTTCCTTGTACAAGCTGATAGCTTGGAGTATTATCCACACGAACTTGCAACTGCTCTACTTTACTTAAGCGGGAACGGAGCGTGTTTTCCGCGATGGTATCGATCGCTAATCCCACTGGAGATACGATAGCCAGTAAGGTCGATAGGAGGATGGTCAGAAATTCCATGCGAAATGAGAGCAACGTTATCCCAAAATTATCTGCGATCGCAGTTCCCTTGACAGGCTTTCAATTAACTTTTATCGAGAGGATAGAGGAAGCTAACTCAAGCCGATTTTCCAGAAATCGCCAAATCTGTGATAACAGGCAAATGATCAGAGCCAACTGAACGACCTAGACGCATCTTCAATACTTCAATATCTCCACCTACGAAACAATGATCGATGGGAATAAAGAGTAATGGATAGCTCGTATGCCATGTCGGTAAAACGCCAAAGCCTCTTCGTGCGTTGTGGAGTTTAGATTTACTAATAAATCGTTTATAGTACGGAGACCACATCGTTACATTAAAATCTCCAACAACCAAAGGATTTTTCACCGTTGCTGCATAATCAGCAATTGCTGCCAGTTGTCGGTTGCGTTCCTCAAAATAAGCTTTGCCAAGTGCTTGACTAGGATGTACAGCAATGACTGAAATTAATTTTTTTTGAATCGATACATCTGCCAAAATACTTTTTCTTCCCCCACCTAAAGATTTAATAGAGGTATTAATCAGAGGCAGTTTGCTGTAGATAGCTGCACCATCTATATCAACATCTTGGTGAGCGATCGCGTAGGGAAGAATATCTTTTAAAATTTCTAATTTTTTTGCTCCCCTTTTGCCGACTTCCAGAAAAACTGCAATGTCGGGTTTTTCTTCTCTTACTAAAGAAATAACTTGAGGGTAATTATTATCATATTTGTCAACATTTGACTGAAAAATTCTAATTTTTTGTGCCTCGCTATTATTGGCTATCCCCAAGGATGAGGGAAAATACCAAGGGGCAATTTCATATAAGTTAATGAGGAGACAAAATAAACTGATACTTAATCCCAAGTTCTGGCGTCTGAGCAAAAAGTAAAAAAATGGACAAAAGCTAATTATTAAATATTGCAGTTTGAAATGAGATGTCAGCTCTAAGTACCTGTTGAATAGCCCAAAGTATCCAGCCAGGGAAAATAGGGTTACGACAATAGTTCCGATGAGGAATATTCCGTCAAAGAGATATTTAAATTTAGGTCGCAAAAAAAATACTCCTGTAGACATATAACCTGCGACAGATTGTATTACGTGAGTATGACAGTCACAACAATAAGTAAATATACACAGTAGAAAGCAAAGGGGCATCACAAATGATTTCACCCTGGAAAAATCCACTTCCCTTGGGGCAGGATGCAACAGCTAAAGTCGTCATCTGTAGTTATCAAGATCGATGGATTCCTATTACGTTTTCTCGTTTGGCAGAGGCGATAAGGCTTTACGATAAGGCGTTGCTTTACGGTGAAGAAATTTTTGTGTTTCCTCCTGAGCTTGCGCCTTGGAATTCATCCATTCTCTTGTCTGATAGCCTTGTCTTGCAATCATGATCAGGGAACGGGGGCGGTGCATCTACGAACGGTAAGAGGACGGGCGAGACGCCCATCCCACTTTTACCAGTTTTAGCCCTTGGCGGCTTCTTCAATCCACTGTTTTAGAGTTGCCACGACTTGATCGATAGGAATGTCCTGAGATTGCTTGGTGGCTCGTTGGACGACTTCTAATTTGCCGTCTTTGAGCGATCGCCCGGTTACAATTCGGTAGGGAATTCCGATTAGGTCGGCATCTTTGAACTTTACACCAGCGCGTTCGTTGCGGTCATCGAGGAGGGTTTCGATTCCTGCGGCATTGAGTTCGGTGTAGAGTTTTTCTGCTGCTTCCATCTGTTTTTCGTCGCTGATATTGGGGACGCAGATGATGGCATGGTAAGGTGCGATCGCAACGGGCCAGATGATGCCATCTTTGTCATAGGATTGCTCGACGGCTGCCTGAGCTAAACGAGACACGCCGACGCCGTAACATCCCATATAGAGAGGCAGTTCTTCACCAGACTCGCTGGTGTAGGTGGCATTCATTGCTTTGGAGTATTTTGTCCCCAATTGGAAGATGTGTCCGGCTTCGATGCCGCGTGCGCTTTGCAGGGTTTGGCTGGGGTTGTGGATGGCGCGATCGCCTATTTTTGCTTTCCTTACATCGACCTCTAGTTTGGGTAACTGGAATTGTTCGCCCCAGTTCGCGCCAACGACGTGATAGCCTGACTCGTTGGAACCCGTGACGAAGTTTTTCAGCTCAACGGCTGTTTTATCTACTAAACGCAAAAACTGAGGTGCGACTTCTTTATTGGGGTTGATGTAATCGTCTTCGATATCAGGGGCAATGTAGCCCAATGGCAGTAGTTTTGCTGCCCATTTTTGTTGAGCAGTGGCATCGGGTACAGTTAGCGAGAGCAAGGTTTTGGCATTGTACTGCTCTGCCAGCTTCACTAACTCGTTGTTCAGCTTCACCTCGTTTACATCTTGGTCGCCTCGGATGCTCACTAGCACGAGTACCGTCATGCCATTGTCATAGATGGCTTGGTAGAGGACGTTTTTGACGATTTGGGTCGGTGAGCATTTCAGGAATTTAGCGAGGGAGTCAATGGTTGGGGTGTTGGGAGTTTCGCGTTTTTCGTAGGTGGTAAAGGGTGAGGGTTCGGCATCGGGTGGCAAGGATACTGCTTTTTCTACGTTGGCAGAGTACTGACCATCTTCGGTGTAGAGAACTTCATCTTCTCCCGCTTCTGCCAATATCATGAACTCGGTGGAACCCGAACCGCCAATTGCCCCGGAGTCGGCTTCTACGGGTCGGAATTTCAGACCAGCGCGACGCATCATGTTGCTGTACGCTTGGTACATATCCTGATAGGTCTTTTTCAGGCTCTCTTCATCGGTATGGAAGGAGTAAGCATCTTTCATGATGAATTCGCGACCGCGCATGAGTCCGAAGCGAGGGCGAATTTCATCCCGGAATTTGGTTTGAATTTGGTACAGGTTTAAAGGCAGTTGGCGGTAGGAGCGAATCATGTCACGAGCAATGGTCGTGATAACCTCTTCATGGGTGGGGCCGAGTGCCACTTCTCGCTCTTGCCGGTCTTGGAAGGCGAACATGATACCTTCGGCTTTGGTGTAGGTATCCCAGCGTCCCGACTCTTTCCACAACTCTGAGGGTTGCAACTGGGGCAGTAGACACTCTTGAGCACCTGTGGCATTCATCTCCTCGCGCACGATTTGGGAGACTTTTTGCAGTACGCGCCACATTAAGGGGAGATAGGCATAAATCCCGCTACCGATGCGACGTATGTAGCCTGCACGAACTAGTAGTTTGTGACTGGGGATTTCCGCTTCTGCTGGGTCTTCCCGCAGGGTGACGAAAAGCATATTAGACAGTCGCATCGTATGTTCCCTTCTCTTACTGGATTATCGCTATCCCAGTCTAGAACATTGGTGGTGACGGTTGATCTGGAAAAAACTTTACTGTAGTTTTTAAGACCAACTTGCGATTGTAATAACATTTGGAAACACACTGTTTACGGAATTCACAAGTTTCTCATCAGCAGTAACGAACTGACATTGTCGTCGAAGGCTGAGAGCAATATAGAGTGAATCATATACAGTTCTTTGATATGCAACTGCAAGGCGATAGGCATCATTAAGCAGTGAAGATGACGGAGTTATCACCAACGTGATTGATTGAAATGTATTGAGTATAGCTTCTGCATCTACTTGAGATACGCCTTGAAATCTATGAAGCTTCCAAATAATGTTGCCTACTTCTGCATAGATCAAATCTGGTGCAAGTAGAAAAAGCTCACCATCTTGATATTTATCAAGTATTTTGCGTGCTTGTATGGAATTAGCTTGTGGAACAAACCACTTAATAACTACACTACTATCAACTACAATTTCTTTCACCGCTATCTAGACCTGTCCTCACGTATTAGTTCAACATTGTCAGGAAACTCTCCATATGTCTCTAATAACCTTTTGCATAGCTCATCTGCTTGAAGGACAGCCCTCTGGCGATTATGGTATTCCTCTTCTAATATGTTTTGCTCGTCTGTCTCCAATGGTTGGAACCTAATTTTGTATAAAGCAAATACCTGATTATCTCTACTAAATTTTGAATCAGGAATCATGTCTAAAATTGCAATAACCATTGCTGAAGCTATATCGCAAGCCCATTTAGCCGCAGCAGCATTACTGACTAATAATGTTATGGATTTAACTTGAGTAAAACCCTGAATAATATTTTTACTACGTAATCTGTCTATTAGCTTTCTTCCTGAATAAATCCAATTATTATCTAGGTCGATCTCAAAGCGATCCTGTGGTTTGAGATGAACAAGACAGTCTCGTAATCTAAAAAGATCTGCAAAATCTTGATAAGGATGTTTTCCCTTATCAAATTCCTTAGACAGGGCTATACTAGCATTCAGAAATTTTGCTCGTGTATTTTTATCTTTCTGGCTCTCGATATGAGATTCATCTATAGCATCAATTAATTTATCAAGGAAATCTTCCCTGTATCCGTCAGCTTTCGCATCCCTAGCGAGAGCCCCGAGCTCATTAATAAATGCCTCAAGTGATAAAGCTGCAAAAATAATTGCCACTAAAGCATCATTTTGCCTATGAATAGTAAAACCTTGCCTAGCCTGGTAATATGAATCTTTAGCAATTTTGTAGAAGTGATAAGAATCTAAGATAAAACCTTGGCTTGGTTGCATGTGTGACAGAGACATACGAGTTATGGATTAAAAACTCTTACTTATGAGTTTACTAGCCAATTTCAAAAGATGCACAATAGCTTAGCTGAGAACAGCACCGTACTGAAACCGATATACTTACTAACGAAGTTGGTAGGCAGTACTAGCTTCAGCCTAATACCTAGCAAGTAACCTCGAAATGCCTTTCTCAACAGATAGTCTCAAGCAGCCTCAAGTTGCCGTTCATAGGCTGTTAGTAACCTTTGCTAATACACCAAAGGCTTTCAGCCGTCGTCGGTATCGACTAAACGCTCTGCACTGCCCCTGAGCATCGTTTACCATACAGATCAAGCTTCAGGTACTCTTTGCTACTTTCAATTCTCGCTTTGCACGCCGAGTACACCAATTGGCTGGTCGGACAGTAATGCTCTTGCGTAATTCCCTTCGACGAGTTTCAAGTTCATTTAGCTTTGCTTCTAATTCGTTTTCAGGTATTACCTTAGCTGCTTCGTAGTCCTCTGCTAGGCTCTTCAATGCTTGAATTAGTCGGCGACACTCAGCTTGATGTTGCTCACATTTAAAGCCTGTGTGAATTCCTGTAAGTATTGCAGCAAGTAGCGATAAACCACCACTGAATAATTCCCAGTTCCTACCAAATAATTCGGATTGACCAAGTAGTGTAAATCCTGCAATTAGCGGTAATACAATTCCGCCACCTACACAAACTGAGCTAATAGGTTCTAGTAGCCCAAGCCCGATTTCATAAGCCCTGTACTCGGCTTCGAGTTCATGCTCTCGTTGGTTAAACAAGTCTAAAATTTGCCGAATTCGATCTTGAGTCATTAGCTTACATTTAACTACTTGTTCAATCACTCAAAGCGGTCTAATACGCCTGATTATTCTTCACTTGGAAGTTTGAATCCGGAAGTTTTGGGGGCACTTTAGTCAACGTAGCCTAACTTTTAATGAGGATGTAGCGATAGATGTTAAAGAGTGATCGCGCCCAGCAAACCGTCCCGAAGGGCGATCGCACATAAAGCCTCCCTCACCTGTCTAGCTGTGTCATGTAAGGCTCTTGGTGAGGTGAACAGCAGGTGCGAATCGCCTCTCTTCCCCTAAGTCACCACATCAGCAGACGCTCGTTCGCGTAGCGTGCCGCAGGCAAGACTCGCTACCGCTTCGCTATCAAAAACAACCTCGAACTCAGCCGCAGGCATCCACTTACCGAGAAACCGCTTGTGATTTTCCGCCTCAGTGCGGCTGTAGAAGCGACCAACTGTATAGTGTTGAGCATTCGGCAGCAGCCTAACCAGTGTCCAGGGATAATTCTTTTGATTCCAGAAGCCTTGCGTCGGAGGTGGGGATGGTTCTGCTGTACGACCACAACCCCCATGCTCCAAAGTAGAGTGAATCTGAGCTAAAAGTTGCGCTCTGTGTGGTGTCCCATCACTCGGTAACAAGCTCCATTCACGCACTGGTGCTGGTAGCCAAGTCAAGGTGTAAGAAACCGAGCCTTTGCAAAGATACCAAGACAAGCGGCGTGGTTGTTTGCGACAGATGAAGCCATCGGCACGTAAAGACGCAACAACCCTGTCGCCTTCTGCTTGGAGGCGAAGCCATTCGGAATGTTTCATTGTTATGATTTTGGTGATTGTTTTTTTAGAAAGGGCGATCTGCGACAATTGCGAAAATGCGAATCGCCCGTTATTTCTGGAAAATGCACATCTTGCACTAGAGCCTTGAATTAAAATTCAGGCTCAAAGCTTAAACCCGTTAAAACGGGTTGAAAATCTTCATGCAGTCAGCTTTAGCTGACTTTAGCTATCAGCCCGAAATTTATTTCAGGGCGGGGTTGGGCTTCCAGCTAGATCGTCTCGCGCATCACCTCCTGTGCCGCTACATATCCGACACAACTTGCTTCGTGTGAGAAACTACCCATAGAGAGACAGGGAAACAGGAAGTATAGGGCTTCCCATAAGCGTTTCCCCGTCGGTTTTCTCGTCATAACTATGCGAAACGCACAGTCAACTGTTAGGATGGTAGAACATCAAAACTCAAATAGCAAGCCTAAATTGACAACTCTCAAAGAACTTCGTGAGTACTTAGGGTTAACACAGGAGGAACTCGGGCAAGCACTGGGCATAACGGCTAGTACTATCAGCCGCTACGAACGCGGTCAACATCAGCGAATTAAGTTCACCTTTTCTCAAATAAAGCGGCTACAAGCCTTGTTGGAACAGGCTGGACTATCAATCAATGACTTACCCGACGACATCGATTGAGGCGGTATCAGTTCATCCCAGTCTCAAGAGGAGGTTGCAGCAGCGATGGAGTGAGGCTGAGGAGGAGATGCGTGAAGCGTAGCTATCCGAAGGAATCGTGTTTGTTGGTGTGGGGAATGCGATCGCTTTTCCAAGCATCATTGGATCATCAGCTATTTTTAAAGTTACCCTATTACAAAGCTTGTAAGCTGAGAGCTAAAGAATGTTGTTAGAACTGAGCCGATTGAGCGTTCCACCAGGGCAACGGGTACTGTTGCACGATGTTAGTTGGCAAGAATTGGAAATCATTCTAGAGGAATTGGGTGAACATCGTGGTGCAAGAATTGCCTACGATAATGGAACGCTAGAAATTATGACGCCACTACCAGAACACGAGGACAACAAGGAAATTATTGGTGACTTGGTGAAGGCGTTATTGGAAGAACTCAACATAGAATTTAGAAGTCTTGGATCGATAACATTTCAAAATCAAGCGATGGCAAAGGGAATTGAGCCAGATCAATGCTTTTACATCCAGAATGAGGCGGCAATTCGGGGGAAGAAGCGAATTGACTTGGGAGTCGATCCTCCTCCCGACTTGGCATTGGAAATTGATATTACCTGTCGTACTCACCCTAGTACAGCACGGCAGAAATAACCCACCAGTTAAAAAAGGTTGAAAAGCTTACTGTAAAACCTTTTTTCCCTTCTGCCTTCTGTCTCCTTACTTCTGCCTTCTTGCACTAGTATTTACGAAGCATTAAAAATCTCCGAACTTTGGCGATTTGAGCGAGGCAACTTACAAATTAATGTGCTGCGAGAGGGAAAATATGTTGAATCAAAACAAAATCTAACCTTTCCTGGTATGCCATTAATTGAAGTCATTCCTCAATATTTGGAGTAAAGTAAAACCACAGGGAGAAACGCAACTTTGAAGACATTTCGGCAATGGGTGAGAAAGCTGATGTAAATTCGCTTCTAGCGATCGCATCAGAAAAATATCAATTCACTGTTTAAGGAATTTCCCCAAAACCAACATCGAGAATGGCATACTTATCCCAACCCGGAGCATCAAAATGCCACCATTCTGTTGGCAGAGGAATAAACCCATATTTCTTCATTGCAGCCTCAAGCACTTGGCTATTTTTTCTAGCTTGAGCACTTCCACCTTTATAATTTCTGTGGGCTTGTGTTGTAAAATCATC
This sequence comes from uncultured bacterium, assembly GCA_966675205.1. Classification (GTDB taxonomy): domain Bacteria; phylum Cyanobacteriota; class Cyanobacteriia; order Cyanobacteriales; family Coleofasciculaceae; genus JBFLZA01. The sequence continues at coordinate 9,829 of CBKWLJ010000007.1, forward strand.
AAATCCCGTAGGCATTTCTAGCTCTTTCCCATTGCGGTCAATCAGTGTTAGATCGACTGCCGCTCCTCGATTATGCCGAGAGCCATATTGAGGATTGGCTACATACCGATTATCTGGCTTTACTTGCCACATTAATCTTTGTACAGATAGGGGTCTGTAACAGTCATAAACCTTTAAACCCAATCCCTTTGTTTCCAATTCTTTTTGTACTTGTGCCAGCCTTCTTGCTGCTGCACCTCTAAGCACACAACGGGCTTTTGGATAAAGTTTGCGTTTTAAAAAATTATTCGTTGTTGCATAACGGATATCAAGGACAATGTTAGGACTAACGGTGCGAATATCAATCAGTCTCGCATCGTAGGGAAGTGAAGATTTCGCTGGGGGTGAAGCTGTTAAAGGCTGGGAGGGAACTGATTGAGTCTCACTATCATCGGCTTGAGCTATTGTAGTGATGGGAGAAGACGATACAGGAAAGGCTAAAGCCCCTGATTTTTGGTTCACTCCCAGTAGGGTTAACAAAAGGCTAGCGAGACAAGTTGTTAAAGCGATCGCAAGTAATTTTGACCTTTTGACCATAGTGATTGATGCCAAAAAAGTGTCGATTTTATTTTTCAATTAATATTAATAACTGCGCTGACGCCGCTTAACTCCCAAAACTCGGAAAAACTTTAGCATTCTTCCTGAAGGAACCCCAATTTGTTCCGTTTCTTGAGTCAGAGTTGGAAGTATGATCGAGGGGATTTGCCAACGAATCCCTTAAAAGTGCATGACGGTAAACGCCAGATAAGAAAGCCATCCACTCACCAACAGCATAATTGGAACCAACAATGCTGCTGTTTTTTCTGATAAGTTGGCAATCTGAGTGCAACCACTATAAAGGATGAGAATAGTGTAACAAGTAGCGAACACAGCGATCGCTAACATAATCTGACTTCCTAAAAGGGTAGAGACACCACTAGCTAGTACTAGAAGCCCAACGGGCAACAAAGACGCACCCGCAAGGAACACATCGCCTGCCAAGCTACTGCGACGGCGAGTGATTAAACGGGCGATGCCTACGATTAATGTCAACGTCACAAATGGCACCAATCCGACTAAGACTAAGTCGAAGGCGGAAAACAAAAACCAATCTCGCCAGCCGAGATAAACACCACTGACAAAGCAGAAATTAGCGATCGCCTCAAACAGAATTCCTACTGCCATCACTCGTGGCTTTTCGAGATACAGCATCCCTGACAACAATCCCCCAACTGGATTGAGTAACAAAGATACTAATCCTCTCAGGGTATCACCCAGCACCATCTTCACCAACCCAATGGGTTTTTTTCCAGTAGAGGTTCTGATTTTGATGGGAGTTCCAGTAATCGTTCTCAGAGTATCTTGGGCCAGTCTGTACCCCGTTCTATCCCCTTGCTCATTGAATAATGCTGCGGCTTTTTGTAAATCTTCCGCCGCATTCACGAGTTCTTTCAAATCGTTGTTGGCTAAACCCCGATGGTAGTAAGCTTGGGCAAAGGTTGGTTCTTTTGCGATCGCTTGAGTATAAGCTTCAATCGCCGCCTGAGTATAGCCCAATCGATAACGTGCCCTGCCCTGATAGTAGTACGCATCAGATACGTCGGGGTTAAGGCGCAATGCATGGTTACAATCTTTGAGCGCTGCCCTTGCATCTCCCATTTTGTAATGCGTTTCGCCCCGCTTGACATAGGCTTCAACAAAGCTAGAATTGAGTGCGATCGCCTTACTATAGTCCTCAATTGCGCCGTGATAATCTTTGTCTAACGCTTTAGAAACAGCCTGAACATAGTAGTCTTGAGCGTTTTTCTCTGATTTTTGACTTGCTGTAGGGATAGGATCTAATCCTTTATCGTACTGAGTCCGCTGCACAGAATCAGAGAGGACTTCGTAAGCTTTAGAAATTTTTTTGAATTTCTCTTCCGCCTCTGGATTCCCTGGGTGTAAGTCAGGGTGATACTCGCGAGCAAGTCGCCGATAAGCTTCTTTTATTTCTTCAATAGTGGCGTCTCTGGAAACCTTCAGAATTTTGTAATAGTCGCGAGAGTCCTGCATTGCACTTAGATGAAGGGGCGCTTTACCTATAAGAGTGTCATATTTAGGCAAAAATCGGCAAAGTCATACCAACTCCGGGTTAATTCCCCTTGCCCTTTGTTGGTAGCACTTGAGGCTACCCATGAAAGTTAGTCAGCCCAAGAATCAGATCTTGCTGCTTTAGCAGTTCCCGACAACAAAGATAAGTTCTCAGTGCAAGAGAGAGCAAGGATTGGTTGATCTTGTAGTTAGTAGAACCTCTCCACGACGCCTTGCACAAGAACTGCTTGTTTATTGGACGGTTCCCCACCTATCAACAACCCATCACTGATTGTTAGCAGGTAACCTTTATCACTTATCCATGCATCACTCGACTGGATGACGAATCACTCGATTGAGTAGAGATCATCATAGGTTCCTGATATAAAGGCACTGTAAAAGTAACCGTTGAACCCAGACCTTCACCCATACTATAAAAATTGACAACGCCTCCCATGGTTTCCACAAGCCGCTGAGAAATCGTTAGCCCTAAACCTGTACCTCCATACTGACGCGTGCGTTCACCATCCACCTGGCTGAAGGCTTGGAACAACTTATCTTGTTTATCTAAAGAAACACCAATTCCCGTATCGGCTACTCGCACTTTAACGATACCAGGGCGTTCTTGGTCTTTAAAGATAACCTTTTTCTTTATTACTTCAGCACCAATTGTTACTCCTCCTTCGTGAGTAAATTTGATCGCGTTGCCAACTAGGTTTAAGAGTACTTGCAGCAGCCGTTGATAGTTTCCGTACAGAAGAATTTCATCACGGGTATCGGGCAGCTCGACATTGAAGCTCAGGTTTTTTTGTTGCGCTTGATTTTGAGTAAAGTTACGAACATCATTAAATAACTCATCAAGCCGCACTTGACTCAGTTCCAGCTCCAGCTTACCCGCTTCAATTTTGGCGATATCTAGGATGTCGTTAATGATGTCTAACAGATGCAGCGCTGACCGATTCGCATCTTCGAGGAACTCCAGTTGTTCCTCAGGAGAGTCTACCATGCCATCAAGAATCAGTCTGAGGCTACAAATAATGCCATTGAGCGGAGTACGAAGTTCGTGAGTGGTATTGGCAAGAAACTGGCTTTTCATTTGAGAAGCCACTTCAGCCTGTTCCCGTGCATCTTCTAGTTCTCTGTACAAAGTAGCATGAGCGATCGCGGTTCCCACTTGTTCAGCGAGTTCTCGCACCAACTCAATCTCTGCTTCACTCCATGTCCGGTAGCGATCGCACTGTTCCAGTCGAATCAAACCATTCGGTTGGTCGGTATAGGTAGTGGAAACGACTAGCACTGACTGCTTCGAGCATTGGGCACTAGAGGTTTGCTCGCTTACGACAGGTTCGCGACTAAATAGCGCTTGTCTTAAGAGAGGATCACGATCCAAGTCGAGCTTTTTCCCCACCATTGACTGACTCTTGTCTTGGCTGTATTCTGCCTTGACCTTAACCTCCTGCTCCTGCGGTTTGTAAGAGCAAATAATGCAGCGACTCACTTGCAGCGCTTTTCCTAGACTTTTTACCGTTTCTTGCCAAATGGTATCTAGATCCAGGGTACGGCGAATCTTCCGGGCGATTTGAGTGAGCAGTTTTTGATTGGGGTCAAGACTTAAGGGCACCAGAGAGTCGATCACCTGCTGCACTGATGATTCAGGCAACAGATGTCCCATTACCAAAACCTTCGTTGCTTTGCCATCGGCTTGCAAAATCGGGCTGATGACTAGCTCAAAAGGGAAAATAATATCATTGTATGTAAACGAATGGATACAACGCTCAGGCGTTCGTTGCTCCAAAATTCGCTGAATTTGTTCCTGATAGGCTTCTATCGCCATCGGGCGAAACAATAAATCACTTAGGGGAAGCCCAACCACTTGCTCATTTGTCAGACCATAGCGCTGTGCGCCTTGCCAATAAAACGAGTGGTACTGACCAGATGCATCCTGAGTAAACACAAGTTCGGACCCTAAGCCCTGCAAAAAGCTAGATTTGCTTGGTGCAGTAGCAGATTCCATATCGGTATACCCAGAACTAGGACGTTGTAATTTAGCAGGAGCAGTCATCCGAAACAACCTGGAAACTGCGATTGAACAAAAGTATTCGTTTTAGCTATCAGGCATCGAAGCAACTGACAACCGCTCGAATTTTAGGCAAAGCCTATCAAGCAAGGCCTATATCTGTTGTATCTCAATCATTCCATTCTCCGCGAGGGGGTACAGGGGGATTTCGGTCTAAAGCACGAGTCAGTTCATCATCCCGTTCTCGTTCCCCTCTGAGCCACTGTCGAATGGCTGTTTCAATCACCCGACTGGGATCGTTTGTCAGGTGATTAATTTGATCGAGCAGTTCTGCATCTAAGTGAATCGAGATTTCTTCTTTATCAGCAGAATGCTCTCGATGTACGGCATGATCGTTCATAAGCACAGTGTTTGTTTCCCTAATATGCATTTTACGCTAACTGTTCGTTAGCTACCTTTTGGCTGTTAGCCCTAGTTCTTAGAGCCAGGATGACGCTAAAAGCTATCTTGAATCATGTTTTCCCGTGATTTTCCTGAGGGGAGCATCTCCCGCTTTTATTGGCGTAAACATTAAAATAAGTTAAGAAAAGTCGTTCACTCTAAAGACCGTTTTTACTTTCGCCCCCAATTGTTATGACTGACGCTCCTGTCTCTCGCATTCGCAATTTTTCGATCATTGCCCATATCGATCATGGTAAATCCACCTTAGCCGATCGCTTGCTGCAAACGACGGGCACGGTTGAGGATCGGCAGATGAAAGAACAGTTTCTCGACAATATGGAGTTGGAACGGGAGCGGGGCATTACCATTAAGCTGCAAGCGGCGAGGATGAACTATACCGCAAGAGATGGTGAGCAGTATGTCCTCAACTTAATTGATACACCGGGTCACGTTGATTTCTCCTATGAGGTATCGCGATCGCTAGTTGCCTGTGAAGGAGCACTGTTAGTCGTTGATGCTTCTCAAGGAGTTGAGGCACAGACTCTGGCGAATGTGTACTTAGCCCTAGAACACGACTTGGAAATTATTCCAGTCCTCAATAAAATCGACCTGCCTGGAGCTGAACCGGAGCGGGTGAAGGGGGAAATCGAAGAGATTATTGGTCTTGATTGTAGTGGCGCGATCGAGGCATCTGCCAAAGAAGGCATCGGGATTAATGAAATTCTTGAATCCATCGTCCACCTGATACCCCCTCCTCAGGATACGGTCAATCAGCCCCTACGGGCGTTGATTTTTGACAGCTACTACGACTCCTACCGAGGTGTTATTGTCTACTTCCGGGTGATGGATGGAACCGTCAAAAAAGGCGATCGCGTCCGCTTGATGGCTTCCGGGAAAGAGTACGAGATTGATGAACTCGGTATTCTTTCCCCCACCCAAATCCAAGTGAATGAACTGCACGCCGGTGAGGTGGGTTACCTCGCGGCAGCCATTAAAGCCGTCGAAGACGCTCGCGTCGGTGATACGATTACCCTAGCTGCCAAACCCGCCGAGGCTCCCTTACCCGGTTATGCTGAAGCCAAGCCGATGGTCTTTTGCGGCTTATTCCCCATTGATGCTGACCAGTATGAAGATTTGCGGGATGCCCTAGAAAAGCTGAAGCTCAATGACGCCGCGCTGAACTACGAACCCGAAACCTCCAGTGCAATGGGATTTGGATTCCGCTGTGGCTTTTTGGGCTTGCTCCATATGGAAATCGTCCAGGAGCGGCTAGAGCGAGAATACAATCTGGATTTAATTATTACCGCGCCATCTGTGGTGTATCAAGTCACTACGAATAAAGGCGAAGTCTTCGAGATTGATAATCCTAGCAGGCTACCAGCCCCCAACGAACGGGAAAGCATTGCAGAACCCTATGTCCAAGTGGAGATGATTACTCCTGAAAGCTACGTCGGCACCCTGATGGAACTCTGTCAAAATCGACGTGGGGTGTTTAAGGACATGAAATATCTCACCCAAGGGCGAACGACGTTAGTCTATGAATTGCCCTTGGCAGAAGTCGTAACCGACTTTTTCGATCAGCTAAAGTCCCGTTCTCGCGGCTACGCCAGCATGGAGTACCATCTCATTGGCTACCGAGAGAACACACTCGTCAAGTTAGATGTTCTGATCAATGGTGATCCTGTTGATTCTTTGGCAATGATTGTTCACCGAGACAAAGCTTACCATGTGGGTCGCTCCTTGGTGGAAAAATTGAAAGAGCTGATTCCCCGTCACCAATTCAAGATTCCCCTCCAAGCATCCATTGGCAGTCGCGTGATAGCCAGTGAACACATCCCAGCTTTACGCAAAGACGTACTCGCCAAGTGTTATGGCGGCGACATCAGCCGGAAGAAGAAACTGCTTCAGAAACAGGCGAAGGGGAAAAAGCGGATGAAATCGGTTGGTACTGTTGATGTACCACAGGAAGCGTTCATGGCTGTGTTGCGCCTCGATCCTCAATAGGAATTTCTGATTCAATTTTCCCACCCTCATCCTCTGCGTTCTAAAAGAACCCCGTTTCGTTGTTAACGAAGCGGGATGAGATTTAGGTGGGGGATTCTAGCTGCTGCTAAATGAGGAAATTTGGATGAGCCAAGGCTTGAGATTTATTCCTTTCCGAAGGAAATTAGAAGAATAAAAATTATTAAGCTTTCTTCTTCTTAATCTTTACCAAAAATTTAAATTTATTTTGTTCCCGATTTTAAAAATTTTGTGCCATCGTTATAGCTGATGAAGATAATCCAATTAACTTTGTCAAACGTAAATTGAGTCTAGTGAACTGGTACTATCTATGAGAATTCTGGTTACGGGCGGCGCAGGTTTCATTGGGTCCCATCTCATTGATCGGTTAATGGCCGATGGTCACGAAATAATTTGTTTAGATAATTTTTATACAGGACACAAACGTAATATTTGGAAATGGCAAGACCACATTAACTTTGAGCTAATCCGCCACGACATCACTGAGCCAATTCGCTTAGAAGTCGATCAAATTTACCATCTCGCTTGTCCAGCGTCACCCGTTCACTACCAGTACAATCCCGTTAAAACCATTAAAACCAATGTCATGGGTACCCTGAATATGTTGGGGTTAGCCAAACGGGTAAAAGCAAGATTTTTGCTAGCCTCTACGTCTGAAGTTTACGGCGATCCGGAGGTACATCCTCAGCCCGAAGAGTACAGGGGTAACGTCAATACTATAGGCATTCGTAGCTGTTATGACGAGGGCAAGCGAGTTGCGGAAACTTTAGCCTTTGACTATCATCGACAAAATAATGTAGAAATTCGTGTTGCCCGGATTTTCAACACTTATGGACCTCGGATGCTAGAAAATGACGGCAGAGTAGTCAGTAACTTCATTGTGCAATCTCTCAAAGGTAAACCCTTGACTGTGTATGGAGATGGTTCACAAACCCGTAGTTTCTGCTACGTCTCTGACTTGGTAGAAGGGCTAATCAAGCTCATGAACGGCGAGTATACTGGGCCGATTAACTTAGGGAATCCAGAGGAATACACGATTTTAGAACTTGCACAAGCCGTTCAGAAAATGATCAATCCTGATGCTGAGATTATCTTTAAGCCTCTACCTCAGGATGACCCACAACGCCGTCGTCCTGACATTACCAAGGCGAAGTCTTTGCTAAATTGGCAACCAACCGTACCCTTGCAAGAAGGGTTAAAAATGACAATAGAGGACTTTCAGAGTCGTATAGCCGCTGCTTCTGCGATTGTTTAGCGTCCTGATACAAATCTATCAATAAGTCAGGGTACCCAAAATAGGAATAGGACTTCTACCACTCATTAGATAGTCCAGTGATTATCTGTAGAGTTTAAGCCAATTGGCTTATATCTCTTGAGTGCGAGTCTAAATTATAAAATACTCAGAAGCTAGGCTACCCTGATTCCAAATACTATTTCATTAAGGATTCAGATATTGTATGCGTGTTTGTGTGATTGGGACAGGATATGTGGGCTTGGTTACTGGTGCTTGCTTAGCTCACATTGGGCATCATGTTATTTGCGTGGATAACAACGAAGAAAAAGTCAAGTTAATGAAATCTGGGCAATCGCCCATTTATGAGCCAGGTTTGTCGGAAATAATGCAGGCGGCAAGTCAGGCTGGAAATTTGGAATTTACGTCAGATTTAGCGGCAGGTGTAGCTCATGGCGAAATTTTGTTTATTGCTGTAGGTACACCCGCCTTAGCGAACGGTGAAAGTGATACGCGTTACGTCGAAGCAGTTGCTCGTGGCATTGGGAACCATCTAGATAGCGGATATAAAGTCATTGTCAATAAGTCAACCGTACCCATTGGTTCCGGCGATTGGGTGCGGATGATTGTACTTGATGGTGTTGTCGAACGTCAGAAGACGTTGGTGGCCGCAGGTGGTGTTGATAGAGAAGAGCCAACAGTGCCGACAACGGCTGAGTTTGATGTGGTTAGTAATCCAGAGTTTTTGCGCGAAGGCTCAGCGATTTATGACACTTTTAACCCAGATCGAATTGTTCTGGGAAGCAATAGTCAAAAAGCGATCGCAATGATGCAGGAACTCTATGCACCCATCGTTGAACGCCAAGTGGCAGAAGATAAATCACTCCCTCCTGTACCCTTGTTGGTGACAGATATTAGCTCTGCTGAAATGGTTAAATATGCTTCAAATGCCTTCTTAGCCACCAAAATTAGCTTTATTAACGAAATTGCTAATATTTGCGACAAAGTTGGTGCTGATGTCACCCAAGTTGCCAAAGGTATTGGTTTAGATTCTCGGATTGGCGGCAAGTTTTTACAAGCAGGAATTGGTTGGGGCGGTTCTTGTTTTCCTAAAGATGTCTCAGCTTTGATTCATACAGCTGACGATTATGGGTACGAAGCTCAGTTACTCAAAGCGGCTGTGAGTGTCAATGAGCGTCAGCGTGTAATTGCCATTGAAAAACTCCAGCAGGAACTCAAAATCCTCAAAGGAAAAACAATTGGGCTACTCGGCTTAACCTTTAAACCCGATACTGACGATCTCCGTGATGCCCCTGCCCTGAATCTGATTGAGCAACTGAACCGACTCGGAGCAAAAGTTAAAGCCTACGATCCCATTATTTCCCAGACTGGTATGCGTCATGGGTTGTCAGGTGTCATTGTGGAAACCGATCCAGAGCGACTAGCAGATGGCTGTGATGCCTTAGTCATAGTTACGGATTGGGAGCAATTCCGCCACCTCGACTATGTCAAGATGTCGAAACTAATGAACAATCCTGTAATGATTGATGGTCGCAACTATATTGAGCGGGAAAAGCTGGAAAGTGCTGGCTTCCGCTATGTGGGAATTGGTCGATGAAACCGTCTGCGAACAATAGCCTTCTACTCCAGGCTCAAAGCAAAAGGTTTTCATTAAACCTGAAAAAAACGCAATAACGAATCAATCATCACTAGATAAACACAGATGGCTCTGTAGAACATCTGTGTTTTTTTCATTCAATAAAGGGAACACAGAACAAGCAAGATTGTATCCGACGACAAAAAAAGATAGGAAATGGGTCGCCAAAAGCAAATCCCTTTGCTAAAGTGGCGAGAGTTGACTTTTCCCGTAAATAAACTAAAGTACACGGGATTCTAGGCAGTTGTTGCGTGACGGATTAAAACCGCGCTTTCTGTATATAGGGTGCACAGGAAGATTGATTAGTCAAACACCATGGGCAATGAACCATCGGCAATGAACCTAATGCTCCCTAACTTTACCCAATTGAGCTTATGCAATTTCCTGCAATGGATTCACCTACTCGGTGCTGGGTCAGCCGCGATTTTTTGGATACTGGGAGGAAGTGGGATTGAGCCCGCTCAAGCCCATTTTCCGGAACTCAAAACGACACCTATAGAGCCTGATCAGGGACAAGAGCTAAGCGAGCTAGAACAGGCTCACCATCTCAAAGAATCAATTGAAAAATCGCTACCGACCAAGCAAGATGCCATTACATCATCCCAAGCACCAGTACCATCAAAAACACGATCGCATTTTGCCTCACCCAGTTCAAGCTTAGAAGCCAAGGAGCAACTCTATCTCCCTCACAAACAACCCTCCCTCATTCCAGAAGCTCAACCCTATCAAGATTTAGCGCACTTAAAACCAACAACTCAAGCAAGTTTCCCTGCGATCGCAGATTCGTCTACCTCTAGGAAAACATTAGTAGAGCCTTCCCATTCTGCTAATACCAGCTTGGCACAACTCCCCGGCATACCGCCATCTCCTCTTCCAGTTCCAGCAACTCCGGTTCCTGCAAATTCTAAGGGTTCCAAACCAACGGTGAGGCAGATTCCTTCCTTACCCCAACCTCCAAACTCCTTACCCGGAACGGAATTTCCGGCATCGCCGAACCTCTACCCCACAGTTGGGCAACTCCCCTACTGGCCACAATCCCAAAATCCAGTACCAGCGATCGGGGGAATGATGTTGCCTCACCCCTACAACCCAGGTATGGGACAACCTCCGTACTATCCCCAAGCTGTAATCCTGGTGCCGGTATCCACAACAGGGATGCCAATGCCGCCTAATCCCTACAACCCAGGCATGGGACAACCTCCGTACTATCCCCAAGCTGTAATCTTGGTGCCGGTATCCACAACAGGGATGCCAATGCCGCCTAATCCCTACAACCCAGGTATGGGGCAATCTCCTTACTCCCAGCCGAATGTGCCACCCTTACCCGCCCCCCTCCATCCGAGTCCAGTGGGGTATCACTACAACCCTAACTTGGGGCAGTCTGCTTACCCACAACCTGTTTTTCCTCAACAGTCTTCTTACTATCCCCAACCTGCCTCAGCTGTACCCGTTGCACCGCCGATGATTCCTGTGGGTACTAATGGCTACAATCCTAATTTAGGACAGCCTCCTTACTACCAGCCAAATGTCCCGCCCTTACCCGCCCCCCTCCATCCGAGTCCAGTGGGGTATCACTACAGCCCTAACTTGGGGCAGTCCGCTTACCCACAACCTGTTTTTCCTCAACAGTCTTCTTACTATCCCCAACCTGCCTCAGCCGTACCCGTTGCACCACCGATGACTCCCGTGGGTACTAATGGCTACAATCCTGCCTTAGGACAGTATCCTTACTCTCCACAAAATCCACCTCTAGTACCTTATGCTCCTAGCCCAAGTCCCACTTCCACTACTCCCTTAGGAGCAACGCCATCCACTCCTCAACCTACCCTGAATCGCAGTACAGCTTTGACAACGCCTGTTATCCGACTACAGGGAGCTTATGTAACTCAGGGCGACGACTCGGCAGCACGGGCGCGGATTTCTGGACTTTATCCGTTAAGTTCCAGAGTACAGTTAGGCGCGACTCTTGATCTGATTAGTGGGGAAAACATTTTTTCTGACTCCCGTGGGGAAGGGTTGAACCTGAACGAGCTTTATGTGGCAACGGCTCCTTTTGAAAATTTACCTAATTTTCGCCTGGTAGCGGGTCAATTGGATTTAACGTCCTACTTTGATCGCAACAGCTTTGCTAAAGATGGGGTTACCCATTTCTTTAACCCCGTATTTCAAACCAATCCAGCCTTGAGTGCAACCGGAATTGCCTCTCGCCCCGGAGTTTTAGTCAACTGGACGGTGACAGACAATATTGAAGCGAAAGCGGCTGTTTTCTCATCAGCAGGAGATATTGGTGACTTTGCCCTTGACGGTTTTGCCGGAGAAATTGGTCTGCGTTACGGCAATGCTATTATTCGCGGGACTTATGCCTCAGATCGGGATGCAGGTTCAAAAACGGGTTTTCAGGAAATTTTTGGGCTACAACGCTCTGATGGCACAACAGGCATACGCTCCTCAGATCGAGAACAAGCCTATGGCGTTAATGTGGAATACTTTGTGCCTGAGTTCAACATGGGCATCTTTGGTCGCTATGGTCGGTACGACAACCGGACATTAGGCAGGGGAGGGGATACCTACAGTGCTGGGATTAGCTTTTTGGATGTGTTTGCTCCGGATGATCGCCTGGGTATTGCCTATGGTCGGGGTTTATCCAATGAGCTACTGCGAAAGGAACGCGGGGATGAAGTTCCAGATGTGTTGGAGCTATTCTACGATTTTAAGTTTTTACCCAATTTTCGGTTGGGTTTTACAGTTCAGCAGCGCAATAACTTCTCGGATACTTATGCAGGGTTTCGCATAAAAACTGATTTCGAGATCACTCCAGCAGGGAGGATGACACCATGAGGTGTGGGTTATCGATTTTTTCCGAAAGCAGGGGAAAGGGGGAAGGGGAAAGGGAAAAAGGTTTGTCTGTTTTCTCGGTTAACCTTTCTCCCTTAGCCTTGTGCCTCTGGTTAGGCGTTGCTGGGATATTCACGAGTGTGACAATCGTTGTCAGTATGACTCCAGCTCAAGCGCAGGTGGTATCTGCGGCATTACGAGAAGCTTTTACACTGCTCAAGCAGGGACGAGTCCTTGATGCGATCGCTAATTTTAAACAAGCCCTACGTCGCGAACCCCAATCTTTAGAAGCGAAACTGGGTTTAGCGATCGCATATCGACGGCAGGGAATGATTCCAGAAGCTTGGCAAGCGTATCAAGATGTGCTAGAGCAAGACCCCACCAACCCACTCGCCCTGAAAACGGTTGGATTGTTGGGTACGTATCGCTCAGAGTGGCAGACAAGGGGAATTGAAGCCCTCACCACTTTGTTAAATCTCGACCCCAACGATACAGAAGCTCGCGGTTTACGAGGATTGCTGTACGGTTACCAGGGGCAGTTTACAGAAGCCTTAGCCGATTATCAAATTGTGCTGCAAAATAACCCTACACCGGAAATCCTTTTGGGGGCCGCTGAAACCTACACAAATAGCGGCAACCCGCAACAGGGGCTTGAACTTTTTAGCCGCTACTTACAAGTTTCTGGGAAATCCATTACGGAATATTCTGCGATCGCTTATGCCCGTGCCTTGCGAGAAATGGGTAATTCAGCTCAAGCGGTACAGGTTTTAGAAGCTTCACTGCGTTCCTCAAATCAACTTGATGACTTGGCGATTCAAACTCGTGCTGCGCTTTCTCTCGCCTATCTTGCTAATCAACAATTCAATGAAGCGAGAGTTGTTTTAGAGCCGTTACGAGGAAGAGACGATGCCATTTTACCCTTAGCGCGATCGCTCAATGAAATTCGCACTCAAACCAACGACTTTACCCTCACTCAAGAAGTTGCCTCTCTGTACCGTCGGGCACTGGCTCTAACACCCAATCCCGAACCGAAGCTGGTGCGTGAAGTGGCAGATATATTCAGTGGATTACCTCAAGAGAAGCAAACCGCACTCCAACTTTATCGGCAACTGGCAGCTAGCCAACCTAATGACAGAAGCCTCATTGTCAAGCAACTAACATTAGAAAGTCAGCTCGGTTTGATTGCCCAATCCGATTTAAGAGCGCGTCTTTATGCCGCACTGCAACCACTACCAACAGATGCCACTGAACTTAAAACACTGGCACAAGCCTTAGCCGCCATCGAACCCCCTGGGCCGGAATTTCTACCGATTTACCAAAATTTAGTTGCGGCTGGCGTCAACGTGCCCTTCTTGAATTTCAGAATTGCTCAATTAGCGATCGCGGGGAATAACTTAATGGGGGCAAGAACAGCCTTAGCCGCTTATGCTGCAACATCAGAAGGAGCGACTGATTTAGCACCTCAGTTGTTAGCCGCAGAAATCGAGCGTCGTGAGGGCAATTTAGAAGCCAGCGCTTACCGTTACCAAGCTTTAATTACTAGCAATCCTGCTGATCAAGATGTACTCAATGCTGCTCTCCGGGGACTTGCAGGCATTCGCCTACAACAGAACCGCCCGACTGAAGCTTTAGCCATTTTCGATCAGCTCATCGCTCGCAATCCTCAGGATTTAACCCTTCAACTAGCCCGCACCAGCTTTGCTTATCAAGCTAAACTGATATCTGAGTCCCAAGCCGAGGCAGTCCTCAATTCATGGCTTGTTTCCCAGCCATCTACCAATTTGCCACCAGAGCTATTTACCCTAGTAGGGACACTACCGGCTGAGCCCAAACGGGAACCGCTCTATAAGACACTGGTTCAAATCGATCCGAATAACATCCCCGTTCAACTGCGATTACTTCAGGTTATTGCCCAACGCAACCCAGCGGAGGCTAAGGCACGGGTGACGCAGTTAGTAGCTCGCAATCCTAATAATATCGGTGCCTACTTATTTCAAGGTCAATTAGCGCAAGGAATAGGCGAGTTAGACCTTGCAAGCCAAGCCTACGAGACAATTTTGTCAGCTCAACCCGACAACTTGGAAGCGCTGTCTGCTTTAGGTGACATTCGCTTTCAACAACGACGCTTCAACTCTGCTACAGAGCTGTATTCTCAAGTACTTGCTCTCAAGCCTGATGATATGGGGATACGCCAAAACATCATTAGCTTAAAGGCCACTCAAGATCAGCAGTTAGAAGCGCTGCAAGCGCTCGAACAACTGCAACTCGAGCAAATTCAAAAGGGGGCTCCAAGTAACGATTTATCCCGTCAATTGCAACAAATCCAAGAAGGTTTTCTGCAACGGCGGGGATTTCAACCGCCGTGGGAACGTTATTAACGTCCAAACTTCAACGAATTTGAGGGTGCTTCTACCAGTAACCGGAAATGGTTAATGGGTCTGGGTAATGGTTAATGGGTTAGCAAGTGGAAAAGTTGGCAAGTTGGCAAGTTGTTCGCGTAGCGGGGTGTAATCCAAGTTTATTAGTGATAGCAAAAGGCAGATGGCAGATGGTTCTACAGATCTTCTGCTGGAACGCCTCTAACAACTTACTAACTTTCAACTTACTAACTTTCAACCCTTTGACCAATTCTCAATGATTTGAAGTGCTGTTGTTAGTTCTAATGTTTAAATTAGCGGCTTTTACGAGTAAAAATTATGGGTCTCTCGTTACGGTTACGACCGTCGCGATTTTATTCAATTTAACTGGGTGTACTTTCAATTCTTCGACGAACTCAACCGATACACCATCGCCGAATTCATCGGTATCACCAACCCCATCAGACGATTTCTCGGTGTTACAAGCGCCACCACAAACGCCTTTTTCACCGACGCCTTGGGTATCGTCGTCGAGGAATCCACCCTCTTTACCTCCATCGACAGCTCACAAAGAGTTACTCGAAGAAAGCTGGGATATTTATCGAGAGCAATTTATTCAAGCTGATGGGCGAGTAATTGACTACGAAGATAGCGATCGCTCCACCTCTGAAGGACAAGCTTATGCCATGCTGCGGGCTGTCTTGATTGATGACCCCAAAACTTTTATCGCCACCCTAGACTGGGCAGAAAAAAATCTTCATCGACTTTCAGAGACAGGCGCTTACAACGACCAACTCTGGGCATGGAAGTGGGGGCAAGCCAAACCGGGTAAATGGGGCCCCATTGACAAAAATTTTGCCAGTGATGCTGACATTGATGCGATTACAGCGCTGATTATAGGTTCCCGTCGTTGGAATCGACCGGAATACTTGGAGTTAGCCCGCACTAAACTGCGCGATCTGTGGCGGTATTCCACTTACCAGGTACCAGGAGGGATGCGCTATCTCTTGCCTGGCCCCCTCGAATCCTTTTCTCCCTCGCCTACAACGATCATCCTCAATCCCTCTTATTTTGCCCCTTATGCCTTTCGCCTCTTTGCTCAAGTTGACCCCGATCGCGACTGGATGAGTTTGGTGAAAAGTAGCTACGACGCCCTAGAAAAGTCCTCCAAGGTTTCCGCCGTTGGCTTACCCAGCGATTGGATTGCACTCGACACTAAAACAGGCAAGTATCAGCCGCTCGCGTCTCAGAGCAATATTCAAAGTGTGTACAGCTTCGATGCCTACCGGGTTTGGTGGCGAGTCGCTTGGGATGCCGCTTGGTTCAACGCCCCCGAAGCACAAGCCTATCTACGGACTTCCACCCAACACTTAGAAAAACAATGGCGTCAGCAAAAGCGCTTGAGTGCTCGGATCGACTTACAAGGGAACCCAACCGTGAAATACGAAGCTACATCCCAATACGCCATGCTCTATCCTGCTTTTCGCTTATTCAGTCCGGATATCGCCACGCAGCTACTTGAGGAGAAACTGTTACCTCAATACAAACAGGGAATTTGGGATGACGAATCAGCCTACTATACCCAAAATTTGGCCTGGATAGGATTGCTTTCTCCTGATGTTCTTGACCCTCAACTTCTACAACCCCAGGAGGAATAGGTTGAAGGTTTGAAGGTTGAAGGTTGAAGGTTTAAAAATAATAACTTGCCAACTTTCAACCTGCCAACTTTCAACCTACCAACTTTCAACCTGCCAACTTTCAACCTGCCAACTTTCAACTTGCCACACCCTATGAAGCGTCTGTTTCGCATCTTCCAACCCGCAACTCCCGAAACTAACAAACAGAGACTAGGAACTAAGAAATCTTTCTCCCGATTTCCTATTTTTAAAGGTTCACTTCTGTGGGTGTTGTTACTGTGTGGCATGTTGGCTTTGATATTGGGAATCAGTGCCAGTCAAGTCGTTGCTCAAAGTGAAAGTAGCATCAAACAAGAAGAAGACCAATTAATTCGTCAGTACGTCTTACCCAGCACTCCAAAAAAAGCCCCAGTCTACAAACCGGTGCCGACTACTCCCTCTAACAAACAGAGTACTCCGCGATCGCGCAGGTCAAGCCCTCCCCCTCCTCAAAAACAAGAAGCCGCTCCTGCTTCCCCACCGCGACGGCGTTCCTCCAGTAATCCAGAGCCTGCATCACCTCCACCGAGAAGAAGTAGTGCAGGAGGGCAAAACTCTTCGCCAGCCCCTGTTCGTCGTCAGCAATTCATCTCAGAACCAACTGAGCGACGCGATGTAGAAACGATTCCAAATACCTCAACAAATGTCAGATCAAGAACGTCACAACCTACCGCTTCATCAAATAGTGACTCTACCGCCGATACCTTACCCACCAATCAATACGCCTTAGAATTCAACCGCTCTCCTGCTGCTGGCAATCGCTTCCGCTTGCAAGGAGTCTATTCCGAAACACGATTAGGCTTTACCCGCCCTCGGGGTTGGGAGATGAAATCAGTCAAAGCCTTAATCCGCTACCAACACTCCCCAGCTTTAGTGGCCAGTCGCTCTAACCTTACGGTGCGTGTAAATGGCACAAGCGTGGGCAGTATTCCACTCAACCGGAAACAATCTGAGATTGGTCAAGCTCTGTTTAATGTTTCACCCAAGCTGATTCAGGACTACAACGAAGTCTCGATTGTAGCGCAGCAGAACAATGACCCCCAATGTAGCGACCCTTCTGACCCCACGCTGTGGACGGAGGTTTTACCGGATTCCAAATTACTGTTTGAATTCCAGCCTCAACCCGTCCCTCTCAATTTGACGCGCTATCCCTATCCGTTTTTTGATGAACTGAGCTTGGAACCAAATCAAATCGCTTATTTGTTACCCAAGCTGAACGAGGTATGGTTAACAGCAGCACCTCGCTTCCAAACCGCTTTAGGACGATTTGCTCAGTTCCGTCCCATTGAGACTCACATTATTCAGGATATCGACGAAGTTGAGTCTAGCGATCGCTTGGTCATTATCGGGACTCCGACAGATCAACCAGCTCTCAAATCGCTGGATTTACCCTTCCAGATTGCCGACAACCAGATTGTCGATGCTAGCAAAAATCCTTTAGCTGATGATATTGGCTTGCTCATGCTGACCACTCTTGAAGTCGGTCGCAATACCGTTCCTGTATTAGTCGTTACCGGAAATGCACCCGCCGGTGTAGCCAAAGCCGCTCAGTTTTTGGTACAGCCAGACACTAGTAAACTCGCCACCGGTCAAGCCATTATTGTCAACGAACTCAAGAATGTACCCACACCATCACCCCGCAACTGGCCTCATTATTTGCCTGAACAAAATACTTTTAAACTGAGCGACCTGAAAACCTCCATTGACAGAAAGCCGTTTAAAGATATTACTGTTCGGGGTTCTTCTGCACCACCCATTGAATTTGATTTTCGTGCCTTACCCGATGATCAGTTCACAAGGGGGAGTTCGATGAATTTGGTGTATAGCTATGGCCCGCAAGTGAATCCGAGACTTTCTGCCGTGGAAGTCTTACTTGATGATGTGTTCATTGGTGGGGCACGCTTAACTTCAGAAAACGGCGCAACTCGACAAACTCTCAAAGTCGATTTACCCGCCAATTTGATCAAACCCACCTCAAAAATAAAAGTTGCATTTCGACTAAACCCCAAGGAACCGCCAGAGTGTGGAAAAATTATCGACCAACAACTAACGGGAACCGTTCACGCGGATACCAGCTTTAAGCTAAACCGAGGAAATTCCGTTCAATTACCCGATTTGGAACTCTTACAAGCAGGTTTCCCGTTTGCGGCACCACAGGATTTGTCAAATACAGCAATGGTTGTACCTGACTCTCCCTCAGGTACCGATTTGCTGACACTCCTCACCTTCAGCGAACGATTAGGGCGACTCAGTCAAGCCGATTCAGTCCAGCTTGATACTTATACTCTGAGTACCTTACCTCCTGATATTGCCAAAACTCACCATCTAGTCGGAATTGGTACAAGAGAGGAATTTCCCTTTCCCAAAGTGTTCGAGTCGGAAGGTTTTCGTTTATTAGATGCCTTTTCGCGCAAGACTGCTCAAAGCAGCATCCAAACCTGGCCGGATACAGACGGCGTCATTAAGGAAATCATGTCTCCTGATAATGGAACTCGCGTTTTATTAGCTCTCAGTGCTCAAACGGAGGAGGGTTTAGAGCGGGTGAGACAGGTTATTAGTAAAGACCCTTGGTTTTTCCAACTTCAAGAAGATACGGTACTCATCAGCAGCAACACTTCAGATCCTACAACCTATGACCCTGACGCCTACAAGCTGGAGTTTTTGCGACGTACCCCCTCTCAACGCCTAGAAAACACAAATCTCCTGGGTCAAATGACTCGCTTTTTACAAGATCATTGGTTCCTGCTACCCATCGGTGTTATTGCGATCGCACTTTTGCTATTCGGTATTGCTCAACTCTATCTCCAACGTGTGACAGACAAGAAAAGTCATTCATAAAGTTGAAAGAAAAGCAAGTTGAACAAAATTATGAAGGGTGAATTATGAATGATGAAAAAGTTTCAATACAAGATGAGATTAGTATCTTCTTTAAAGGCTTGGATTACCCAATTGAGGGGTCTACAAAATTACTGTACAAACTTTCCAGCAAAACTTTTATCCCAATTTCCTTCAATTTCATAAACAATTCATAATTCAACCTTCATAATTCATAATTCAAATGTCTTTTTCCTCTTTTAGATCTCGGTTGATGCGGCGTCGTCAACGTCCTTTAGTTACTACTTGGCTGGTCGATATTCTGCCCCAGTTTTTTGAGCGAGTTCTAGCTAAATTAGGGATACAATCCTTAAAGTGGTTGTGCTTGCTGTTGCTATTTTTATCTATCCCTTTAATTATTACGCCGCTTAAAGTCTGGCAGCAGGGTCTTGTTGCCATAATCATTATTGCGATCGGTCAAATTGTTATTAAGTCCGAATATCAACAATCCGACAAGAAAACAAGCGAGTACCTTCACCTATTCTTGGTATGGCTGAGCTTAGTCACAACAACCCGTTACCTGTACTATCGGATCAGCTACACCCTAAATTTAGATAACTGGATTAACGGGATATTTTGTCTACTCTTGCTGGCAGCAGAATTGTATGCAGTTTTAACGCTAGTACTCGCTTACTTTCAAACCCTGAAAATTCAAGACCGCGAACCCATCGATTTATCCCTGTTTCCTCAAGATCAATGGTTTAAAGTCGATGTTTACATTCCCACCTACAACGAAGATGTAGAAATTGTTCGTAAGACGGTATTAGGAGCTTTAGCCCTCGATTATCCAGCCGATAAAAAACAAGTGTATATCCTCGATGATGGGAGAGCCGAAAAATATAAAGCCCGTCGGGAACAATTGCGCCAAATGTGTGAGGAATTGGGTTGTACCCTCCTGACTCGTGATAATAACGACCATGCCAAAGCAGGGAATATCAATACTGCCTTTCGTCGTACTGGCGGGGATTTAGTCTTAATTCTCGACTGTGACCATATCCCATCGCGGCAGTTTCTCCAGCATACAGTGGGCTTTTTCTTCAACCCGAAAGTGGCATTTGTGCAAACCCCCCACTGGTTCTATAATCCCGACCCCTTCGAGCGCAATTTGCTCACTGGCGGCAGAATTCCGGTAGGGAACGAATTGTTTTATAAAGTGCTGCAAAAAGGAAATGACTTTTGGAATGCTGCTTTTTTCTGTGGTTCAGCAGCCGTGATTCGCAAAGAGTATGCGCTGCAAATTGGCGGAATTGCGACGGAAACAGTAACAGAAGATTGTCATACGGCGTTTCGACTGCATTCTTTGGGATATAAGTCAATCTACTACGACAAAATTATGGTGGCGGGGTTGGCACCCGAGAAATTTTCTTCCTATGTAGGGCAGCAAGTGCGCTGGGCAAGGGGTATGGCTCAAATCTTGCGGATCGAAAACCCGTTGTTGAACCGGAAGCTAAATCTCACCCTCGCTCAGCGTCTTTGTTACTTCAGTGCCACATCGCACTTTTTTTATGGTTATCCTCGTTTAATGTATGCGATCGCTCCTACATTATTTCTTTTATTTGGCATCAACCCCATCCAAGGTTTAGGTTTAGAAACCTTAGCCTACGCCCTCCCCCATATTCTTATTGCCCTGAACGCCAATTACATTACCTACAAACACGTTCGGTTTTCTTTCTGGAATGAAGTGTTTGAATTTGTCATGGCTTTCCAAGCTGGGTATGTCACCCTCATGGCACTGATTAACCCTAAGCTAGGTTCGTTTAATGTCACTGATAAAGGATTATCGGTAACTAAACGTAGCTTTGATTGGGAGTCAGTACGGGGGCTTTTAGTCGTTGGCGCACTTGTAGTTGCCGCTATGGTTGCTGTCCCCTTTTGGCTCATCTTGCGCCCAGAAGATTCCGAGGCAGTATTAGTCAATGCGATGTGGTGCGTCTTTAACTTCATTCTGCTCCTTGCTGCCATTTTGGTTGCTTTCGAGCAACCCCAATTACGTGCCGCACACCGCTTGCCACGACACCTAGCCGTCACAATTTATAGCTCAGATGGAGCTTGGAAAGGTGAAACGGTTAACTTATCAGAAACTGGAGCTTTAATTGCTTTAGAGGGGCACCCCAATTTACCCGATGAAGTGGAAGTTGAAATTGTTGGTGATTTCGGTGCAAGAGCGTTTCTCAACGGTCAGATTGTTCGCAGAACACACAGCGAAGACAATCAAACCCATCTAGCGATTAACTTCGTCAACCTCACTCAATTCCAGCTCGATTCTCTAGTGGTAGTGATCTACTCTGATGTTCGAGAATGGTATTCACAAAAGCGAGAATATGTCGATGACCCGCTTGCCTCTTTCAAGTTTCTTGCCACTAGTCTGTTGCGCTCATTCCAAGATTTTAAACCTTACAGAAGTGGGCAGGTACGCAAGCAAGTTACAGCCGCTGCTCAAATTTATTGGGAAGGTCACTTTTATGCGGGAGAAGTAAAAGAAATGGGTGTCAAGAGCTTACGACTAGAATTAGATGGTAGTGCCATATCTCACACCAAAACTCTTCAACCATCAGATTGGGCTAGAATGCAACAAGAAAAACCATTAGTGGGTCTACTCTTAGCTCAGGAAACCTCGGAGCTTCTTCCGCAACGTCTTTTAGCTCAGGTTATAAATCTCGAAGAATTATCTACTCAAAATATCAGTGATTATGCCCATAACAAAATAGCCATTGAGTTGATTTTTCCAGAACAATTTAAAGAACGTCAAGAAATCAAAATCAAGCAGCTATTGAAAGCTTTATGATGAAACTAGTAGGAGAACTCTCGGAGCAGGGAAGGGAAAAAAGTTTTATGTATCCTAGGACAGCGCAGCGGAAATAATCCACCCGTTTAAAAAAAATTAAAATCTTATTTTGTTATACAATCTTTTTTCCCTTAGAGCCTTCTCCTGCCTTCTTGCACTACTGTACACAGTTCATGAGTAACTACTGATTCATATTTTTTTGAGTATCAATGTCTAGGCAATAGTTAATGACTCGACGTTTATCAACAGGGTCAAGGTCTTGTTGTTTGGCAAATTCCTCAATTTCATCCCATTCTTGCCTAGTTCTCCGCTGTTCTGGATATAAATCACTTTCTGGTGAGCCATATGGAGGATATAAATTATTTTCGATTGAAGTTGAGTCAAGATCGGGATAGAGATCATCTCCTGTTGCGCGGTTTGGAGAAAATAGATCAAATTCTTCACTATACATTATTGCCTCCTAGTAGATGA
Source organism: uncultured bacterium (assembly GCA_966675205.1). GTDB lineage: Bacteria > Cyanobacteriota > Cyanobacteriia > Cyanobacteriales > Coleofasciculaceae > JBFLZA01. The sequence continues at coordinate 32,283 of CBKWLJ010000007.1, forward strand.
ATTCCCTTGATGTCCAAATCAGTAAATCTTTCACAGGGATTTTAGCTAGATGCTTAATCACCTTGCCTCTTTCTCTAAGCAGTAAAAAATTTTTTAAATATCTATCTTTAGATAGTGGCAAGTGATTTCATTGCTGCTAGGAATGTAGCAACGACAACAAGGTGTAAGCGAATTGCTGACCGTGGACAAGAATTGTTTCTATTTTCCTTGGTTTTCTAAATGCATTTCATGCCCTTTTTTTTCATCTTTTTGGTTGTCAACGCAAATTCAAAAGAATTCCTCTATTTGGCGGTAGACCAACACTTTAACTAAATAATTTCACGATTAAGAAAGTCAACTTAGCTACTCTTGACTACTGACATCAAATTTGGTTTCAGTGTGATTTTTTTTACATCAATCATTCGATACTAGGAGTTTCTCCTGATTGCTGCAAGAGCGGAGTTTACTCGAATTGCAACAGGTTGACGCGGACTTTGATAATTTGTTATCTGTAGACAAGAACATATTTCCAACTAAAAACGGTGAGAAGGATGACGACGATCTAATCCTTTCACCCAAAATGATGTTTATGTGGATAGCTGATCTCGCAGTCTATTAGTGTAACTATCAGCTAAAAGAAGGTGTAATTCAGCCTCATGGTACTTAGACATCCAGTAGTGCGTATCGGCAGTAATAGAATTTTTTAGAGCAGCTAAGCAAGGAACCTCTAATGCTAAAAAGACAGGAGAGTGGCGCAGCTATTTGCTATTCATGCAATAAGTTAATTTCAGTTGAGGCGAACAGGTGCATACATTGTGGTTCTCATAATCCTGGTCTATGGGGCTATGGCCGAGCTATTCGTCGTTTAGGGTCTGATTTTGGCTTTACGACTATCGTAACTTGGGGCTGTATTGGCTTGTACCTCTTGAGTCTGGCTAACGGTATTAAGATTCAAGGAGGATTAGACTTCTTATCACCTAGCTGTAAAAGTTTATTTCTACTCGGCTCAACTGGAGCACTGCCTTTTTTTGAATATGGGCGTTGGTGGACTGTATTAAGCGCAGGTTGGCTCCACGGAGGATTGATCCATCTTGCTTTCAACATGGTATGGATTCGACAATTAGCCCCCTCCGTTACGAGAGCATATGGAGCAGCGCGACTAACTATGATCTACACAATTTCGATTATTTCAGGAGGCTTGTTAACCAGTCTAATATTTATATTGCTACCACGGCAAGGCGCTGCTCTAGCTATCGGTGCTTCCGGTGGAGTCTTTGGTTTGTTCGGTGCTTTAGTTTCTTATGGTCAGCGAATGAAGGACTATAGTATTAAACAACAGGCTCTTGTTTACACAATTATTGGATTTATTCTTGGTTTGGTAATGCCCAATGTTGATAATTGGGGTCATTTGGGTGGTTTTTTGGGAGGATATTTAATTACACAAACACCTTGGTTAAATCCTAAAAAGTCTCAGAAAGTCCACGATATTTTTGTTGCAATTGCCTGCTTTGGGATGGTGATACTCAGCATTGCTGTTTCCATCATTCACAGTGTATGGCTCTTACATAAGGGGGTAGGACTTCCATTAGGCTGTCGGTGATATACGGAAATGAGTCGTGAACAAAGGTAGCGTTTTCTCAGTAAGGAAAGACGACTATATTCTTTTCCCTCTGTTCCCTGTTCAGGAGTTTCCTTTTGCACTCCCTTGCCTTTTCATGTTCCATTTAACTTCACTATAGATTTTGGTTATCTCTACTCCGCATACTACTTATGCAAAAATTTGAAATTTTTGAAAAGCTCAGGATTCTTAGAAAATGATTCAAACAGAATTATTAAAAGCGAGGTTGATCACACCCCCTAAACATCTACCATGAATTCGCTTATCCGTAAACTTACGCATCGGTATTCGTTACAGTTAGGTTTGTTCTTACTAATTGTCTGCTTGATCATATTTGCAGTTCCACTCCTGAGTTCGATTGGCAAAAAGACAAGTTATCCTCCACCTGCGCCTGCTCAAGATGATTCCAATTTTGGAGCCAGAATTCAGCGTACTATGACGCTTTTAGCCACAAGTACTCCAAAACATCGACATCCGGTGCGAATTCTCTTCTACGGTCAATCGATTACGAAGCAGGATTGGTGGATGGATGTTGCCAGTGATTTAAAAAAACGCTTTCCTTATGCAGATTTAAAGATCGAGAATCGTGCGATCGGGGGATTTGCTGCCTCTACTCTGATTCGCCCTGCCGAACACGATCTTTATCCCTTCTATCCTGATTTGACCATCTTCCATGTTTACGGTTCACAGGAAGACTATGAATCGATTATCGCCAACGTGCGCCGCCGTACAACGAGTGAAATTGCCTTCCATTCTGACCACGTTACTTGGTTGCCAACTAACACATTTCTGGATGATAAAGATAAACTCAATACCTATCAGTGGCATGACCAGCATTCTACTCAATGGTTGCCCAAGATTGCCGAGAAGTATGGTTGTGAATTGATTGAAATTCGCGAATCCTGGAAGCGATATTTAAAAGAGCATAAATTGAAACCCAAAGACCTACTTTCAGATGACATTCATCTCAATGATTGGGGCAATTTTTTGCTAGGAAGCCTCGTCAATCGGCAATTGCGCTATAACGCTAAGTTTCCTAACACTCTGTGGAAAGATTTGGTAAAAACTTATGGGGTTGGCAAAGAAGTCAAGTGGAATAATGGCAAACTGTTTCTGGAATTTGAGGGCAATCGAGTAGATGTCATTGCTGCTAAAATTACTGATGGCAAAGCTCATCAAGCTCAGATTTTAATTGATGGGAAGAAACCTTCTGAGTTTCCTGAATTCTACACCATTACCAGACCGAGTAATGCTCTTGGTGCCGATTGGCCTGCGATTATTCAAGTCTCTTGGGAAAAACCTTTACTTGTAGAAAATTGGACAGCACGAATTACTGAAAACAATGAAGATGCAAGTCAATTTAAGTTTGAAGTTTTTGGGTCAAAAACAGGATTTGATGGCAGTGGATTGAGTAATGAAAAATTTGTCTCTAACTCGGGTCGTGTTGTTATTGAACCGAGCGATTGGTGGTTAAAAAATGCTCAAGAATACTCCGGTAAGATAACTCCTAAATGCTTTGAGATTCAGTGGCAGGTTTTACCTCTGTTTACGGATGTGTATACAGCACCAAAAATTGAAGATCCAGCGCGGGAGTATGTAATAACCTTGGCCCAAAATTTAAGCAACTCTAAACATACGCTAGAAATTGTTTCCGACAAAAACGGAATTGTTCCAATTCAATCTATCCGCGTGTATCGACCACCTCTAGTCAATCAAGAGCAAGTTTAAGCAATTTATTATTGACAAGATGTTCAATTAGATGAAAATTATTTTCAATTTTAATTAGAATTAGTTGCAATACTTTTTTGATCCGCCGCTTCAGCTACTCACTTAATATAGGTTGAAATCCGGCTCATTGGATGATAAAATTTGTGGACAGCAACCGCTACTCATTTTGCATTGATTACTTTCCTTATGCGAATCTGAGAAAAGAAGGATTAATGGCTAAAAAAGTTAGCAATTTCTTAATCATTGTAAAGAACTTACACGATCTGTAAAACTGGTGACTGAACATCTCTTGTTTTTGGCGATCATTAATATTGGTTAGATAGTTGCAGCTTTACGTATTGTTTGAGAGCGTTCCAAGGAAAGGAATTATGATGCAAATTTCTCCTCAAACGGCTTATGATCATCTCAAACTGCTTGATCATGTAGATGTTGTCACGAGTGCACTCTATCGACAACAAGCTCAAGAACTCTTAGCGGACTCGGAAGTTAGCTTGAGTTGGCGGCAAGCGATCGCAGATCGACTACACCGAGCTAACAATCTTCTAGCAATGACGAGTGTTAGCAATGATGATAGCTACTGAAATACAGTGCCAATGCGATCATTGTTGTCCTTGAGCTAGTAACTTTGTAGAATTTTATGGCTAAAATTTTTGATTCGAGCTAGATAATACCGCAGTTCTCGATTAAGTGAAATATACGGATTTGGGAGGGGTACGGCAATGTCGTACCCCTGCTATATTCTATGCAAACGATAAAAGCGATACAGAGTCCGTCTATTGCAGTTGTACCAACTTGAGTAGGGTCGAAAAGTTAGGGCAATTAACTCAAATTCGGTATATACGGGTTAGTCACCGTACCAGCTTGCCGTCAAACAGAAAAGCAGACTTGTAATTAGAACAGAATAAGCAATGAGAGTTCACTCCCTTTATATGGTGAACTGTTGACATCAGTTTTGATTGCTATTGACACCAGTTTAGTTAACCTGTACTTTTTGTTCAACTGCTGGCAAGGTCAGCAGGAAAATTATTAAGAATTATATTGATCGAGTCGCAAAAAGGTTTATTGTGGCACTCTCAAAAATTATCAATATAATTTTTATTCTAAGAAGCTGCCACATTTTTAGAACAGCCGAGTGTCACATAGAGAAAACGCCAAAATTTGAGTCATCAGATCTGACAATTTCCTTAAGACCTGACCTCGACAAGGCTCCTCATTAGACAATTCAGACTAGCTAGAGAACAGCTTCTTCCTTTCTAGATGACTCCCTCTTTGCCACTTCTAGACCATCCGAGCATGAACAGCAATGCACTGCCGCCGAAACAGGGTTTATACGATCCACAATTTGAACACGACGCATGTGGGGTCGGGTTCATCGTACATATGAAAGGGAAAAAATCGCACGAAATCGTGGAGCAGGCGCTGACGATTCTTGTGAACCTCGATCATCGGGGTGCTTGCGGTTGCGAAGCGAACACGGGTGATGGAGCAGGCATTTTAATGCAGGTGCCCCACAAGTTCCTACAGAAAGTAGTAGCAGCCCAAAACATTACGCTGCCAGCAGCAGGTGAGTATGGCGTTGGTATGATCTACTCCTCGCCTGATCCCGCAGCGCGTGAAAAGAGCCGACAGATCTTTGCACAAATCGTAGCCGAGGAAGGCCAGCAAGTTCTAGGCTGGCGCGACGTACCGACCAATCACTCATCTCTGGGTAATACTGCAAAATCGAGCGAACCCTTCATGGAGCAGGTGTTTATCCAGCGTGCGCCAGAGCTCACTGATGATATGGCGTTTGAGCGAAAGCTATATGTCATCCGGAAACGCTCTCACAACGCAATCCGAGCCACCCAGATAGACCCCTACTGGTATCCGTCTAGCCTCTCATGCCGCACCATCGTTTACAAAGGAATGCTGATGCCAGTGCAGGTGGGGCAGTATTATCCTGACCTGCATGATCCCGATATGGAGAGTGCGTTAGCCTTAGTCCATTCTCGGTTTAGCACCAACACCTTTCCGAGTTGGGAGCGTGCTCACCCCTATCGCTACATCGCCCACAACGGTGAAATTAATACCCTACGGGGCAACATCAACTGGATGCACGCAAGGCAATCACTCTTTGAGTCAGAGTGCTTCGGTGATGACATGAAGAAAGTGCAGCCGGTGATCAACATCGACGGCAGCGACTCACTGATTTTTGACAACGCCTTAGAACTGCTCGTCCTCGCAGGGCGATCGCTCCCCCATGCCATGATGATGATGATCCCCGAACCATGGACGGGGCATGAGTCGATGAGCGATGAGAAAAAAGCTTTCTATGAATATCACTCCTGCTTGATGGAACCCTGGGACGGCCCAGCCTCGATCGCCTTTACCGATGGCACGATGATGGGTGCAGTCTTAGATCGCAACGGTTTACGCCCTTCTCGTTATTACGTCACCAAGGACGACCTGGTGATTATGGCCTCCGAAGCCGGTGTGTTACCAATTGAACCCGAACGGGTGGCGTCAAAGGGTCGTCTGCAACCCGGCCGAATGTTCCTCGTCAACATGGAAGAGGGACGCATCATCGCCGACGAAGAAATTAAAAACCAAATTGTTACCGAGCATCCGTATCGCGAGTGGATCAATCAACACATGGTTGAACTCGCACAACTCAAAGATGCGCCGGAGTTGCCACCATCAGCAGGGGAACAGGATGCCGTACCCCTACTTCAGCAACAGATGGCTTTTGGTTACACCTTCGAGGAACTACGGCTGTTGCTCAATCCCATGGCTCGTGATGGCGTTGAGGCCGTGGGATCAATGGGGGCGGATACTCCTTTAGCGGTTCTTTCTGACCGTCCCAAGCTGCTTTACAACTACTTCAAACAACTCTTTGCACAGGTGACAAACCCACCGATTGATTCCATCCGCGAAGAAATCATCACCTCAGCAGAGACAACCATCGGTGCCGAGCGCAACTTGCTCAAACCCGAACCAGAAAGTTGCCATCTCATTGAGCTGAAAACCCCCGTCCTCAGCAATGAAGAGTTGGCAAAACTCAAGTACGTCAACGAAGGACAGTTCAAATCGATTACCCTCCCGATCCTATTCAACCCTCAAGAAGGAGTGAAGGGGCTCGAAAGAACAATGGAGGAGATTTGCAACCAGGCCAATCAAGCGATCGCCACAGGCGTGAATATCATCATCCTCAGCGATCGCGGCGTGGACAAAGACAACGCCCCCATTCCAGCGTTGCTAGCGGTTTCCGGTTTGCATCACCACTTGATTCGAGAAGGCACACGCACAAGAGTTGGTCTTGTCCTCGAATCCGGCGAACCGCGTGAGGTGCATCACTATGCCACACTCATTGGCTACGGCTGCGGTGCCATCAATCCTTATCTCGTCTTCGAGACGTTTGAGGACATGATTCACCAAGGCTTACTCGTCAATGTCGATCACAAGACAGCCTGTAAAAACTACATCAAATCAGCGACCAAAGGCGTCATTAAAGTTGCTTCCAAAATTGGCATCTCAACCATTCAAAGCTATCGAGGTGCACAGATTTTTGAGGCAGTTGGACTAAATCGTTCGGTGATTGACAAATACTTCACCTGGACAGCCTCTCGAATTGAGGGGGCAGACCTAGAAGTTATTGCCCAGGAAGCTCTATTACGACACAGCCATGCCTTCCCCGATCGCGAGGTGAATGGACATACCCTTGATGTCGGGGGTGAATATCAGTGGCGCAAAGATGGGGAAGCACACCTGTTCAGTCCGGAAACCATCCATACGCTCCAAAAGGCAGTGCGTGTCGGCAATTACGACTTGTACAAGCAGTACGCCAAATTGGTAAACGAGCAGAATCAGAAGTTCTTCACACTAAGGGGTCTGCTGGAATTCAAGTCACGTGAGCCGGTGCCTCTTGAAGAAGTAGAACCGATTGAGGCGATTATGAAACGCTTCAAGACAGGCGCAATGAGCTACGGTTCGATCTCGAAAGAAGCGCACGAATCTTTAGCGATCGCCATGAATCGCATTGGCGGCAAATCCAACACTGGGGAAGGCGGCGAAGACCCAGAACGTTACACCTGGACAAACGAGCAAGGTGACTCAAAAAATAGTGCCATCAAGCAGGTTGCTTCGGGTCGCTTCGGTGTCACAAGTTTGTATCTGTCTCAGGCCAAAGAAATCCAGATCAAGATGGCACAGGGGGCGAAACCTGGGGAAGGGGGTCAGCTTCCCGGACGGAAGGTGTATCCCTGGATTGCCAAGGTGCGCCACTCCACTCCGGGTGTGGGTCTAATTTCTCCCCCGCCTCACCACGACATCTACTCGATCGAAGACCTGGCTGAGTTAATCCACGACTTGAAGAACGCAAACCGTAATGCCCGGATCAATGTGAAGCTTGTTTCTGAGGTAGGGGTGGGTACGATCGCGGCTGGCGTGGCAAAAGCCCATGCCGATGTTGTCCTGATCTCCGGCTACGACGGAGGGACGGGCGCATCACCCCAGACTTCGATCAAACACGCAGGACTCCCTTGGGAACTGGGACTTGCTGAAACACACCAAACCTTGGTGCTGAACAACCTGCGTTCTCGCATCGTCGTTGAGACAGATGGACAGCTCAAAACTGGTCGTGATGTGGTGATTGCGGCACTGTTGGGTGCTGAGGAATTCGGATTTTCTACGGCACCCCTGGTCACCTTGGGCTGCATCATGATGCGTGTTTGCCACCTCAACACCTGCCCGGTGGGAATCGCGACCCAAGATCCCCAGTTGCGTCAAACCTACACGGGCGATCCAGAACATACGGTGAACTTCATGAAGTTCATTGCCCAAGAAGCTCGCGAAATCATGGCTCAACTGGGTTTTCGCACCCTCAACGAAATGGTGGGTCGTACCGATGTACTGGAATCCAAAAAAGCGATCGCACATTGGAAAGCCAAAAACATTGACCTATCCAAGATTCTCTATCAACCGGAAGTCGGGCCAGAAGTCGGTCGTTACTGCCAAATTCCGCAAGACCATGGACTAGAGAAATCGCTCGACATGACGGTGCTGCTGGACTTGTGTAAACCTGCGATCGAGAACGGCGAAAAGGTCAAAGCCACACTGCCGATCAAAAACATCAACCGTGTCGTCGGCACCATCCTGGGCAACGAAATCACCAAGCGTCATTGGGAAGGCTTACCCGAAGACACCGTACATCTACATTTCCAAGGCAGTGCAGGACAGAGCTTTGGTGCATTTGTGCCCAAGGGCGTCACCCTGGAACTTGAAGGCGATGCCAATGACTACCTCGGCAAGGGTTTGGGCGGTGGCAAGCTCATCGTTTACCCCCCCGTTGGTTCCACCTTCGTTCCTGAGGAAAACATTATCATCGGCAACGTTGCTTTCTACGGTGCAACCAGTGGTGAGGCCTATATCAATGGTGTGGCAGGTGAGCGCTTCTGTGTCCGCAACTCTGGTGTGAATACCGTTGTCGAAGCAGTGGGTGACCACGCTTGCGAGTACATGACGGGTGGGAAAGTTGTTGTTCTAGGAACCACTGGGCGCAACTTCGCGGCCGGAATGAGTGGTGGTGTTGCCTACATCCTGGATGAAGCCGGCGACTTTGCCACGCGTTGCAACAAGTCTATGGTCGATCTCGAAACCCTCGAAGACCCGGAGGAAATTAACGACCTGCACCAGATGATCCAAAAGCACGCTGACTACACCAAGAGCCAGAAGGCTTATAAGGTACTCGCTGCTTGGAAGGAAATGGTGCCGAAGTTCGTTAAAGTGATGCCAAGGGACTACAAGCGGGTGTTACAGGCCATTGAAAATGCGATCGCAGCCGGTTTGAGTGGGGATGACGCACTCACGGCGGCATTTGAAGAAAATGCTCGCGACGTTGCCCGGATTGGCGGCGGCTAAATTTCTACGACACCTTTTTTGAAGCAAGGGGTTCAAAGCCCCTTGCTCACCTTCTCAGTGGGTAAGACAGTACTTCGGCCGTCTCGGTTGACATTCAGCTTGAACACAACGAGCTAAATTTTTTGACTATTTAGTCTTGATTTTTGAGCCGAGTTGTACTGTCTCAATCGAGAACTGCTATAGATATTTTTCAGTGAGAATGATCAATGGTTATGCAATTGGAACAAGTTGTTCCTTTTGGTAGATCTCTGGATGAGTATGTCCAGATGTTTAACCTTACCGAGCAAGATCTACAGAAAACAATATTAGGGGTTGGTGATGGGCCAGCCAGTTTCAATGCCGAGGGAACGCGCCTCGGTTATCAAATAACCTCAATCGATCCGCTTTATACGTTCACAGCCGAACCAATCAAAAATCGCTTTGATGAAGTCGTTAACAATATTATTGAACAAATCAAAAACACTCCCGATGATTGGGTTTGGACTTACCACGGATCACCAGACCGATTAAGAAAAAATCGAGAACAAGTCATGAGCATTTTTTGTGAAGACTATGAGCGGGGTAAAGCTGAAAATAGATATGAGGTCGGTGAGCTACCTAAACTAAAATATCGTGATGATGAATATAAACTAGGTCTGTGTTCCCACTTTCTTTTCTTATATTCTGACCACTTTGACGAGAGTTTTCATTTTGAATCAGTTAGTGAAATGCTCAGAGTTTGCCAAGAGGTAAGAATTTTTCCGTTATTAACGCTAATGTTAGAGCGATCGCAACATTTAGAACCTGTGATGAAAAGACTAGAAAAAAAAGGGTATAGATGTGAAATTCAAAGAGTATCGTATGAACTCCAGCGAGGTGGCAATGAAATGCTGAAAATAACTAAAAATGCAGCGTAACACCTAGAGTGAGCTATTAGCATTCCCCAATCTAAGATCCACAATCTAAAATCAAAAATTAGTTGAGACATTATCATGGGAAAACCAACAGGCTTTATCGAATTTCTTCGCGAGTTACCCTCTGAAGTAGCGCCGAGCGATCGCATCCGCAACTGGGACGAATTCCATATTCACATGGAAGAGGGCAAGCTCCGCAACCAGGCAGCGCGTTGTATGGATTGCGGCACACCATTTTGTCACACGGGCACAATCATCAGCGGTATGGCCAGTGGTTGCCCGATCAACAACCTCATCCCTGAGTGGAACGACCTGATTTATCGCGGACTTTGGCGTGAGGCTCTCGATCGCCTCCATAAAACGAACAACTTCCCGGAATTCACGGGTCGTGTCTGCCCTGCACCTTGCGAAGGCTCCTGCGTCCTCGGTATTAACAATCCTCCCGTCACCATCAAGAACATTGAATGTTCCATCATTGACAAAGGCTGGGACGAAGGCTGGATTACACCTGAAGCACCGACCAAGCGCACCGGAAAAAGAGTAGCCATTGTCGGTTCTGGCCCAGCAGGACTTTGCGCCGCTGCACAACTGAACAAGGCGGGTCATTCGGTCACAGTGTTTGAACGCGCCGATCGCCCCGGAGGATTGCTCATGTATGGCATCCCCAACATGAAGCTGGACAAGGAGCAAGTCGTCTTGCGCCGCCTCAAAGTTTTGGAAGAGGAGGGCGTGAAGTTCATCTGTAACACCGAAGTTGGCAAAGATTTCCCCGCCGAAAATCTGCTCAAAGAATTCGATGCAGTCGTCCTTTGCACCGGTGCCACTAGACCGCGTGACCTCCCCATCGAAGGGCGCGAGTTGAAGGGTATTCACTTTGCCATGGAATTCCTGACTGCAAATACACAGGCAATTCTGGACAAGCAGAAAAACGGTAACTTCATCTCTGCTGAAGGCAAAGATGTTGTGATTATTGGCGGTGGCGACACGGGCACTGACTGCGTGGGCACTTCAATTCGCCACGGTTGTAAGAGCCTCGTACAAGTAGAAATCATGCCCAAGCCGCCCTCAGAACGCGCCCCTAACAACCCTTGGCCGGAATGGCCCAAGGTTTACAAAATGGACTATGGGCAAGAGGAAGCGGCTGCCAAGTTCGGCGCTGACCCCCGTGTCTATCTCACCACTGCCACAAAGTTTGAAGGCGATGAAAATGGACAGGTCAAAGCCGTTCATACTGTGCAAGTCGAGTGGGAGAAAAACGAGAAAGGTCAGTTTATTCCCAAGCACGTCCCCGGTACAGAAAAAGTCATACCCGCCCAGCTCGTCCTGCTGGCGATGGGCTTCCTCGGCCCTGAGCAACCTCTACTCGACGCCTTAGGACTAGAGCGCGACCCACGCAGTAATGTAAAAGCTGACTACGGCAAATATGCGACCAGCATTCCTGGTGTCTTCGCTGCTGGGGATTGCCGACGCGGTCAGAGTCTTGTAGTCTGGGCCTTTAACGAAGGACGTGGTGCCGCCCGCGAGTGCGATCTCTATCTTATGGGCAGCACCGACCTGCCTTGAGGAAAAAGGTCAGAAATCACAAATATAGCAGTTCTCAAATGAGTGGAGTACACCTAACTTCTGCTATCTGCCTCTTGCCTTCTACCTTAAAGCCAACTGCTTTGTACCTCATCCAACGGAGAAACGCATAAGCGGCATTCCTCTCCCGCTTAAAAAGATGTGGGAGGAATGCCGGAACGCTATAATTTTGCCATCGTAGTCCGCTTCAGCTTGTACTCATGACTCTCGCGACGGCAAAACGCTTTACCTTAGAGGAATACCATCGACTTACTGAGTTAGGCTTTTTCGGCGAAAGCGATCGCATTGAGTTGATTCGAGGAAACATTATTCAAATGGCAGCCAAGGGGACGCCCCATTCTGTCTGTAACATGCGCTTGAATCGAGAACTGACGAAACTGTTAAGCGATCGCGCTACCCCTCGTAATCAGGAGCCGATCATCTTATCTTCTAACAGTGAGCCTGAACCAGATTATGCCATTGTCCGAAATCACCCTGATGACTACTTGTCTGGTCACCCCAGTTCCAAAGATATTTTGCTCATTATCGAAATTGCGGACTCTTCCTTAAGTTATGACCAGGCAGTCAAATTAAGTCTTTACGCAGAAGATAGCATCCAAGTCTATTGGATTTTCAATCTGGTTGAAAACATTCTAGAAATCTACAGCGAACCCTATCAAACGCCTCAAGGAGAGTTTGGTTATCGCCTAAAGCGAATTGTATTGCCGAATGAAACGATTGCCCTTCCTACCTTCCCCAATTTAATTCTCGATCTCTCTAAAGTCTTTCCGAAAAGCGAGTAAACCTTCATCAATTGAGCTAATCGATTGAAACAAAGCAATTATCGTAGGGGCGGGTTTAGATATCCAGTTTTCGAGATTGCCCGAAGCTGCTTCCTAAGCCCGCCCTTACAGATTTCATGGTGATTTAAGCGGATTTGACCTTACCGCTGTGAGACCGTAAATTGTCGAGGTTGATAATCAGAGCCAATCTTGTTGGCACAAAATCCTAAGTCTCGACTTTGTCCCGGCTCAATCACCCGTCCCCAATCGAGGGGCGTGACGACATACTGTGAACCTTGAAGTTGGAAATTACCGTTCCAACTATTATTAATGGCTGCCTGATTCATTTGGAACGTGAGCTGCCAATCTTGAACTGGTGCGCTGCCTGTATTGGTAATCATCATGCCCATGCAAAATCCAGCTTGCCAATCCGATTGCATATTGGACACCACCTTTAGTTGAGCTTGACCCGTGCTTGGGGCAGTCTCGGTTGGTTGTGGACTGGGAGAGGGGGAAGGAGAAGGATTAGTAACAACTGGGCTAGAACTCGGTTGAGGAGTAGGAGTTTGGGTGACGATTGGAGCACTTGCTGTAGCTGGAGCAAAACTATTGGCAATCAGTGTTCCCTGAAGCAGTTGTTGTTTGTCTGCATGGACTGTTTGCCAATCATCTTGCAGAATTCCACCCGTATCAGCACTGTTAGGATTCCAACTCCAGTAGGCGAAGCTCAGATTTTTTTGACCGATGAAATCAACAAGCTGCCGCTGCCAAATTCCCTCTTTGGAGCTACTATCCACTTGCCGACCCCCAAATTCTCCAATCAAGATAGGAGCAATACCTTTGGTGGCAATATAGTTCCATCCTGTTTCCCAACGGCTATAGAGATTCTTGGGAAAGGTTGGCTCATTAAACCAAGGTTGATTGTAAACTCCTGCGCCGTATTCATGGGGAGAATAGACCAGTTTGTTGGATTTGGACAAGCGTACTGGGAAGCGCTCAACCCCTTCTAAGTTGGCACCCATCCAATGGTACGCAAGCTTTTGACCTGGCACATTCTTCTCCACCCCTTCAACCACAATCAGCCAATTGGGGTTAATGGCAAGAATGGCATTACCTGCACGTTCTGCTGCCAGTCGCCAATCCGTGCTCTCATCGTTGGTACCCCAGCTAGCGCGGCCGTGGGGTTCATTCTTCAGGTCTGCGCCAATGATGTTAGCCTGATTTTTGTAACGGGTTGCTAACATCTTCCAAGTATCAATCCAGTCGGCTTCCGTAAACCCGTCGCCGTACCACAATTCTGGAATACGTTGGTCATTGAGTCGGTGAGAGTCCAAGAGAATCATAATTCCCTGCCGACTCGCCTCCTGAATCACGGCATCCATTACTTCTAAGGGGGATTTGCCTTGAAGTTCCTGATTGCTACCCAGTTGGAAGTTAATTCCATTCACATCCCCAGCACGTAGAGATTGCACAGAGAAAGGAAGGCGAATCAGGTTGTAGCCCAAACTTTTGATCTGCGCCAGCATCTCCTTATAATCTCGACTCGACAAGCCATCAGGCGCATGTAGCTGAGTCTCGATGCCGAACCAGTTTACACCTCGAAGCAATATAGACCGACCTGTAGCATCAACAATTTTTGAGCCTTGAGCGGAAAGAGGTAGCTGAATCGTACTGGGAGAGGCGGCATTTACAGGGCTTGGAGAAGACCAGTTTAATCCCATCAAGGATATAAATACGACGGCTAACCCTAGAGCAATCATTCCCGAAGAGGATCTAAAATGAGTTGGCTTTGATCTAGGAGAATATGCCGAGGTTCTGTGATTTTGAGGTTGTCGCTGGGGTTGGGGCGTAGCTGTTGGATGATAGCGATCACGTTTGCGAGTAGACTCAGTATGATCAGATTGACTGACTGAGCCAAAGAACCAGCGTAATTCCTCCAGCCATCGTCCCAAGCGCTGGAAAACCGCACTCGCTTCTGTAATGCGGATAATGCGCGAGATTGGGTACAGAAAAAATCTAGACATAGTTTGCAAAAAGAGAAGTGGTTGACTCGGTCACAACGAGAGAACTGAAGTTAACTCAACGCATGACTTGCCAAATGTTGTTAGCTTTTGCGGTCTGCCACCCTTCTTAACGTTGACAACATTTAGCGGCTAATGTTTCCTACTTTGGTAGCTGTTAACAGCTTTCATTCTCTTCTTATTTTGAAGATAACAAATTCATTGGTGAACTCAGTAATTTTACTGATTTTCTCGAAATAAGCCGACTATATTTTTCTCTCTTAAGAATTCTTTCCTTTAGTAGATGGACTAAACTATAAAACTTGTGCTCTAAGTCTATTTTCCACCTCCGTCTCTCAAATCCGGAATTATAAATTGACGGATATCTCTAATTTATTGTTCCTCAAAAATCAGATTTTCTATTTTAATGAAGCTTTATAATAAATTTATTGATTGAGGCTTTATCTTCATCAAAACTTTACGGTAAATTCCTGATAGAGTAACTAACGTTAAAAACGAAAGTCAGAAGATTTATTCCATTTGATATTTCTCCTGTCAGGATTTTTGAATTACAGCAGTTAGCTAAGCCCGTTGCCTTATTTTTCAGTCCTGTCTAAAACCTTAAGGGCTTTACAAATACTGTCATTGGGAATTAGTAATTATGTCCGGATCTCCGCTAAAAAAATTTGTCCTTACACCCGTAGTCATTTCGGCTTCAGTGTTCGCCGTACTAACTTTACCCCTAGCTCTATTGGGCAATAAATCAGTAACTATCAAACTGCAAGAAGACCCTGTATTTTACGGTCAACTGCGCGATGTAGCAGCGCCCTATCTAGGTTTAGCGGGTACTCTGGCTCTAGGATCGGGTATGGCTAGTGTTGCTCTTGCAGGTTGGCGACACTCAAAACGGAAGTCAGAAGAGGTTGAGGCTCAACTATCAGGTTTGGCACAACATCTTCAGGAAAAGGAAACCCAATTGGAGACTCTAAAATTCTCTGAAGCCCGACTGGAAGCTTCTGGACTAATGGTGTTTTTGGACGAGGAAGTCTCCTTAGACTCTGATAACCCGTTGGAGTCAAACTTAGTCAATCAAGAGGACAATAAGGAGAGGGGGGAGAAAGTATTATGTACAACCGCAACTACGTATCAAATGCCCTGTACTCTTCCTAGTTCCAATGCTCCACTGGAAATTGAGGCGTTAGTAATGACACCTCCTGTGCTGGAGCCTCAAGTGCTGCTACGCTCCCCAACAGTAACCTTGCAAGAAAAAGCGGCAAAGTTTGCTTGTGCTCAAACATTCTTAGGCTACGCTCAGACAAAGGCAAGCAAAAGTCTGGTTCCGGGTGGAACTGAAATAACACCTAAAGATGTGGCACAACTCGAAGCTCAACTGCAACACATCATGATTCAGATGGTGTCTGTGCAGGCAGCACTAGCAGAGGTTCGTCAGGCGACTGCTTACGAAGTAAGGTAACAATCCTGTTAAAGTGTACACACCCAACGCTTTTGGCAGGAGATGAAAATAATTACTTATGTCGTTAATTTGCTTGGAAGGGCCGAGTGCTGTTGGCAAAACCACGACATGCAACGCATTGGCTGAGCAATGTGATGCATATGTCGTTCCTGAAGTCAATAAGTTGTTCACTCGCCCAACGCCTGAGCCGAAGTATTGGTATTTTGAACGCCAAGTCGAACGTTGGAGTATTGCTCAAGCTCAGCTCAAGGATCATGATTTAGTGGTATTCGATGGCGATCCATTTCAGCCACTATGGTACAACTGGTGCTTTAACTTTGAGAATTGGCAGCCTCTCCCAGTATTGCGGGATTTTTATCGCCAGCAGATTTGCACTCGCGCCATAGGATTTCCGGATGGCTATATCCTGCTTACGACAAATGAAATCACCTTGCGGAAACAAAAGGAGAATGATTCAACCCGAAAACGCAGGGGTTTTGAGCAACACTTGCAAATCATCGAGCCACAAAAGCGTTATTTTCAGGCGATGAATGCATTAGTACCGGATTGGATTTGTTTGATTGAGGCAACGAGTATCGAGCAAAATGTAGCAGAAATTATCAACAATCTGCCCTCCTTTTCCAATCGGCCCCACTCTACCGATGCACTGTCCTTATTTGATGCTGCGATCGAATGGTTGCACACAAATCAACCATAATAAGGCTTGTGCCAATAGGGAAAATGATTCATTTCGGGGATTGCGGATGTCTGTTATTTCCAGCGTTACTGTTACTGTTCCTGCCACAACGGCTAATCTAGGGCCCGGTTTTGACTGCATCGGAGCTGCTTTAACGCTTTACAATCAATTCCAATTCACTCGCCTTAATATAGACGTTGAGCCATCATTCACAATTGCAGTGACCGGTGCAGAAGCCGATCGCGTAGATACCAGTGCGGAGAATCTTGCCTATCAATCGTTCTGCAACTTTTACCAACACTTAGGGCAAACCCCCCCACCTGTCAAGATAGAGATTGAGTTGGGTGTACCCTTGGCCAGAGGATTGGGGAGTTCAGCTACGGCAATTGTAGGCGGACTGGTGGGGGCGAACCAACTAGCAGGGCAACCTCTCGATACAGTAGAGGTGATGCAATTAGCGATCGCAATGGAAGGACATCCAGATAATGTCGTTCCCGCACTATTAGGAGGGTGTCGTCTGGCAGCAACAGGAGAGGAGGGTGTAAAAATCTGGGAAATTTGTGATGTGCCTTGGCATAGCAACATTGTCCCCGTTGTTGTCATTCCTGATTTTGAGCTTTCAACCCGACAAGCGCGGAGTGTTTTACCCACTCAAGTGAGTCGCGAGACGGCAATTTTTAATATCGCTCATCTCGGGTTGCTGTTGCGAGGGTTGGAAACCGGACAGGGAGATTGGCTGCGAACGGCTTTGCAAGACAAGTTACATCAACCTTATCGGAAGACGCTAATTCCCGGTTATGATGCTGTCAACTCAGCCGCTGTGGAAGCGGGCGCTTACGGAATGGTTATTAGTGGTGCTGGCCCAACATTAATTGCACTGGTGGATTCTCAACGAGCTTCTGCGGTGGCTATAGCAATGGCAGAGGCCTGGAATGCTCAGGGAGTAACCCCTCAGGAGAAAGTTCTAGAAATTGATACACAGGGAGCGCAAAGCCGAAGCCATGATGTGTAATTCGTAATTATAAATTCGTAATTCGTAATTAAAAACGGGTTAGATTCCCCGGTAGATAGGATTTAAATCCCCATCTACAGCTCAATTACGAATTACGCCTATACGTATCAAGCATTGTTAAATTATCTCATCGCACTAAACTGATGATGCTGGAGAACTATCTCACCATAGTCTGGAACCCAAGCCAGCCATTCGTTCTCAGAGTGCTGGCATAAGAGCAGGGCTTCATCGTGACAGTAGGGGCTAGGAGAAGTTAGTAACTGTACCCACGTTGAAGGTTGGAATTGGGACTCCGTCGTGCCGTATTCTGGCTTACCCGACAAATTCTGATAATTCAGGCGTAGGGGTAGATTGACTTTTGGTAGGCGAGAATCAAGTTTCATCGGTTTATTTCCTTAAGCTATCTTCTGCTCATGCGAAAGCTTCAGCTTGGAAGTGCGAACAGCTCACAAGCCGATGTCGCATCCTGCGAAAGTAAACGCAAGCAATGAGTATCGTTAAAAAACTAAAATTTATTTCTGTAGCTAATGTTACAGAAATCAGTTTTTTTGATGCAAGTAAATGTTGAATAACTTTACGTTCACCCCATCAAAAGCCTTTTGAGCGCGACTTTCCTTCTAAGGTTCAAGCATAAAATCTTCCTGTATAGAGAATTGCGATTCAGTCCTGCTCTGCTATAGCAAGAGTGGAATAGTAAGGTAAGGCACAGTCGCGTTTAGATTCCGTCCACTCTATTGAGCCGACCAGTCTGAATCGATGAAATATCCGATTAAAACCCAAATACTAATTGTTGTGTGTGAGAAGATTTGTGATAAGCAGTAAGATTAACTCAAAACATTCTCGATCGCTAAAACCCTCTCATCCTCGAAATTGGTTCTGGCTGGGTTTTGGCTTATCTGGAGTCGCGATGCTATCGGCGACCGTTGGTGCTCTGTTAGCCTTATCGTTTTCCTCAAAACCTTTACTACAACAATATTTAGCTCCCGAGGAAGCCGCAATTTTCAACAAAGGGGGTAGTCTAACTCGTAGCAATCTGCGACTGCCAGAGTTAACTCGACCCGTCAATATTTTAGTAATGGGAATGAGTGTTCTCACCAAAGACGTTCCTGATGCTTCTCGAGAAACCCAAAATCTAGGTTATGAAGCCCAAGTTAACTCTTTCGATGGGTTGTCTGATGTCATGCTTTTGGTAAGGTTTGACCCTCAATCCGAAAAATTGACACTGCTGTCGATTCCTCGTGATACCCGCGTCGAAATGGGAAGATTTGGTGCGATTAAGATTAATTCTGCCAATGTTAAAGGAGGGCCAGCATCTAGCGCAAGGTTGGTGAGTCAGTTGCTCAATGGTGTGCAGATTGACCGCTATCTGCGAGTGAATGTTGAGGGAGTTGAAAAATTGGTAGATGCTTTAGGGGGTGTTACCGTTGATGTTCCCAAAGACATGAAATATAGAGACGACTCTCAACACCTGTATATTGATCTAAAGCAGGGACGGCAGCACCTGAATGGAAATCAAACGCTGCAATTACTGCGTTTTCGCAATGACGGAAATGGAGATATTGGTCGGATTGAGCGGCAGCATATGGCGATACGTGCATTGATGGAACAAGCACTCACGCCTACCACTGTAGCTCGATTTCCCCAAATCCTCTCTGTGGTTCAATCAAACCTTGACAGTAACTTAAGCGTTGAGGAATTACTCGCTCTAGTCGGTTTCGCTGTAAAAATAGACCGCTCTAACGTGCAAATGCTCACAGTACCCGGTGAAGTTAATCGCTATGGACGGAATGAAGCAAGTTATTGGTTGCCAGATTATGGCCGCATTCGAGAAATGATGTCGCAGTATTTTGACCAAGATTAATGTAAACTCTTTTCTGGCCTTATCTCACCGCCAGTAATATCATGCTCAAGCCAGGACTTATCAACTTTCGGGAGACAAGTTCAGACGAAGATTCGCTAATTGCGGAACATTTTTATAAACTGTGGCGAGATAACGAGGTTCCCCCTAGTTCTATCCGGTCTAACTGGCTTGAAATTACACTCCAATTCATTGCTCAAGCTCGTACTCTGCAAGGTTATAAAGCTTTTGTTGCAGAGATTGGCAACGATATAGTTGGTTCTACTAGTTGTCAACTCTTTGAAGGTCTTTATCCACACGTTCTTGAAGAGCAATACCGCAAGTATGGGTACATTTGGGGTGTCTACGTTGAACCACTCCATCGAAGTCAGGGTATTGGCAAGAAACTGACTACTTTAGCCTGCGATTATTTGAAATCAATCAATTGTACGCGAGTTATCTTACACGCTTCCCCATCAGGTAAGCCCATCTACTCTAATCTTGGTTTTATAGAGAGCAATGAGATGCGCCTAGACCTCTCAGGAGACTAGTGCAAGGAGGCAAAAGGAATATTGTTTATACAATAAGCTTTTTCACAAAAAAGCGGCTCTGTTGCCTTCGTCTTACTAATTATATTGAAGTAAAGTAAAAATTTATTTCTATCAGATCGTACAAAAAAATATTGATAGCGGTTCTCGATTGAGTGGAGTACATCTAACTCTGCCTTCTGCCCTCTGCCTTAAAACCATCAGTCCTGTACCTCATCCAACTGAGAAACGCTATATCAACTTTAATTGATTAATAAATTTGACTCAAAGATTAAAAAATGAGTAAGGATTCAGGCCAGCGCCATTAGTATTAGGGGGGAAGGCTTCGCTGCAAAAT
>CBKWLJ010000008.1:0-52118 GCA_966675205.1 uncultured bacterium
AAAAGGTTCTTTCTGATGTTTATTCCCGGAATTTTGTGGTTAAGTTTAGAATTGATTAATTCAAGCACTGGCATTTCTTGCTTACATCGAGGGCAAAGCCAATAGATGCTGTTATTACGAACATGACGCAGTAAATGCTCAGAGCAACAAGGACAAGTATTCATAGCACTTGGAATCCTCGAATTTAAAAGATGTATTTAAAGTAGCAGTTATGGGGATGAGCGTTCAGTAATATATATCACTCTTTTAGAGGATCAACCTGATCGCTGCTTCTCTCAACCACAAAACCCTGCTAATCCGATTTGTTAACACTTACGACTATACAGATGAGGTGTGAAAAATTTGGGGAAGGAATCGGGAAGAAATCGAGAATGAGAAGAATTTCTGAAAAATTCTAGATGGAGGAGAAAAATTCGCTCAAACTTTCTCTTCCAACGGTTTGAGGCGATAACCAACGCCATGAACTGTTTCGACTAAATCGTCGGGAGCGTTTACCGCTCTGAGTTTTTGACGCAAACTCTTGATATGGGCTTTAACTGTATCTTCTTCTGGAGGATTATCCAGTGACCAAATGTGTTCAATAATCACACTACGACTGAGTATCCGCCGTCCGTTGCGAAGGAGGAGCTCTAAAATGTTGTATTCCTTTGGGGTTAGGCGGAGAGTTTGGTTATCGTAGCTCACTTCATAAGTTGCGGGATCAAGTTGCAACTTTCCCCACTCCAAAACGGGAGATGAGGAAATACTGCCCCGTCGCAATAAAGCCCGAATCCGCGCTAATAACTCGGGTAAATCAACGGGTTTGACCATGTAGTCATCAGCCCCCGCATCTAAACCGATGACTTTGTCAGTACTCGTGTCACGCGCCGTTACCATTAAAACAGGTACAGAATAGCCGTAGGAACGTAATCGCTGGCATAGATGAATGCCATCCAGCTTCGGCAGCATGACATCAAGCAAAATTAAGTCATACTCTAGAGTTTTGACTTGCTCCCAAGCCGTTTCTCCATCTCTAACCAGATCGACGGCATAACGTTGATCACAGAGGGCTTCGGCTAAAGCTTCTGCAAGACAAATATCATCTTCTACTAGGAGAATCCTCATTCCAAGGACACCTTGATGATTGATACATAAAACAGAAGAATTAAAAAGAAAATGGACTCCTGGATTTAATGAAAAATTTATAATTTTAAATCTATTCTACCTTATTGCTAAACGATTCAAAGTTGGGGGCGATAGGTGAGGCAAAGGGAAAGGGGAAAAGCGAGAGAGCGTGGGGAAAGGGGGAAAGATGAAGGAGGAAAGGGGAGATATTCTCTATGTCCCTTTAACCTTTTCCCTAAGGTGGAGAAAGGTACATAAATGAAGCCTTTCGCTTTTTTCCCCTCATCTTTATACAGTGCCAAGTCTACGCGCAGCAGCTTACTAATAGGTTAGTGAGGGTAGATTCATAACCAGTAACAACAAACCTAACAAAATTGCTGCTCCCCCCAAGACAAACGACCAAAGTCGATGGAAACTCTTAACCGTCGTTCCACTTGCAGTCGTTAACTGAGTCAAATCTACCCAAGGGGCGACACCGCGCCGGAACCAACCCGTGACGCCAACCTTCGTCCCTAATAAACTCTTCACCCGGTTCATTCCAAACAGGAAATTGCCAATCGGCCCGAAGCGAGAAGCGTAATGCAGGTAAATCATACCCGTGGGGTCTTGGAATTTGAGGTCTGACCCAAATTGATAACCTGCATCCCCACGACCAATCAACTCACCCTCTAGTTTCATCGGTTTACCCCGTAATGGACTGGCGTAGGGGTCAGACATGAGCTTGAGGATGTCTGTTTCCGCTGCTTGCTTGAAGCTAGGGAACATTACTATGGTTCGGATTAAAGTTCCCAAACCCAAACCCAATAAAGGAAAAGCGATGAGTGCCATGGGAATCGTCTCGACAAGGGCAATTCCAGCGACAAAACCTGCAAACAACCCGATAGGCATCGCACAGTAAATTAACAAATCGACAGCAAAATTGCCGTAAAGCTTTTTCTTGCTCAGATTTTTGCTCTCTCTGACAATTTGGCCCATGTCAAACTCTATGGGTAAACCCAATTGTTCTGCATAAGTACTGAGGGCGCGAATTCGTTTCCCAGTTAAGGGGTGTGTGGAATTCAACTCCATCCACCAACCCCAAGGATTAAATAAATCCCACAAAAAGACTCGCCCGAGTTGTCGGGGCTGTGCGGCGATGCGATAGGCTGTGCCTGTACTCGCGGCTGCTTTGTGGTCGTATATACCTAAAGCACGAGTTCCTTCAATTAAGCGACTGGGTTCTGAAGAGCGTTTGCCTTCTTCCACAATGCCGTAAGCAATTTTAACCAAAGCACGGGAAAGACCGTTCGGATTACCTGTGGTTTCTGCCGCAAAGTGGTCGGCAAAGTATTCTCTTGTCCGGGATAAGTACAAAAGCAAGTACGTTCCAATGAAGTAAAACACATAGGCAACAAGGGCAGCCGTGCCAGCAGCATCTTTTAGCTTATCGTTGCCGCGACGACTCAATCGTCTAGCAAAGTTGTAAATCAAGTAGGTGATTTGTACCAAAGTGGAGGCTAACGTCATCACCGCAAAGTCCCAATGAACGATATGACCGAGTTCATGAGCGTAGACGGCGGCAATTTCATCGTCATCCAAGTAGGTAAACAGCCCCTGACTTACGACTAAACGGGCAGTGTTGGGTAAAGAACCATAGGTAAAGGCGGTGGGATTTTGGTCGTCAATGATTCCCACGCGGGGGATTTTAAGTTTTTTCTGCTGGCAGACACGCTGAATGACTCTGGCTGCTTCAGGACTGTGGCGCTCAATTTCTGCTAGCGTTACCCAGCGCGTATGGTAGAGCCAATTCTGAGTCAAGTCCATCAGCCAGGGAGACCAGAAAAAGGCTGCGATATTAAAAATCACCGTAATCGCTAAAGCGATCGCAAGTCCTGTGATGGGGTCATTGCTCTCCAAGATGAACACGATCGCTAATGCCAATACCAATACCATGCCAAACAGCAAGATCAGGGTAACACCCGAAGCCAGAGCCAGATTTCCAGCCACTCCCGCTATGGCTAGCTTGACACCTGTTTTAGGGGCACGACTTGCTTTCTCGATAGCGCTAGATGGAGAGGGTTCCGGAGTTGGGGAGGAAGAGGATTGAGGCGTGTCTTTGCCCATGAGGGAACTCAAGGCATTGATTGCCCAACTGCTGATTTGAGGATTGTCATGGGCGGCTAACTCTTTAGCCGTTGCGATCGCTTTTTCCGTATCACCCAGGCGATGATGTGCTTTCACCAGCATCATCTGTGCTTGCAGGTAATCTTTAGAACCCCGTTGGGTATAGTACTGACAAAAATCTTGGAGGATTTGAACGGCATCTCGATAACGTCCTTGTTTCAGGGCTTCTAAACCAGCTTGGAGTGACATAGGCATCTCCGTTCAAAAAAAGGGTAGGTCATGCGTCCATCAATACTTATAGATACAGAGGACGTCACGGAGAATTCGTAAAAGTTCAAAAACCCATTTCATACCGAGTTGCGCTCAAACGTAGTAGACAGAGAATTATGAAATGATTTTCAATTGATGCGGGGAAATAAATTTCTATTAAAATAATTTTGGGATATTCAAAACTTAATTAATAACGCTATGGATCAAGTTAAGTTAAGAAATAGAGAGTGACGCTAAACTCTTAAAAAAGCGACAAAAAGGTTACGCCGAAAAAAAAGCGATCGCCTATCATGGCAAAGAGACGGAGAGTAGAAATAAAGACTGATGACTAAAAATATTAGCCAATCCCCCCCTAACCAGTCCGTCTCGGGGAAGCAATCATTATCTTCAGGGATTGGTTGCTTGAGCGAACTGGAAAAAGTTAAGCTTCATCTGCTCAGTGAATCGGATGAAACAAGAATTGCCGTGCTTTCTCAGGCGCTGCAATCCGGCAAGCCAGGTAAGGAGTGGGTATTTCAAATCGTAAAGACTGAAGCGGGCCCAGTGCAATGGGCAGCCTATGAGTTGCTGTGGAATAGTACGACGGATGAAAGCGCAAGACACAAACTTCTGCCTTATTTGCCCTTGCGCTCAGACGTTGGAGTGGATTACACAAGGCTGCGTAGCCTCTTGGCAGCAGGCCAATGGCAGGAGGCAGATGAAGAAACAAGGAAGGTGATGATTCAGGCAGCCCGACGAGAGAAAGAAGGGTTGCTTGACCGAGAAGCCAGCGAAATCTTTCCCTCAACCGACCTCCATACCATTAACCAGCTTTGGGAAAAATTCTCCAAGGGGCGTTTCGGCTTTAGCGTGCAGAAGCGAATTTGGGAAAGCATTGTGGGGAATTCAGTTGCATATATGGCAATGTCTCAACAGCGCCACTTGGACAGCCATTTCAAAGAACACATCGAGCAATTTGGCGATCGCATAGGATGGAGCGTGAAAGGCAACTGGCTACACTTTCGCGACTTGACCTTTGATTCTTGTGCACCGGAGGGGCACTTACCCTCACCTAGTTTCGCCACTCCTTGTGATGGCACAGCCAAGGGAGAAGATTCTATTGTGGGGCGGTGGTGTGTGGCATTCTGTTTTGGGGGAGTCAGGTGTGGTGTTTTGTTTCTAGGATGGTGGTCTCTACTGTCGCGTTCAGACTTGTAAGGAGCGTCCAAAAACAAACCCGTCTATTTTAGGGTGTAGGGACACGGCATCAGTATCCCACCCTTGCCTGGATATTATTAAGGTTGCCGTGCCCAAAGAAAGGTAATGGCGAAGTTATTTTTGGACGGGCCTTAAGTGTTGCAGCTTAAGGACGAGTGGCAGTGATAAGCTTGACAAATATACTTCGTGAGCTTTTCTCAGTCATGACCGCTTCTCAAGTTGCTACTCTTCCCCTAACTGCGATCGCTCAAGCCACCCGTCAAGCAGCACGGAAGTTGGCGGTGTTGCCTACCCAGGCGAAGAACCAAGCTATAGAAGCGATCGCTCAAGCCTTAGAAGCCGCTACCTCGGACATCTTGGCAGCAAACGCCGCAGATTGTAAAGCGGCTGAGGCTGAGGGTATTGCCAAACCTTTATATAACCGCCTGAAGTTGGACGAGACGAAGCTGAAAGCCGCCATTGACGGTGTGCGGGATGTGGGCAAGTTATCCGATCCCGTTGGTACTCTGCAAATGCATCGGGAACTGGATACTGGCTTAATTTTAAAACGTCTGACCTGTCCAGTAGGAGTTTTAGGCGTCATTTTTGAAGCGCGGCCGGATGCTTTGATTCAAATTACTGCTCTAGCGATTAAATCGGGTAACGGTGTGATCCTCAAAGGCGGCAAGGAAGCCCTTCGCTCTTGTGAAACGCTCACCAGAGTTATTCATCAAGCTTTATCAACCACGGCGATTGACCCTGCTGCTGTTCAGTTGCTAACGACCAGAGAGGAAACCATTGCGCTGTTGCAACTTGATGAGTACATTGATTTAATTATTCCCAGAGGCTCTAACTCTTTTGTCCGGTTTGTGCAAGAAAATACTCGCATCCCGGTACTCGGTCATGCCGATGGAATTTGTCATCTTTACATTGATCACGCCGCTGAACTGGAGAAGGCAGTCAATATTACCGTTGATGCAAAAACTCAGTATCCAGCCGTCTGCAATGCAATTGAAACGTTACTCATTCACTCTGCGATTGCACCAACATTCCTGCCTCTAGCAGCAGCAGCATTGCAAAACCGGAATGTAGAACTACGAGGAGATGAGCAAACTTGTAAGATTTTGCCGGATATTGCTGCCGCGACTCCAGAGGATTGGTCTACGGAGTACAACGATTTAGTTCTCTCGATAAAACTAGTAGAGTCTTGGGAAGAAGCGATCGACCACATCAACACCTATGGTTCTCGGCATACGGATGCCATTGTCACTGAAGACCAAGACATTGCCGATACTTTCCTTGCTCAAGTTGATTCTGCCAATGTTTTCCATAACTGTTCGACTCGCTTTGCCGATGGGTTCCGTTATGGCTTTGGTGCAGAGGTGGGAATCAGTACCCAAAAAATGCCGCCACGAGGCCCGGTAGGGTTAGAAGGATTGGTGACTTACAAGTATCAAGTTGTGGGGAATGGTCACTTGGTTGCTACTTATGCGGGTGAGAATGCAAAGCCGTTTACTCATCGAGATTTGTAATTCGTAATTAAAGACAGACTAGTACAAGAAGACAGAAGATAGGAGGCTCCGAGGCAGAAAAGCAGAAAGTTTGTACAGTAAGCTTTTTGGACTGGTGGGTTATTTTTGCCGCGTTGCACTAGATTCTCCAACAACTATCAAGTTGTCTATATTCAGATGGAGTTTAAATCCCCATCTGAATATCAATTACGAACTACGAATTACGAATTACGAATTTTTAAGCGCTCATACTTGCAAACTGTCTTGGTGCAATGTAACCTAAGCGTTCTAGCTCAGCGAGTACTTTACCTGCGCTCTGTTCAATTGTTTCCTGGGCTGTATAGCAGACTACTTCAGGATTGAGCGGTGGTTCATAAGGGTCATCAATACCCGTAAAATGTTTAATCTCGCCTGCTCGTGCCTTTGCATATAAGCCCTTAACATCACGAGCTTCACAAATCGCTAGGGGTGTATTCACATAGACTTCTAGGAAGTTTTGTGTCGTCTGCCGAATCTCATCGCGAATGGTACGGTAGGGACTGATGGCAGCCGTGATGGCGATTACACCATTGCGGCTAAGCAGATTAGCTACAAAACCAATCCGACGAACGTTAATATCACGGTCTTCTTTACTAAAGGTTAACCCTTTAGATAAATTAGTTCGCACAATATCGCCGTCGAGCATTTCAACTTTGCAATGACGTACTCTGAGTTCGTGTTCAACGGCTTTTGCGATCGTCGTTTTGCCTGAACCGCTCAAGCCTGTAAACCAGAGAGTGACTCCTTGATGTTGCATGACTTTTTATCTCCAGGAATGCCAATTCTTAGTTCAGTGAGATTGCTATGTACTGTTACTCAATTGATTGAAGCAACAAGAATGTTCGGAACTTTTAGACGTGGAATTTAAGTTAGACACCATGCGCGATTGCCTGCGGCACCAGCGAAGCTGATCGCGCACAACAAAGTAATGAAAATTACTCTCCCCTGAATTCTGACTCCTGACTCCTAACTTCTATTTTCAGATTAGGTCAATTGACAAGGACAACAAGGGAAAAAATACGCTAACTTGATATCCAATTAACTTTGAGTAAACACTTCATCAAACCGTCTGTTCGACTTTATCATTTCTGTGCAAAACCTCAGGGCGGTCTTGCAATAAGCGAGATTTAAGCATATTCAGATAAGTAGCGCGGAACTTCCGTAATTGATAATCTTGAGGGGCTTTGCGCTTCAACTCTATCCAAGCTTGTTGTTTTTTCTCCTCGCTACGTTCTTTAGCCTGGAGCATGATCTCATTGGTAATCGTCGCTTGGGCTGGGGTCATTTTCTCATAACCGTAGTAATCCATATACTCACCTGCTACGGTTTCGATGATTTCAATTTCTTCCCCACTCATCGATTTTTTGAATTTATCGATATAAGCCGGAATTGGCGGACAGGAGTTGCTTTCCCATAAAGCAGACATCCCTGAAATATTTTTAGCTTCCTTGGAGGCGGACACATCGAGCATGGAATCTAAAAACTCGATGCCGAAGAACTGGCAAATTCTACGCAGGACAGCTTCTTGATTCACCAAGAAATCTTCATATCGAATGGTTAACACGCGATCGGGATACTTGGTCGCTAACGCCTTAGCAGCGTCATGGGCTTTGACCCAAGTTAAGGTATTGAGCAAAGTATCAAAATCATGAATGATGGCGCGATTAATACTGTTGACTTGTGCACGGGGGTCGCGCACCACATTCAAGAACAACATATCTTCAAATAAGTCCATTAGCTCTTGGGCATAATGCACATTATCCAAGGATTTGTCCATTACTACTTTCGCTTGATGCTGTTGTCCAGCCTGAAATAACATTTCCCAAGCAATGGCATGAACGCTACGGGGTTTGTCTTTGACGGCATTAAACACGCTCACAGGATCTAAGGCGACGTTGTCCCATTTCACCATCGTGGCATTTTGTAAGCCGATCAGGTCAATAACTAATTGAAAGTATGTGTAGTCGTTGCTCAAGTCTCCATAAAGTTCTATCAGTGGCATGAAATCCACGATATGTAGAGGATAGGGAGAATAAAAATCTGGGCTGAAGTTTAACCGCAAACGTAGGGCATGGCTGCCGCAACGTCGGATAGGAATCATCAAGATCGGTTTGGGTCTTGACGTTTTTTGATTTTCGGTTTGGTTTGTTGTTGCCATTGAATTTTCCTCCAAAATATTAGATGTACTGACAACTCAGTTTCAGTCTAGTAACGGTGATATTCGCTAGCGCAAGCCCCGCCCTAAAAATTTGTAATTTCCTAAAATCTGAACAGGATTCATGGAGAATGCAGGGAATGTTAATGTTGCATTCATCCCAAATTACTGTGAAGAGAAGTCACTCAATGTTCAATTTGAACAATATCATCTTTTCGTAACTTTTGGATGTTCTTTAAACTACAAAATATCTAATTTTTAGATAAATTCTTGATGAAGAATTTAAATATCTATTTTTCTAGAAAAGTTTTACAAAAACAGCAAAACTATCTAAAGCTCTATTGAGCTTTAGATACTGTTTATGAGGAAAACCATAGTGATTTTTACTTAATAGAGTACAAGGCTAGCTAAACCAGCTACAGGAATAATCAATGCCACTTCCACACGAAATCGAATCAAAGCAAGCAGTGTTCCTAGGAAGATAACAATAGAAGGCCATTGCGGCGATATTGTACTACTAATGACAAAAGCAGCAGCAATGATCATGCCAACAACAGCTGGTCTTATTCCTTGCATGGCAGCTTGAATTACAGCAGACTGCTTGAGATGATCTAAAAAATATGTACCCACGAGCATTAATAAAGCGGGTGAACCAAACATACCTGCTGTAGCAGAAATAGCACCAAGCAGTCCAGCGACTTTATATCCAATAAACGCTGAAGTAATTAAAATTGGACCCGGTGTAATTTGGCTGATTGCTAGGCCATCAATGAATTCTTTATTTGTAACCCAGCCTTGATGGTTAACGACTACGTCCTGAATTATGGGAATGAAAACATAGCCGCTCCCGAATAACGTTACACTCATGACCGCAAAGGTCGTAAATAATTTTAAAACCAGCGCGGGTTTAATAGTCAGTAACCCCAGTACGGGGAGCGGCGCTACTGACAGCAATTTGTTAGAGCTTCGAGATGGATTCTGGGGTGATGGCGAAGCTACTGAAGGTAATGGGTTTGTTGGTGTTGTTTGACGCTTACCGAACAGTAACCATCCGCTCAAACCGGATAATAAAACAATGGCAATAGTGCTGTAAAAACCACCAATCCCTATCAGAATACCGCAAGCAGCAACACTGATGAGTATCTCTGGTACACTCTTAATGGTTTGGCGACTCATACTCCAAGCGGCTGAGATAATAATCGCAACCATTGCTGGAGCAAAGCCCTTGAATAATCGTTCTACGATTGGAATTTGTCCCCATTGAAAGTAAACAATACTCAAACCCAAAACCAATAGTAATGTTGGTAGTAAAGCTCCGAGTCCACAGACTAATGCACCTTTTAAACCCCGTAAGCGATAGCCAATACCAACCACTACATTGAATGCCATTGGTCCTGGCAGCACAGAGGCTAAAAAGATGGTGTCGAGAATTTCTTGCTCCTCAAGCAGATTATTTTTCTTGGAGTAATTCTGAATAACGGCAATGAGAGGCATAAAACCGCCCCAAGCTGTACTGCCGATCTTTAAGAAGATGCAGAATAGCGTTCTCAAAGAAGATTTACAACATCTCTGAGTTGATTTCATGCTTTAGATGCCTCTGGTGACCTGATGAATGGATTCATTAGACTTTTGCAAGTGTTTAGTCTCTAGACGCCTCTACAGAAAAAGAGCGATTGCCATAATTATGACAATTTCTTGGAAGAGTACTTAATGAGTCCATTAAGACTGAGAGAAATACGATCTAGAAATAAAATCTGTTTTGCAATTACACTTCATCTCTTGCACATTAACTCAGAATAGCCTATGAAATGAAGTTTGTGTATAACAAGTAATAAAGAGTGAAAAAAAGATGAAAATCATCTTGCTATTAATTCACGAATTCAAATTTTACTGTCTATGAAGATGCAACTCCAGTAAGGGTTTGAGCCATATTAGGACACCACTGGAGTTGAAAATTGAAATTGATTAACTGGCCAATTCCTTTAATCAATATAATAATTGCAACTAGGTTGCAGGTTTGAGTTCAATCCTAGTCAAAAGAACAACATTTTAAACTCACCTAGGAAAATTGATGCTTCCTAGATTAATACAGGTTTTATGCAACTTTAACATCAACTAGCTGAGTTAGCCAGTTTGACAAGAGGATAACGTATACACAAAGTGATGTAAATCATTAAAGATAAAAACTTTGTGAAAACACCACCTTGTTTTGAATTTTTGTATTTCACACTACATCTATCCTCTAATGAAGTTAGAGAAGTATCTTTAATTTTTCAACGCGGTGATAAATAATTTACGTTAAGGTTTTACATTTTTTTTAACAAAAGTAGGAGTTTATTGAAAAATGTTAGCGGTATTTAGAGCTTCTTGCTTAAATTGCCTATCAATAATCCAAGCAATACTATTTATCAGGCTGCTTATCTAGATGGATTATTATCATCGACCCACTTTGCCTTACTAATAGTTTCTACATTTCACAAAAAAATTAAAAATTAAAAATTGGCTGCTGTAAATGGCTTATGCCGTGAATGCCATTTCTTTCATTTTTTGGTACTGCGTTAAGCGTTAGCGGAAACAAGGGAAAGGCTGTGGACGACTCGGCTGTTAACAGTGATATGCTGATGCTTTGCCAGTCTTGACTCAAGAAATGAATTCGTCGTAAGCCAACGATTAAGTTTAAATTGGGGATAAAAAAGCCACCCTATTCTCAGGAGTTCTTTTAATCCGTCCCGACGATAGAGTGGGTTAACTGTTCGGTACAATCTGAGCTGAACAATGTAAATCCAGACCATACTTAGGAGGGAACCCCATCCAAACCATCCCGGAACATCAGGGACAAGTGTCCATAGCGCTTGCGGTATAGATACGCCCAAAACAAAAGAAAGCATGCATAGCGTATTAGGGCATCCATAGCCGTTGGATCGCCGTAGCTTCTCTTGAATAAGCCACTTGTACCAGCCGTAGTAGAGCATTAGTGTAGTGGTAGACAGTACTATTACTCGCCTAAGAGGGCAAGGTTTACCTAACGGCTGATAAAACATAGTTGTGTAGATGCTTTGAACTGATATTTACTTTTGTAACATTTTTTAATCTACGCAGGCAATAAAATTTTAAACCTTATTTACTTTTGTAACCTTCCTTAAGGTGGAATTTCAATCCCCCTTACGATGGATTGACAAAATTGTGGAATAGCTGATTAGATCCATGCGGGGGTAGTATTAGACTTTCATACAATAAATTCGACGGCTAAAACACTTGGCTACTTTGGGCTAGATCTAACTCACTCTCTCATTACTACTAGACCAGAAACTCAAGCGAGATGGTAATACTGACGCGCTCTCAAAGGCAGCCATACGGTGTCGCTGTATTAGCCGTGTTGTCAGCGATGGTGCTGATGCTGCTATTAAACCCTTGGGTTGCCATGACGCAAAGTCCTTTTCTCATGTTTTTTGGTGCAGTGATGGTGAGTGCTTGGTACGGTGGAATGATGCCAGGATTACTAGCCACTCTGTTGTCGGCTGGTTTGAGTACATACTTTTTTACCGCTCCGACTGATTCGGTGATCATTTCACCCGACAACACAGTAAGACTGCTCTTATTCATATTGGAGGGAGCCCTGATTTGTTTACTATGTCAGGCTTTACGGACTTCCAATCAGCAGCTTGAGGTGAGTGTGCAGCAGTTACGGGCCAGTGAGAAACGTTATCGTCGCCTCATTGATACCGCCTATGAAGGGATCTGGATGTTGGATACACAAGGACGGATTAATTATGCCAACCAACGAATGTCCCAGATGCTGGACTACAGCATAGAGGAAATGCTTGGTCGTCCTATGTTTGACTTTATGGATGCAGAAGTACGACAAGAGCAAGCGCAACAATTTGAACAGCGCTTGCAAGGTGTTAAGGAGCAGTTTGACTGTTGCTACCGTCGCAAAGATGGCTCACCCCTATGGACTATCGTCTCTACTAGTCCCATTTTCAGTGAAATAGGAGTGTTTCAAGGTGCGATCGCAATGATAACCGATGTGAGCGATCGCAAACTTGCACAAGAAGAACGCATCCTGCTAGAACAAGAGCAGTTGGCACGCGCCCAAGCACAAGCCACAACCCTGCAACATCAGCAAAAATGGCTGGAAGCAGTACTAAACTTTTTACCCACACCACTATTATTAATTGAACCAGGAACAGCACGAGTCACCTATGCCAATCGGGCAGCAGATGAGATGGCTGGAGGTGAATTTCCGACGGATAAATCCTGTGAAGAGTATCACACCGTTTACTACTGCACCGATGCTACCGGTCAACGCATCCCCACTGAGCAGATGCCAGGAGTACGGGTGGCACGAGGTGAACGACTCAACGGATTTGAAATGGATTGGCACACAGCCTCGAAAATACGCTCCTTACTTGTGTGTGCCGATACTTTACCGTCCCTGCACGGCCATCCAGCAACTTGCATTGTCGTTTTTCAAGATATTACTGAGCGCAAACAAACAGAGGAGGCGCTACGCGAAAGCCAGAATTTGTTCCAAAGTTTTATGGATTGTAGCCCGACAACAGCCTTTATCAAAGATGAAGAGGGGCGCTACATTTTCTTCAATCGCACTGCCGAACGTCTCTTTAATATCACACTGAGTGAGTATCAGGGAAAGACGGATTTTGATATCTTTCCAGCAGATGTCGCTCATCAAGTGCGTGAAAACGACAAAGCAGTGCTAGAAGCTGACGAGATTCGAGAGATTCTCGAGTCATTTTACCAAGGTGATAAGCAACACTATTGGATGTCTTTCAAGTTTCCCTTCAAAGATTGCACTGGGCGGCGCTTGCTAGCAGGGATGTCGATTGATATCAGCGATCGCAAACGCTTGGAAGATGAGTTGCGCCAAAGTGAAGCCCGATTTAGGCGCTTGGCTGAGTCAAACATTATTGGAATTTTTTTCCCTGATCTCAACGGCAACATCTTAGATGCCAATGATGCATTTTTGGAAATCGTAGGCTACACACGGGAGGAATTGCTAGCAGGAAGTGTGAACTGGAGAGCGATGTCACCTCCGGAATATCAGGAACTCGACGATCGCAAAGTTGAGGAATTGAAAACTTATGGAGTTTGTACCTCCTTTGAAAAAGAGTACATTCGCAAAAATGGCAGTCGCGTTCCCATTCTGGTGGGAGCGGCTCTTTTGGAAGAATCTCAACAGAATACCATTGCTTTTATCCTTGATTTGAGTGAACGCCAGCAGGCAATTGAAGCGCTAAAAGAAAGTGAAGCACGATTTCGCCAGATGGCTGATATGGCTCCAGTGCTCATTTGGATGTCTGGTGTGGATAAGCTGTGCAACTACTTCAATAAACCTTGGCTCGACTTTACCGGACGTACTCTAGAACAGGAATTGGGCAATGGTTGGGCCGAAGGGGTTCATCCCGACGATTTTCAACGCTGTTTAGATACCTATACCACTGCCTTTGATGCCCGTGAAACTTTTAAGATGGAGTACCGTCTCCGGCGCTTTGATGGAGAGTATCGTTGGGTCTTTGGTACGGGGATTCCCCGCTTTACACCAGACAGTCAGTTTTTAGGTTACATCGGTTCATGTATCGATATTAGCGATCGCAAACTGGCTGAAGAAGAAATTTTCCAACTCAACCAATCACTCAATCGCCGCATCAAAGAGCTAGAAACCTTGCTCGATGTCATCCCGGTTGGGATTGGCATCGCTGAGGATGCTCAATGTCGTCACATCCGGATTAATCCTGCTTTTGCTCGGCAACTGCGGATTTCTCACGATGTTAATGCTTCCTTAAGTGCTCCAGATGGTGAAAAACCTTCAAACTTTAAAGTTTACTGCCAAGGCCGAGAACTTGCGGTTGATGAGTTACCCATGCAGTATGCTGCTGCTCATGGAGTGGAGGTGATGGATTTAGAAGTAGATATTATCTACGACAATGGGGACACCATTCAGCTATTAGAATATGCAGCACCCTTATTTGACGAGCAAGGGCAACCCAGAGGAAGTGTCGGTGTATTTTTAGATATTAGCGATCGCAAAAAGATCGAAGCCGAAATTCTACAACTTAATGAAAGCCTCGAACAACGAGTCAAAGAGCGAACAGCACAACTAGAAGCCGCCAATCGAGAACTCGAATCCTTTTCCTATTCAGTCTCCCACGATTTACGTGCCCCCCTGCGTCATATCAATGGTTTCGCAGACTTGCTGCAAAAACAGGCGGGAGCAACACTTGATCTAACCAGTCAGCGTTATCTCAATATCATTACCCAAACTGCCAAGCTTGCTGGAAACTTAATCGATGACTTACTGGCATTTTCCCGCATGGGTCGCACAGAAATGCGCTACACCCTACTCGATATGAATCAACTCATTCAAGAGGTGCAACGGGAACTAGAACAGGAAACACAGGGACGCGCTATTCACTGGCAAGTGGAGGAATTACCTCAGATTGAGGGAGACCCAGCTATGTTACGCTTAGTTCTTTATAACCTGATGGAAAATGCCGTTAAGTATACAAGCTACTGCACTCCAGCAGAAATTACCATCGGCAGTACCAGCAGCGATCGCGAAATTATATTCTTTGTTCGAGATAATGGCGTAGGATTTGATATGCGGTACGTTCATAAACTCTTTGGTGTGTTTCAACGCCTACACAGCTCTCAAGAATTTACTGGAACTGGCATTGGGCTTGCCAATGTTCAGCGTATCATCCACCGCCATGGAGGTAGAACTTGGGCCCAAGGAAGAATAAATCATGGCGCTAGCTTCTACTTTTCACTGCCAAAACTTGCCAAACAGACACCATAAGCTATTGCTCGAAAAAATGAAAAATTCCCTCTCCTGACTCCTGAGTTCTATTTGCAGAATAGAGGAATGATGAATGATTTAAAACGAATTTTATTAGTTGAAGACAACCCTAACGACATTGAATTAACCTTAACTGCTCTAAGTGGCAATCGTCTAGCGAATGAAGTGGTAGTCGTGCGGGATGGAGAAGAAGCCTTAGATTATCTCTACCGCCGGGGAATTTTTCAACTGCGAATGGTAGGGAATCCTGTAGTAGTATTACTTGACCTAAAATTGCCCAAAGTGGATGGGTTAGAAGTACTCGCTACACTAAAATCAGACCCAGAATTAAGAATGATTCCTGTCGTCATCTTGACTTCTTCTCGTGAAGAGAAAGATTTGATTAACAGCTACAATTTAGGCAGTAATGCTTATGTAGTAAAGCCTGTTGGTTTTCTTGAATTTGTCAATGCAATTCAGGAATTGGGATTGTTCTGGGCTGTAGTTAATCAACCACCGCCTGGATCTCTTTCCTCCCTACGTAATAGCTATGAAGGAAAAGATTGATTGAGTTGAGTTATTAAATTCAATAAAAACTCCAGCTTCTTTAAAATCAGAAGCTGGCATTCACAGGTGTTTATAAAAGCTTAGGGTCTTTATATAAGTTGACCCATTAGTAATTTTATGTTTAGGGTCTTTATATGAGCTGACCCCATTGAATCCATATATAAGTATCTCAGAATAATTTTTTTCCCTAAGTTTTCCTTTATACATTTTTTATTTTTTTTTCCAGGGAATTTTGCCACTAATGCAAGAAGGCTCCGAAGCAGGAGCCTCCAAGTCAAGAAAGCATCTACAGGAAGCTTTTTAAACTTCTTGAACGGGTGGGTTATTTCCGCAGCGCTGTACTAGATTTCGAGGGTCAGGCTAAACAGCCGTAGCATCATTTTGTGCATCATGCAATGATCGCATCCCGAATTGCTTGGGCGGTTGCAGGGGCGAGGAGAACACCATTGCGGTAGTGACCGGTAGCGAGTAGGACATTACTATAACCTGGAAGTGAACCGATAACGGGAGCAGGGCGGCCTTCTGGGCGAGGACGCTTACCCGACCAACTGCGAAGAATTGCAGCTTCGGCTAAAGCAGGGCAAAAGGTAAACGCTTCCTGTTTCACCTGTTCTAACAAGGTAGGTTCAGCAACAGCTTTACCCATCGCATCCGGAAACTCCACCGTTGCACCAACCCAGTAATTCCCCTCACCTATCGGCACGATATGGACATCGTTACCCGTAATCACGGGCTGGAAATTTGAATACCCTAAAGGATGCTCTAACCTCAGATGCAATGCTTGTCCTAAAACCGGTTTGATCTCAATCGCTTGGTTGAGTGCAGCAGTGAGGGGAAGCGAACCCAATCCAGCAGCTACCACTAACCAATCAATATCCAACGTCTCGGTAGGGGTGTGAAGCTGGTATGCGATTTGCTGCTGTTGGCAACCCTCAACCGTTTTGCATTGAATCCCTTCAACTGCAACGTCAAATTTAAAAGTCACGCCGTTGCGTTGGGCCGCTGCGACTAATGCCTGTGTGAGCAGGGTGGGGTCTACTTGTCGGTCTTGAGGAGAGTAAATCGCACCGATAATGGTTTCATTGCAC
This sequence comes from uncultured bacterium, assembly GCA_966675205.1. Classification (GTDB taxonomy): domain Bacteria; phylum Cyanobacteriota; class Cyanobacteriia; order Cyanobacteriales; family Coleofasciculaceae; genus JBFLZA01. The sequence goes on from CBKWLJ010000008.1 coordinate 16,810, forward strand.
ACTTGAGGGCAGTGGGACTGCAAGGTTTGAGCATCCCAGATTTCAAGTTGCCAACCTTGAGTTTGACGAGTGTGTGCCAACGTCTGCCAAGATGCTAAATCTTCTCCGGCAAAACAAAGCATGACAATGCCACTGCGGTTAAAAGGAATGTGCAGCCCCGTATTTGCCTCTAGTTCAGGAATCAGGGTTTCGTAGCGTTGCATACTGGTTTGTCGCAACTGCCACGCCCTGCCCTTGACTTTTTTACTAATTGCTCCCATGAGGACGCCAAGTGCAGCCCCTGTTGATGCTTGTGCTGGATGTTGGCGATCGAGCACAGTAATCTCTAACCCACTGACTAGACTCAGTTCATAGGCAATGGTTGCGCCAACAATCCCGCACCCAATAATGGCAACGTGACTCATTTAGGCACTCGCAGCAGATTCACCTTGCCCAGGAATTAGCCGCAAAAATGCATCAAAGTCTCTTAATGCTGCTCGGTAATTCTCTAGAGCTTTGGGATAATCGCCGTCGGAAGCAGCAAGATCAATGCTTTCCAAACGGGTGAACAAGTCTTTTGTTGCATCCCTTGCTGCTTTTTGCTCTTGGGGAAGAAGATCGCGAGTGATGTAGCTCATTTTTTGGCGCAGTTCGCCCAAGGGGCCGTGAATAAATGAGTCAACATCTGTCCAGTCACGCTTTTGAATGTCAGTTCCGAGGATGGACATCTTATCCCGTAGTTCAGCTAAGGTGGCAGCAGATTTCTGAATTTGCACAATTTGTTCCGGTGTGTAGGTGGGTGGTTTTTTAGCGGTTGGGCTACCGCAACTCACCAGCAATGTCATTACTGCTGCTAAAAGTACACTCAGAAGCGATCGATAGCGTTTCATAAGCATTTGTTTCGTAATTCACCAACTGATCAGGAATTTTCCTGATTTCGTCAAGAAATATAGCTCAATATCGTCCGTAATGCTTCCTGCTAGCGTGAGATTAGCATGATTTCTTCCTGGGTTGAGCGGCTATCTACTACTTACCAAGAGTTTCAACAAAGACGACTGCTGTATACGTATAAAATTACACATTTAAAATAAATCTCTTACTTACTGTTGTGTGATTCATCGTTGTCTATAGGTTTTAAATAAAGGGCACGGCAATGCCGTACCCCTACGATTATGTCAGTGAGGTATTGCATACTTAGTCGATTTAAGTATCAAAATTTACTTGTGTTTTTCTATAAATACTGTTAAAGTGATAATGTTGCAACACGCAACAAAGTCAGAAGCCAGCCCGGAACCCTGGAAAAGTCACTGGCTGGCTCTGGCTCCTAACTATTCAGGAGACAAAATTATTATGACGTATAAAGAATGCCTTAAGCCTTGGGCTGTTGCTCGTCTACTTCCACCGGGGAAGTGGGCGATAATTGGACGTTACTCCAATTGTTCGGATGCAGACGGACATCTTCAGTTGTTGCGTCAGCGAGTGCCGAATATGCAATTTAAAGTGGTGTTTGATTTAGGCGATCGCACTTCGGGTGATGCACCCAAACGCAAGCAAAAACAATGATAAATGTAGGGGCACGGCAATGTCGTGCCCTTACCTGGGGTTAACTAATCAATAAAATTGCAGGTAGGGAGATGCGATCGCATGGCACAAAAAATAGCAATTACTGAAGCGATTACCAGCATAGCTGAGGCAGAATCTCGATTTAATCTCAGACGAACTGAAGATGAGCAATTTTTTCTAGAATGGTGTGAAGATTTGCCCTCACTCACTGATGCAGAAAAATCTTATCTCGATTTAGTCAGACGTAGATACCTCTATCATCGAGCTGATGGGAGTCTGACTGAAGGAACGGTAACATTACTCATTGGTTCGCCGCTATTAGAACGAGCAGGTTTTTACGATCATCCGTTTAAAATGCGAGCAGAGGCATCTGTGGAACTTGTTGTTGATGAAAATGACGAAGATGTAGAGACATTGCGGGGGCGGACTGATGCTTTGGTGCTGCAAAATCGATTGTGGGTTGTAGTGTTGGAGTCGAAACGAACAACGATTTCGGTAGCAACAGCACTGCCGCAAACTTTAGCTTATATGATGACAAATCCTTACCCCGATAAACCTGTATTTGGGATGGTGACGAATGGGGATGAGATTTTTTTCGTGAAGCTAATTCAACAAGGTACGCCTGAGTACGATATATCTCGTGTATTTGCCCTATTCCCGTTACGCAATGAACTCTACAATGTCTTGCAAATCCTGAAGCGAATGGGTCAAGTGATTAGCGAAGGATAATTAGGAAGAATGTGCGATCGCATTTTGGGTGATGTGCTTTGCGATTAGTCCAAAAGCTAGGGTTTGTGCGTAATATCATGTCCGGCTGATTAACCCTAATAAAACCAAGCCGAAGGGCGGGTATGAAGTGGGAATTATCGGTGTGCCAAGCTAACTTATTTCATAAAGCCACCCCTATATACATATACTCCTGCCCCTACATATATTAGGGGGGTTTAACCGGACATGTATAAATCCTAAAATTATTGGATCAATTCCTTATAATTGCCCATAAAGATGGAGCTTTCCACTTCAATTTGTGTAAGCTGAATATAAGGCTTTGTTTTTAATAGTTATTGACGTTATGGATATCAACAATCAAGCTGCTTCCACTCTTGAGAATTTTCACGAAGCCCACCAAGAAGACATCAAGACAATTACTCAGGTTTTGGTCAAGATAACGAATCGCACTCCTGAACAGGTTAAACCTTACCTTGATGCGCTGCTTGAACAGTTAGTTCCATCTCAACAGGAGCGTCCTCTTTATGAAACTGCTACGCCGGAAGAATGGATAGTAGCATTTCGGGAATGGGTTGAGAGCCATCGAGGGCTTAATTTTCCCTCTCTTTCTGATGAAGCGATTAGCAGAGAAAGTATTTACGGAGAAAGAGGTTAAGTGCCATACCTTGTAGATACAAATTTGTTGTTGCGTAGCGTAGATCCAAACCACTCTATGAACCCTGATGCTGTCAATGCCATCAACTTGCTACGGAGTCGAGGAGAGCAGCTTCACAGTGTACCGCAAAATTTAATTGAGTTTTGGAGCGTTTATACACGTCCTATAGAAAGAAACGGGCTAGGACGTACCATAACAGAAGCACAAGCTGAAATTAACCGCTTAAAGACGCTTTTCCCTCTTCTGTTAGATACTTCTGCAATTTACGAAGAATGGGAAAGGCTGGTGGCTGTTTATGCTGTTAGGGGAGTAAACGTGCATGATGCGAGGCTGGTTGCTGCCATGCTTGTTCATGGCCTAACTCATATCCTTACATTTAACATCAGCGAACCCGTTACTCCGAAATTACGGCTGTTCATCCAACGGCTATTGTGTCTTAGTTTTGTACAGCTTACCTAAAAAGTAGTGTTCGATGTGAGCGATCGCATTTTGGGTGATGTGCTTTGCGATCGCTTTCTCTGAACTGTAGGGGAACGGCATTGCCGTGCCCTTACCCTGTAGCGTACTCATCAATAAAATTACAGGGAGATGCGATCGCACGGACAAAAAATAACAATTACTGTAGCAATGACTGGCTTGGATGCGATCGCTCCTTGGGATTGTAAAGCGATCGGTAAACTTGTCCGTAGCCTTCCATAGAACCTTTGTAGAATTTCCAATAGAGGTTAATTCCCAGATAGGTCAAGTCAACTCGGCATCAGAATTTAGCAGCATCGCCCCAAGTCGCACTCTACCCTGCATCTATGCCCAAAACTCCCCGCCCAACCCGCAAACTCTCCCCCTTTTTCCTTTTCCCGTTTATCCTTCTCCTTACCCTCCTCCTCTCCCTCCCTTGGGTGAATGCCAAAGAAGAACCCAAGCCAAAGCCACAACCTTGGCAGATTGACGGCATTGTAGCTGCCATTGACGACAGCCAGGACATGGTGAAGGCATATGCTTTCAACCAATTAGCGAAATACGAGCCGCAAGACTTAAAATCGGTGCTGAAGAAACCGGAGGACATAGCACGGAAAGCTGCCGACATCCTCAAAGATGAAAAGGTGAACGCAGATGTTCGTGGCAGTGCCGCACAAGCCTTGGGTAAATTGGGGGAGACAGCTCAACCCTATATCAAAGACATCGCCGACATCCTCAAAAATGAAAAGGTGGACGCAGATGTTCGTGGCAGTGCGGCAGCAGCTTTGGGCAACCTAGGGGAGGCGGCTAAATCTTACGTTCCAGAACTCGCGGACTTCCTCAAGCAGGAAAAGGTCGCAGCAAGTGTTCGTAGCAGTGCGGCAGAAGCATTGGGTAAGCTGGGGAAGTCGGCAAAACCCTTCGTCAAAGACATCCTCGACATTCTCAAGGATGAAAAGGTTGACACAATGGCTCGTTACGATGCGGCAGAAGCATTGAGCAAGCTGGAGGAAGCAGCTAAACCCTTCGTCAAAGACATTCTCGACATCCTCAAGGATGAAAAGGTTGACACAATTGCTCGTTACAGTGCGGCATTAGCCTTGGGCAACCTGGAGGAGGCAGCTCAACCCTATATCAAAGACATCGCTGACATCCTCCAGGATGAAAAGGTCAACGCATTCGTTCGTGGTGGTGCCGCAGAAGCCTTGAGCAACCTAGGGCAGACGGCAAGACCCTTCGTTAAAGACATCCTCGACCTCCTCAAGGAGGAAAAGGTGGACGCAAGTGTTCGTAGCCGTGTGGCACAAGCATTGGGTAACCTAGGGGAGGCTGCTAAACCTTACGTCCAAGACATCGCTAACATTTTTAAAAATGACAAGCTTGACACAAACATTCGTAGCAGTGCGGCGCTAGCCTTGGGCACCTTAGGGGAGGCGGCTAAACCTTACATGCAAGATCTGGCGGACTTCCTCAAGCAGGAAAAGGTTGACACAATTGCTCGTTACAGTGCGGCAGAAGCCTTGGGCAAGCTGGGGAAGGCGGCTAAACCTTACGTCAAAGACATCCTCAACATTCTTAAGGATGAAAGGGTTGACACAATGGTTCGTTACGATGCGGCAGAAGCCTTGAGCAATATCAGAAAACTAGAGGTCCACGAGGTTGTTGTCGTCCTGAATAACGTCTACAAGCCAAATCAGCGATACTTAAACTTTGAAAATTGGCGATTTTTGACCTATCTCCTGAGTGGCGGCGCTGATAATGTAAAAACGCTGCTCAAATGGCTCGGATATCCTCCAACTGAAGCAATTACTGCTCAACTCAAACAACTTAAATACGAAGAAGGCAAGAAAACGCTGGAAGTCTTTCGCGATACCTGGACAGCAAGCCAGGAACTCAAACGATTACAACAAGACTTAGCCGACAAAATAGCCGAAGTTGCCCGCAAAGTTTCTTGGAAACCCCAAGACATTCCCTTACTGCAAACTCACTACAACAACCTGAAAAAAGCCGGATACAACCAAGCCTATACAGTACAGTCAGCCATCAATGATGTAACACTTTGGAAATGGTTGTCCGACGCCCGAAACACCATCCTGATTCATGCCGCCTTTTGGCTTGCCCTCATCTTCGCCTACCCCAAATTTCCCCAAGTCCAAGCCATCTTCTTCTGGAACCCCTGGGTACGCAAAATTCTCGGTGTCGGCTACGTCGGCTTAGCCCTCACCTGGGTTCCCTACCTGCGCCGCAAACTGTTTGAACCCTTCAAACCATCCCTACTCGCAGACGCAGGATTAGACAATTTCACGTCCCTCGCCTACTTCCCAGAATCTAAAGTCAAAGTTCCCGGTTCCGAAGAAATCAAACCCATTACCCAGGCACTCCCCAGCATCCAAGGGCAAATCGTCTTAGAAGGCGACTCCGGGTTAGGCAAGTCCATGTTTCTGCGCCATCTCGTCACCAACTCCCCGCGCATTGTCGTCTATCTCCCCGCCCAAAAGTGCGACCAAGGCGTGATTGAAGCCATCCAAGCAAAGCTGCACGGACAGGCACAAGATGCCGAATTCCTAAAAAACCTAATCTACAGTGGAGCCATAGATATCTGCATCGACGGACTCAACGAAGTCACCGCCGACACGCGAGCAAAAATCGTCCACTTTGTCGAGTGCTATTTCCGGGGCAATATCATCATGACCACCCAACCCTTGGAATGGACACCCCCCTCAACCGCCAAGACTTACTCCTTGCAGCCCCTCGAACCCCAACAAATCCAGCAATTTTTGACATCCCGCCAACCGCGACATTCCCAAGATGCCCAAATTCAGGGAAATGATTACGAAAAAGCCTGCACCACCTACCTAGCAGCAGCCCTCAACCCCCAGCAACATCCCGAAGAGTTAGCCGCCGCCCGACGCACCCTATCCAACCCAATGGATTTAACCCTCGTCGCCCTGATGCTATCCCAAGGCAAAACCCCCGATTTATTCCGCCTGCAAGAACAGCAATACAACGAAATGGCGGCAGAATACCAGCAGGAATGGCAGCACCAATTCCCCTTGAAAAAATTCTCCGAAGCCGTTTACCAAATGCGGATCGAGGACGAAAAAGCCTTACCTGCCGAAGTATTTTACCAAGAATTAAAGTCTCTAGAAGATGAGAAATACAAAATGGTCGTCAGCCGTCAGTGGAAAGATGAAAAAGAAGAAGCCAAGAAAGAATGGTACTTCCGCCACGACAAAATTATGGACTTCTTCCTCGTGCAAAACTTCCTCGGCAACAGTGCTGACGCAGAATCACGGTTAATCGACCACATGGGCGACCCCAGATTCCGAGGTGTATACTTCTTACTCGCCACCTTACTGCCTGTAAATGATGCCCAACAACTGCGGGAAAAGTTGATTCAGTATGCGGCGGATACAAAAGACCATACCGTTAGTGATACTTTTGTGCAAATCTTGCGAACTCGGTGAGGCGTGATATCTGGCTCCAGTTTCAAGCTAGCCTTTCATGGGGCAGGCAAGATGCCTACCCCACCAGAAAAGTCTCTTATTCTCTGGCTGTGGGATGGGCGTCTCGCCCGTCCTCACCCATGAGGCAATATCTAAATTCGGAAAAATTACAGGTAGGCTGTACAGTTGAAGCAATATTAGTTTATATGCACGCACATTTACCCACTATATAAATTATCACAAAAAAAGTGAAAAAGTCAAGCGATCGCCTCTAATGAACCCAATAGCGATCTCAGTGTCGGCTACGACGGTAAGCGATACATTAACGCCTACGTTTTGAGCAATGTGAATTCGAGTAGATCCAAGCTGTGGAAATTACGGAGAAATAAAAATTAGCTCTAATTTTTTTCCGTACTTTTCCTGTTTTGTTCCCATTAAATATGAAGTATCAATGAAGATACAGTAGATTATGGATAAAGATTAAAGATGGGATACTACGATTTTAACGACCACTTTTGGTCTCCTCAAGAAGTTTGTGCTCAAGCTCCGAAAAAAGAGACTCAAGAAAGAAAAATTCAAGTTACTAAATTTATGCAATCTCTCTTTGGTGCAGTGTCTCATCCCAGTCCTAATGGGGTGAAAAAGTAAATGGAGTCATCAATTTCAATAACTGAAGTTTTTATATTATTATTGGTTATTGGTCAACCCTTTGAGTAAAGCGTCCTCTAAGGCTTGAGTGAGTGCCAGTGCCGTTTGCTTATCATTCTCTTGACGGTAATCGTGGGAGTAAAGCGGAGAACCAATATTGATGAATATCTTTGCACAAGGATAAGCGCCGGGGTCGTAACGAATAGCAATGGGAACAATGGGAATGGACTGCGGTTCCGGCATCTTCGCTTCCGCTTGCAAAACTAAACGTGCTAAACCTGTTTTTGGCGATCGCAAAGGTTGATCGCGCACAATTCCCCCTTCTGGAAAGATTACCAGTTTTTTTCCCGCTTGCAACAGTTCAATGGAGCAGCGCATACTGGAAACACTAGGACGCTCCAAGTCAATGGGAAAAGCACCCAGCCTTTTAATTAACCAACCTTGGAACCCCTCAAACTGATTGGCATTCGTCATAAACCGCAAGGGTTCGGTACTGAGTAAGGATAAGACTACAGGGTCCCAACGACTAAAATGTTTGGGGGCGAGGACAACGGGGCCAAATTCTGGTAGATGTTCGTACCCTTGAAAGATAATTTCCGCGAAAAAAAGACTTAAGAAAATCCGATGGATGGGGAAAATCGTCCAGTATAGCCAAGGTTTTACGGGAGCGGTTTCTGGAAGATGCTTCATTAATTTAATTATTTCATTTCAGGGTCTGAAAAAGGTGCGTTAGTAATACCAATTTTCTGGGAAAAGAGGTACACATTTAGATCCCCCCCAACCCCCCTTAAAAAGGGGGGAGAAGAACTTAGATTTGTTGCACATAGTTGGAAAAATGGTAGAGTAAACTCTACCGAGTTGCATTAACATTGTCGATCGCAAGGTTCAATTGCGTAATCCTCGTTCCCATATAGAAACTATCAGAAACTAAGAGCCGAGCGGTATTTTGGGTGTATATGTGAGTACCTCCCATGCGATCGCTCAACTTCCATCCTGCATCTGGCAGTACACTACTGTAATAGGCATCAAGCTGTTCGCGTGTTGCCAGGGTAATGTAAGAGTTTCCATGGGAGTGCTTGCGATCGCGGTTTAAGTAAGACTTAATGGGTAGGGGTACATCGTAACGTTGCCCAGCCACCACGTCGCTATGGCTTGATACAGGGGGAGTAGTAAGAGTATGCCTAGCTAACCCAAATCCTGCTGACCACTTCTCTTTATTCAGGATAGACGAGGGGGCGACAATCCCAAATCCAGAATTGAAACTTGACGACTTCAAAAACGAGAGTGGATTCCTAGCAGACACGCCAAATAGGGCATAACCCGAAAGAAGCGCGATGCTAACAGCACCAACGGGAACGAGAAGCCATTTTGTTTGCATTGCAACCATGTTTTTACTCATCTTTCAGTGCTAACGGTTAAAACTTGTGGGGGAGTGGAATCTGGAGGATAAATAAAATCAACCCGTACCTCCCGACGCGCAGCAGGCGGTAATTTCAACGTCACCAACGGTTCACCCCGTTGCCCCCGTCGCTGTACCAAATGCACATAGCGCGTTTGGGATTGTCCTTTTTCATCTTCATAACTCACCTTCACCGTTCCGCGAAAAAACACCTGTTCTACTCGCGGGTTCAAAAATAGCAGTCTGTCTGTTCCCCCTTCATCCTTCAACGGTGTTTGCATCGATACCGTCACTGTTTGCGGTTGACTGGTGGTATTTTTCAACGGTAATGTGAGATTGTATTCCACGCCGTAGTTGCTGTGGGCAAAATAAGCCGTATCAGGATAGCGCTTTAACATCGGTGCACTTTGAATTTGCCCTGTACCCAGAGTAATCAGATGCAGCGTACCCAAGGCATAGGAAAAGGCTTTCCCCGGTTGAGGAATGGAGAGATGTTCGATATTCGGATTATCAGTAATCTCTGTCTGCCATTGTGCCCCTTGAGAGACACCCGCCACGCGACTAAATACCGTCGGTTCTCTAGGTGGATCGAGGGGAGTGGGAACGGGGTCGCGGGGTTCTGCTAAGCTTGCAGTATTCAACAAGTTTTGCCATTCCTGCAACGTCGGTGCCTTGTAAGTTCCATTACTATTGCGGGACGCTTTCTTGGCTAAATTCGCCACATAAACTGGACTATCACTCTTCAATCTCATCATTGTAGAACGACCATTCGAGGCAGGTGCCCGTTCTACTGGAATGGGTTGATTCATCAATATCTGGCTTTGCCCTGGTTCAATCACCAGCTTTGCGGGAAAATTTCCTTGTCTAACTCCCCGCAAAACATCACTCATAGTACGACTGCCAGGGCCGGAGTAAACTGTACCGTTAGGATTATCCTTCATATCCGGCAACGGGATAAACGGTGCATCTGGATTTCCCAAATAACTGGCTGCCTGCAACACTTCCACCGTAACGGGTTTATTACCAGGATTGTGGACAATTACCCCCTGATAAAGGGCACCTGTTTCTGCTTGAGTGTCTGCTCTGGCGATATGGTGAGTAAAGATATCAAATCTTCCCTCAAAGGCATAGTTGAGGTGGGTAGAGGGGACTTGTTTTCCTTCTGGTGGGAAGGTGGAAAGCAAAATGCCTTCAGTTTTCACCAATTCTGGACTGTTGCTATTAAATGTAGGTACAGTATCCAGTTTTCCAGGTAATATCCTTACCTCTTGAGAACTGATTTCCACTCCGGCAACATACTGCGGTGGCACAGCATAGATGTTTAACGCCCGACACAACAAGGCGGCGACTTCTCCCCGTGTAGCGCTTTGATTGGGCTTTAGCTGTTTGACATTGGGATAGTTAACAACGAGACTTTCCACAGCAGCAGATGAAAGCGCATTTTTCGCATATCCCGGAATCTCACCTGCATCTGTAAAATACTGTCTCAGCGTTCCATCTGGATTGCTAGGAATGTTGTAATTCTTTGCCCCTGCTAGAACACCAATGCCTTGCACTCTAGGAATGGCTTGGTTCGGTTGAAAAAGTCCACCGGGATAACCTGAAAAAAATCCTCGTCTATAGGCATCTTGAATCGCTTTATGTGCCCAGTGATTCGTCGGCACGTCTTTAAAGGGTGTTCCAGAACGCTTGATGGGGGCGTTAGGAAAGGCATTGAGCATCAAGACAGCAAACTCAGCACGGGTGATGGTTGCATTGGGGCGAAAGCTACCATCCGGATAACCCGTTACGAGTTTTCGGGGTGCCATTTGACTAATACAGTCTTTAGCCCAATGACTTTGAATGTCCGTAAACGCTAGAGCATTTAACTTAGATAGGTTCAATAGAAAAGCAATACAAACCGAGGTTGCTGTCAGAACTCTTAGACTTAAATGCATAAAAAGACTTCATAGGCAATTGAAGTCTTAGAAGAATTTTTGGGAGAATTTGTTGCCAAGACTGCATCAGTTGAAACTATGCGATTACCCTTGACTGAAGGTTTTGAGCAGCCAGAGATTGATTTTTGTGTCATCTTCAGTATGACTGCGTTTTAAGGCTTCTTCGACTAGTGCGATCGCTAAACCGGGTAGAACATGAGACTCAGCAACTCTACCACTGCGCCCATCTGCGATCGCAAATGCAATCACTTCCTCGACATTCAAATCATTGACCCAATATTCCTTGATTCCCGACTGTTCATACAATAAACGCTTCCGTCCCAAATCATCACTCACAAAAGCGCTACCAAGTTCCACAACCAGCGAGGGCGGGTCATATTCTAGAAGATCGATGGGGCCATCCGTCTGTGGTGGTACTCGTTTACCCGAACCGATATAAAATGCTAAGTCCGGTTGAAACTCACCCACACCCGCTTTCCGAAAACTCGTATTCGCAAACTCAACTATGCGGACATTCTTAATGGTGGCAAAAAGACTAACCGCCTTAGAAATAATCGAATTTTGACGCCCATGTCGAGGGCCAAGGGGCGACATCTCAATTCTTAAGAGTCCTTGATGGTAATAAAACCTGCCATCGCTATAAGCAGGATCGTCAGCCAATGCAATAAAATCTTCCCAGCGAGCTTTAACCCAGGTATCTGTTGCTAAAGGTTGCGCTAGGGAAATACTCTCCTGCCTATCCGAGGAAATTATCACGGCGATTGGTCTCCCAAAAGTCACCAAGAAAAAAAATGCGTTAAGCGAAGCTATCCCGTTTGCGTAGCATGGTGCGATAGCAGCGAAGGGAATCGCGCCCTACTCGAAAAGAACACGATTACAACCGTTCGATCAGCTTTGGCACTGCCTGTGAGAGTGTAATGACTCCCTGCTGACGATTAGCGACGCACCGCTTCATTTTGCTTATCCGGACAAACCCTTACTACGTTTCACTCTTCTACAGAAATTTGAGCGATCAGGAATTCTTTGTTATTTATCTGCGAATTTGATACTATCCTTGCAAACCGCTGAAATTTTTCCTCTGTTTGTTAACCTGAATCTTACTTTGGGGAGACCCTTGAGTACACTGTATCCAACTATTTTCTGGATAGATGCAACACAGAGTTCTTCACCCTATTGGCTGTCTTGACCAATGGGGTTTTTTCCTCCCCGTTTAAAAGAAGATGAACTTTAAGCCATTTCTCAAATCATGATAGGACTTACCTGAATGTAGGGTGGGCACTGCCCACCTCTCAGCTTAACAAGCCTTGTGATGAAAGCCTGCAACTCCCTGCATTCAATCAGGAATTACGATATGCTTCAAACCCTTCTCCGGACTTGGATATTGTGGATTCATCGCTTCAAGAGTATCTGCGATCGTGCGGGCAATCACTAAGTTGCGATACCACTTTTTATTAGCAGGCACGACATACCAAGGAGCATTGGCAGTAGAACAATTACTAATAGCATCCTCAAATGCCTTTTGATATTCATCCCACAGCCGTCGCTCTTCAATGTCACTTTTAGAAAACTTCCACTGCTTGTCCGGATTTTTCAACCGATTCTCTAATCGGCGCTTTTGTTCGTCTTTAGAAATGTGGAGAAAAAACTTGAGGATGGTGATGTTACTGAGGGTGAGCATTTGCTCAAATTCATTGATGATGTGATAACGCTGCCGCCAAATCTTCTCCGGCACTAGCTTGTGGACGCGCACCACTAAGACATCTTCATAGTGAGCACGGTTAAAGATAGTAATCATGCCACGCTGGGGTACCCGATGGTGGTAACGCCAGAGAAAGTCATGGCTTGCTTCCTCAAGACTTGGCACTTTAAACGACCAAACTTGACAACCTTGGGGATTAACTTCGCCAAAGACGTGTTTAATTGTGCCATCTTTGCCCCCAGTATCCATCGCTTGCAGCACAATAAGAAGACTGCGTTGGTTTTCGGCATACAAGCGCTCTTGTAACTTGCGAATCCGCTGACAATGTCGTTGCAGTTCCTCTTCAACGTCTTTCTTTTTTTTGTAGTGTTCTGAGGCATTGGGATCGATATCAGCTAAAGTAATACGGTCTCCTGGTCCAATCCGATAGAGAGGATAATTAGGCTGAGGGGGTGGCTTATCCACCACGATTTTTTCTGGTGCCGTTACGCTGGCAGAGTAGAGGGTTGCTTCCTCTGCTGCTTGTTGCGTTTCCTGAGTTTCTGCTTGAGCCATACCATTAACAAGTGTTGCATTGTCGTCTGGTGAATGATTGACTTGACTCATAATTGCTCCTGATCATCCGAATTTGTTCACATGATAGTGATGATGCTCAGATGAATACATCAACAGCAAGGCTTAATCTAAAATTCAAAATTTAATCAACACCCAATGCAAAAGTAAGAGATGACAGAGATTCACGGCTACTTGCAATTCTTGTGAAGTCCATTTGTTCCTTGTACCTTTTTACTTTTGCCTTAAAATCAGAAGCCTATGTACCTGATTCAATGAAAACTGTTGTAATTTTATGCGATCGCTTCCCATTAAACGCCTTACTCAAGAATTATTGAATACCCTTGTTGAACAAGCTCGTCGCAGTCCCCGACAGCGGCAGAACTACGATTTCCACGAACCCTCAGAAAAAGTTCAGCGGTTTCTCAATGTCCTTCAACCCGGAACTTACGTTCGTCCTCATCGGCATCTGCGTCCCCCCCACGTCAATGGTTTTGAATTTTTTCTAGTCCTTCAGGGGGAAGTAGGGATAATTCTTTTTGATGAGAACGCTCAAATCCTCCAAACCGAACACATTAGTGCCGACGGGATGACTCGTGGCGTCGAACTGCCAGAAGGAATGTATCACACACTTGTCGTACTGATGCCTGATACAGTCATTCTCGAACTGAAAGAAGGCCCCTACAATGCTAGTACCGATAAAGAATTTCTCGATAATTTTCCTGCTGAAGGAACCCCAGCCGCCGAGCAAATGCTGGAGCAATGGAAAAGCTACTTTTATTAGTTGATAATCTGCTTTTTGTCAAGTAAAGATTATGGCAAGATAAGGTTGCTCATAAATTCTTCATTCTCTATTGAAGAATACTTCTAGTTAATTTTATGATGCTCTTTAATAAGAGTTACTATTTGAGTGAATTTTTCAATCTCCTAGTTTTTTGATATCAATAACTGGCTGTAAATGATAAACTATAAAACCTGTCAATCTTAAGAATGAATCTTACAGCAGGCTTGACAGCATGACTCTTTATAAAAGTTCAGGGTGGTCAAGATTCGCAGGCTGTCTGGTGATTACTGCAATTAATCTGTGGTCAGCCTCAAGTGTGAAAGCACAATTATTTCCCGATACTACACTAGGCGCAGAAAGCTCCCTTGTCACCCCTTCAGGGATGCGAAACTTAATTGAAGGAGGAGCAACTCGAGGTTCTAATCTATTCCATAGTTTTGAGGAATTTAATGTCGGGAATAATCAACAAATTTACTTTACGAATCCTTCAGGTATTATCAATATTCTGACTCGTGTGACCGGAAATAATGCTTCCAATATCTTGGGCACGTTAGGCGTTGATGGTGCAGCAAATTTATTTTTAATCAATCCTCACGGCATTCTTTTTGGTGCAAAGGCAAAATTAGATATTGCTGGTTCGTTTGTCGCTAGCACAGCCGATGGCATTCAATTAGGAACACAGGGAATCTTCAGTGCAACAGAACCTGAGAAGAGTACTTTACTAGCAATTGAACCGGGGGCGTTATTTACGAATGCACAGCGCTCTTATCAAGCTGAAATTCAAAATCAAGGAGCTTTAACAGTAGGAACGGGACAAACGCTGACTTTACAAGGGGATATTGTTAATAGCACCGGGAATTTGACGGCACCAGCAGGTACAGTTCAGGTCGTTGGAACTCAGGTGAACTTACTGGAGAATGCCAGCATTGATGTTTCGTCGCCTACAGGTGGAGGAAGTGTCATTGTTAAATCAAATCAATTAACCCGCTTTGAAGGTCACATTAGTGCTCGTGGGGGAGAGAATTCCGGTGATGGGGGTTTTGTAGAAGTGTCCGGTGGAAATCTGCAATTTAGCGGAACTGTGGATACTTCTGCTCCTATGGGCAAGGTCGGTACATTGCTGCTTGACCCTAAAGATATTTTGATTCAAGCTGGCAGTCCGATTAGCGGTTTAGCGATTAGCCAAGCTTTGTTTCTCAATGATGTGATTTTGCAAGCAGATAATGATATTACCGTTGATGATGATATTACCGGAATTGGGACAAATAATCTGACTTTGCTGGCAGGGCGATCGCTCACAATTACCCCCAATCGCACTATCCTGCTCAATGGTGGCAGTTTTACCGCTAAGTTTAATGATGAGAATGCTTTAATCCCGAGCGATCGCGACCTTGGAATCGCTCAATTTATCCTGAGTCCCGCCTCCCGAATCTTAACCAATGGCGGGAATGTCACCATTGCATCGGGAACATTCGGGCAAACCAGTCAAATTAATACGGCAAATTCAGGGATTATCACTTCAAATCAGGCAGGCAATAGCGGGAATATTACCTTATTTTCCCTCGGTGATACAACAACTGGGCTGTTAGATACTCGCAGTGGGACGGGGAATGGCGGTAATGTTTCCGTTACCAGTGCAGCAGGTGCGATCGCCACAACCAATTCTGTCTTAGCGGATTCCGTCCTTCAAGCAGGAGATATATCGCTAACTGCTGCAGGTAACCTCAGCCTCACCGCAGACACGGTCAACAGCAATGGTAATATCGCTTCCAATGGAGCAGTGCCAGGAAAAGTTACGCTTACGAGTGGTGGCACTTTATCGGCTAGAGGGGTTGTTGTCATCAACTCCTCTCTTGGTGCTGGTACACCGAATGATATCACCCTCACTGCTCAGTCGATCAATTTAGAGAATTCTGCTATTGGTGTATTGGGAGCAGGAACAGGTCAAGCAGGAAATGTACTCGTTCAAGCCGAAGATGACGTAGTACTGCTCAATAGTCAGATTGGGTCTGTTACCGTGAGCAGCGGCAACGCTGGAAACCTAACGCTGAATGCCCGTCAGTTAACCATTATCAAAGAGCCTGGGGCAATGATACCCTTTATAGTACCATTCATCGGCATCGGTACAATTGGCGTAGAAGGAAGCACTGGCAATGGAGGAGATTTAACCATCAACGTCTCGGAATCAATCGAAGTAATCGGCGATCAACCAGGCGTCTTTACATCCGATCCGACTCAACTGACTGCCACTCTGCTTCAATCTGATACAGGCATATCTACCTCTGCTTTTGGCAGTGGAAACTCTGGGAACTTAACGATTAATACTAGGCGTTTAGTGGTTCGGGATGGAGCCGGAATCACTACGTTTCCGGCTGTCGGTGAGGGCGGAGATTTACAGATCCAAGCTAGGGAAATATTGTTACAGGGTGAAGCAGGCGTTGGAACAGCAACCCTTGGCTTTGGCGATGCTGGCGATTTGAGTATCAACGCGGGTAACGTCATTGTCACCGATGGGGCAGCTATCGGTACGGGTACGTTTGGCCCTGGCAATGGAGGAAACTTTACCCTATTGGTCGATAGCTTGAGCATTAGCAATGGCTCTCGAGTTGACTCGGTAACAACAAGTCCTGGGAATGGTGGAACGTTAACTGTCAACGCAAAAGATTTTATCGAAGTGGTTGGTGCCTCAGCCGATGGTAGCGTCCCCAGTGGCATCACCACCAATGCCTATCTACCTGAGTCGGGCAATGCTGGATCGTTGAGCATTACAACGGATCGCTTAATTCTCCGAGATAGAGGCGAAGTTGCCACTGCTACTCTAGGCCAAGGACAAGGAGGAGCGCTAACCATCGATACCCGCACTCTGCAATTGGAGGATGGCAGAATTAACGCCTCTACCCTCGGTACTGGCAACGGTGGCGATATAACCGTCCGCGCCTCAGAATCCGTTGATATCACAGGCACAGGATTTAATGCTCTACAACAGCAGATTATCCAACCTTCCTTAGAGTCTACCCTCAGACCTGATAGCTTTAACCAAGGAATTGTTGCCATTACCGCAGGACAAGGGACAGCCGGTAATGTCTTAATTGAAACCCCCAACTTTATTACCCGTGATGGGGGACTGATAGCTACCACCACTCTGGCGGGTGGAGCAGGGGGAAATATTACGATTAATAGCAGTAATACCTTGACCTTAGATGACTCCCTAATTGCGACCGGCACCTTTACCAATGCCTCCTCTGGCAACGTCACCTTAAATGCTCGTCAACTCACCGCACAAGGAGGGGCGCAGGTACTCACTACTACCTTTAGCTCTGGCAAAGCGGGGGATTTAACCGCAAATGTATCTGACTCCATTAACCTGATTGACCCCAATAACTCTGGTACACTCCTGACCACAGGTTTATTTGCCACCTCAGCTCAAAACACCTCTGGCGAAGGCGGAGACATCAATATTAATATTCCCAATGGTGAGTTAAACATCCGTGACGGAGCGGCTGTTTCTGTCAGCACCCAAGGGACAGGCAATGCAGGTGATGTTAACATTGATGCCCGCTCCATCTTCCTCGATCGCGGCAATATTTTAGCCACAACAGCTTCTGGCAATGGCGGTAATATCAACCTCAAAGTCAAAGATGTACTGTTGTTGCGAAACGAGAGCTTAATCTCCACCACCGCCGGAACTACTCAACAACCTGGGGATGGGGGCAACATTAACATCGATGCTGGCTTTGTCGTCGCCGTCCCTACTGAAAATAGCGATATTATTGCCAATGCCTTTCAAGGAAATGGTGGCAGAATTCAAATTGCTACCAATGAAATTCTCGGACTAGAATTTCGCAACCAATTGACCCCCTTAAGTGATATCACTGCCTTCACCGCTTCTCCTCAATTAGGCTTTCGTCAAGGTGAATTTCAACTCACTCGTTTTATCCCTGGAGTTGTCGATAAACTCAGCAAATTGCCTGAACAAAACTTCACCGATCCTTCTAACCAAATTGTGGCAGGTTGTCCTGCTGATGGGGGTAACACCTTTACAGTAACCGGACGCGGCGGCATTCCCCATAATCCTGGTCAAGATCTGCCGGGACGTGCCGTCTGGCAAGATACCCGCAATTTATCCCAAACTCATAACTTAACTCCATCAACAACTGACCATCCCTCCTCAACAACCAACAATCAATTCCTAGTTGAAGCCCAAGGTTGGATGATGGATGAACAAGGTAGAGTGATTCTGACAGCCCAATCCAATGGAGGAGGTTTACCGAGTAATCGGGTTTCCTCTCAGTCTTGTCAGGAAATTTCACAATAATAATAGAGCGAATACAACTTCAAAAAAAGGTTTTGTGGCCATGACAGAGACAGCCATTCAGACTGATTTCCCCCCCGCATTTCCTGACCATACTCAACTGCCGGAATCCGATGGTACGTTTGTGAAAAATTTCCAAGAGCATCCGCAAAGCATTATTTTGACTGATTCGATTGGTTTGGTCTTGCAGCAACGGCATCCCAATGGACATTATGCAATTGGACAAGACTGCGGCATCTATTGGCGGGAAACTGACCCCCCAGAAAAAGGTGCAGAAGCTCCAGATTGGTTCTATGTTCCTAATGTTCCTCCACTGCTCAATGGGGAGATTCGACGTTCCTATGTCCTGTGGCGAGAATTTATGGCCCCCTTGATTGCCTTGGAGTTTGCTAGTGGGGATGGACAAGAGGAACGAGATGCCACGCCTTTGTCCGTTGTAGCAGAGGGCAAGAAGACTAAACCGGGTAAATTCTGGGTGTATGAGCAGATTATTCGCATCCCCTACTATGGCATTTATGAAATCAAAAACGGCAAGCTAGAAGTCTATCATCTGAACAATTTTTCCTATCAAAAAATAGAACCGAATGAAAGAGGTCACTATTCAATTGAACCGTTGGGTGTGGAATTAGGACTCTGGCACGGCACTTATCAAAATCAAACTCAATTGTGGTTGCGTTGGTGGGATAGTGACGGCAATCTCTTATTAATTGGTGAAGAGCGTGCTGAGTTGGAACGACAACGCGCTCAACAAGAGCAGCAACGCGCTCAACAAGAGCAGCAACGTGCCGAGCAAGAACGACAACGCGCTGAACAAGCCGAACAAAAAGCTGCAAGATTAGCAGAACGGTTAAGAGCAATGGGAATTGACCCGGAAGTATAGGAGAATCCTGGTATGGGACGGTGGGGGAAAGGCAATAGGCAGCGATTATATTTTTTGGGATTGGTTTTATTGGCATTCTTGGCAGTAATGAGAGGGATTCCTGTCTCTGCCCAACACCCTCCTATCTCCCCAACACCCCAGTCACTCAACCAGATTGTTAAAAAAGATACTCCCTCTCTACAAGCCAATGATGCATCAACTTGGCTTGCTCAAGGTCAAACAAACTATGATGCTGGACGATTTGCTGATGCCCTTACTGCATGGCAACAAGCTATACAGGGTTATGAACAAACAGGCGATCGCAAAAACCAAGCCTTGAGTTTAAATTATCTATCGTTGACTTATCAAAGTTTAGGTCAATGGCAACAAGCTGAGGCTGCCATCAATCAAAGCCTCACTTTACTACAAACTCAATCTGATGCAGCTCTCCTTGCCCAAGCCTTAAATACCAAAGGCAGTCTCCAACTGGCAACCGGGCAACTCCAAGCAGCCCTTCAGACGTGGCAAGCAGCGGAAAAAGCCTATGCTCAAGCAGGCGATGAAATGGGAGTACTGGGGAGCAAAATTAATCAAGCTCAAGCCTTACAGAGCTTGGGAATGTTTCGGAGAGCACAGCAACTTTCAGAACAGGTGCAGCAAGCACTCAACACCCAACCCAACTCTGTGATGAAAGCAACGGGATTGCGAAGTTTAGGATTGGTTTGGCAAGCTGTTGGTGATTTGCAACAATCTCAAGCTGTCCTTAACGAAAGTTTAGCCGTTGCCCAAGCGCTGAATTCTAGTTCAAATGTGAGTGCTGCCTTGTTTAGTTTAGGCAATACAGCCCGAAGCTTGGAAGAGATATCAACGGCATTGCAGTACTATCAACAAGCAGCGCAAACGGCAACGAATCCCTTAGACCAACTGGAAGCGCAACTCAATCAACTCAGGTTACTGATTCAGCTACAACAGTTTACAGACGCTCAGGCAATATTACCCCAAATTCAAACGAACCTCTCCAACCTACCTCCGAGTCGAGATGCGATCTATGCTCAAGTTAACTTAGCAGAAAGTTTTATGCAGCTAATTGAGAGTGAGCCAGCAAACAGCCCTTCAATTCCCACTCATCAAGACATCGCTCAACTGTTAGCCAATGCTATTCAAGAAGCAAAAACCTTAAACGACAAAAGAGCTGAATCGCTGGCTTTGGGAAGCTTAGGTAAATTATATGCACAAAATCAGCAATGGTCTGAAGCTCAAGGCCTAATTCAACAAGCCTTAACTTTATCTGAAACGATTAATGCCGCCGATATTTCCTACCAATGGCAATGGCAATTAGCCCGAATACTGGCTCAAAAAGGAGAGCTTGAATCTGCAATCTTCGCCAATCAACAAGCAGTTGATATTCTACAATCATTACGGAGCGATTTGGTTGCTATTAAACCTGATGTTCGATTTTCCTTTGAAGAACAAATTGAACCCATCTACCGCCATCTCGTTAACCTCTTGTTGCAAGTTCCCTCTGAAAACCACCTCAAGCAAGCCCGAAATGTTATTGAATCTCTTCAGTTAGCAGAACTGGAAAACTTCTTTCGTATCGCTTGCTTAAATGCCAAAGCCGAGCAAATTGACACGATTATTGAGAAAGGTGACCGCTCTGCTGCCGTTATTTACCCGATTATCTTACCCGATCGCATAGCGGTGATTGTTTCCCTACCCGGACAACCTCTCAAATCTTACAGTACTGCTGTGTCTCAATCAGAAGTTGAAGACACGATTGACCAAATGCGGCAAGCCTTGAACCCTGCCATATCCAACAGACGGCAATTCAAGCTTTCTCAAACTCTTTATGATTGGTTGATTCAACCTGTAGAAGCACAGTTGGTTGAAAATGGCATTAAGACATTAGTCTTTGTTCTAGATGGAGCATTGCGTAATATCCCTATGGCTGTCCTCTATGACGGTCAACAGTATTTGATTGAAAAGTATAGCGTTGCATTGACACCAGGGTTGCAATTACTCGAACCGCGATCGCTTAAACAAGTTCAACTTCGCTCGCTATCGGGAGGTTTAACTGAAGCACGTCAAGGTTTTTCGGCCTTACCTGCGGTAGAAGAAGAAGTAAAAGAGATTAGTACGAACATCCCTTCAAAAATTTTGTTAAATGAGGAATTTACCCGCTCTGCCCTAGAAAGTGGACTTAAAACTCTTCCTTTTGCCATCTTTCACCTAGCGACTCACGGTCAGTTTAGCTCCAAAGTTGAAGAGACTTTCCTCCTAACTTGGGATGAACGCCTGAATGTGAATACCTTATCTCAATTACTCAAGTCCAGAGAAGAAAAGAATGCTGCACCCATTGAATTGTTGGTGATGAGTGCTTGTCAAACAGCGAGTGGAGACAAGCGAGCGGCTCTAGGATTGGCAGGATTAGCTGTGCGATCGGGCGTTCGCAGTACTATTGCGACATTGTGGTCAGTCAATGATCAATCCACCGCTAAAGCAATGGTGGAATTTTACAACAATCTTGTTCAAGCCGATGGCAACCGAGCTGAAGCTCTCCGTCAGGCTCAGTTATGGCTGTTCAAGCAAAAACAGTATCAGCATCCTTATTATTGGGCACCTTTTGTCTTGGTTGGCAATTGGCTGTGAAGTTTATCGTTTTTTTGATGCCAACTTGCTGGAGCGAGAAAGAGTGTAAAATTGATACCAAAAAAACTTCTCGTTTTGTATAAACTCAATCTATAAGTAGGTGGGCATTAATATTTGTCGTTGAGGCAAGGCTCCAAGGCATAAGGGAAGAAGGTTTGACGCTCTTAACATTTGTTGATATAACTACGTTTATTTATGTCCGACTACTGACTAAAACCCCAAAAGCATCCTTCAGATATTGATTGAAGGTTGTTAGCTGCAATTTTTTGTAATTTATAACTCTTTTAGACCTCTCTAAATCCCTCTATCGTTTTTGAAAAAATCCTGTGTTTACCCTTAAAGACGCATTTTTCGCCTTCACTTTCGTTGCTATCTTGATTTTGATTGGGCGGTTTATCAAACAAAAGGTGCGCTGGATTCAAAAGTTGTACTTGCCAGAATCCATCGTGGCGGGGGTTGTGGCACTCTTACTTGGACCGGAGGTTTTAGGCGCGATCGCTAGGAGTGTCTCTGGAGCAAATGCTCCTTTGAGCAATGGTTTATTTTCAGAATCGATTCGTCTAGTCTGGTCTCAATCTCCTGGGGTTTTTATTAACATTGTGTTCGCCGCATTGTTTTTAGGAGAATCCATTCCCACTCTAAAAGATATTTGGAAAAAAGCCGCCCCCCAGGTCGTGTTTGGTCAGACTTTAGCGTGGGGACAGTATGTCATCGGCATTTTGGTGACCATGCTCATACTCACCCCCGTATTCGGGATGAATCCGATCACAGGTTCTTTGATTGAAATCGCCTTTGAAGGAGGACATGGAACCGCAGGTGGGATGGCAGGAACCTTTAAAGAGTTGGGGTTTGAAGAGGGGGCTGACTTAGCGTTGGGGTTAGCCACCGTCGGTCTTGTTTCCGCAATTGTCTGTGGCACAGCACTAGCAGACTGGGGACGGCGCAAAGGATACATCAGGACGGTGGACAAACACGCCGAAAAACCCGATGAATTGCCAGAACTCAATCCTCATGAGAATCCTCACGTCAGACGGCGTAGGGCGAGGCTGATGCGCGGTTTGTTAATCGATCCCCTGTCCCTGAATTTTGGCTTTGTGGGCGTTGCAATTATGTTGGGATGGTTGATTTTAAACGGACTCATCCAAATCGAGGCTCTGACTTGGGGAAGAACTGGGTTTCAACTGATGAGCTATGTTCCTCTGTTTCCGATGGCGTTAATAGGGGGCATCATTTTGCAGTTGATCATGGAACGGATTGGCTTGAGTCCTCTGATCATTGAACCGTTGATGAAGAGTATTGCTGGGGTGGCGCTGGATGTGGTGATTGTGACGGCCTTAGCTTCTATCTCCTTATCCGTGTTAGGTACTAACTTGGGTCCATTTTTGATTTTGAGTGTGGTCGGCATTGTCTGGAATGTGGCGGTATTCGTCTATTTGGCTCCCCGTTTGATACCCACCTATTGGTTTGAACGCGGCATTGGGGATATGGGTCAATCGATGGGGGTAACAGCCACCGGAATTTTGCTCATGCGGATGGTTGATCCAGACAACCGTTCTGGAGCATTTGAGAGTTTCGCATATAAGCAACTATTCTTTGAGCCTATTGTAGGTGGAGGTCTTTTTACAGCAGCGGCACCAGCACTCCTCGTTCAATTCGGTTCAATCCCTGTGCTGCTACTAACAGGGGGATTGCTAGGATTTTGGCTGGTGATGGGGCTGTTCGTGATTCGGAAAACGGTGAACTAAACGACCAATTCCCGATTCCCATTGCCCCTAATCCCCAAAAGGGGCCCCGAGTTCTCCATTTCCTTCAGACTACCCGATAGATAAAACTCACCGTAGCCCATACATTCACGTCCAATGCATAGACATCGGATGCCATACCGATAGACTCCGGTGGGACAGCGCTGGCATTGTGTAAGTCTTGAAGGACAGCTCGTGATACTTCTAGCGGGTTGAATAAATCACCAATTTGTTCTCCTTCTCCTTTAGGACGCCTCGCCGATTCTAAGGCTGCGATCGCTTTTTTGAAGGGTACTTTACTACAAATCAATTGAATTTCTGCCAGTCCCGGAGGCCCTGGAAGCACCCAATTAGAAGCTGCCAACGAGTAAGGCAAAGTCAAGGTTTCTCCCGGTTCAATCACGGCATTTTTCAGAGGAGGAGTATGGTCTGACTCCGGTGTCTCCTGAGAAGATTGGATTTTATAAAGTGCGATCGCATTTCCACTACTATCCAAACCCAGAAGCATGAAATAGATTGGGTAGGAACTGTAGTTTTCCAATCGATATTGGACACCACTTCCAATTGGCAACGATGGGATATTTCCTTGGGCGACGCTAGTGACTAAGTTACGAGCTATCTTTTTATCTGCCAATGCCTTTAAAGGAGAGACTCGCAAGGTTTCTCGTTGCATGACTAACTTGGATTCGGGAGAAACCATCTCCAAAGAGGCGCGGATACCCAAACGCGACGACCCTTCATTTGCCGTCAGACGCAATAACTTAGCTGCCAG
Organism: uncultured bacterium; assembly: GCA_966675205.1. Classification (GTDB taxonomy): domain Bacteria; phylum Cyanobacteriota; class Cyanobacteriia; order Cyanobacteriales; family Coleofasciculaceae; genus JBFLZA01. Next base: position 40,991 of record CBKWLJ010000008.1, read on the forward strand.
CAAGGTGTTCAGTTTAGAACTCAGTCGATTGACTGCCGACTTCACTGCTTCCCCAACTTCCCCAGGGGTGCTGCGAATCGGGTCATAACCGAGATAAAACAGTCCATAACCTCCTGTCTTCATCAAGGAATCCATTCCTGCTGTACGAGTCGCTGCTAAATTGCTAGATGCCGATGCAGAGGTTTGGGCTAAGGGCGCTTTCCCAAACAAATAATCAGCCGGTTGTTCTCCAGCATTCACAACCGAAGAGACGGCAGGAATGGTTGCAAAAGCGCTCGTTGCATCAACCCGCTCAATTCGTTCTAAACCCGCATCTAATGCCATTGTCAGTCCAATATTGCGGGGTAAAATGCGGATCGCTTCTCGAACGAGCTGGCCTTTCTGTATTTGATAATTATCTACAACATTGCTACCGATGAGTCTGGCTTTTGCCGTTAAACCCTCTTTTGAGCGGATTTGGAGTTGCGGTAAAGGTGAGGGTTGAGGTATGGCAGGGGTCTCTGCTGCCGTTTCCAGACCTACAGCGACCTTGCCTTGGAGCTGTCCCTCTTCAGGCTCAGAGAGCAGCGACCCTTTAGGATATAAACTCAGAATAGAATTAGAGCCATAATAGCCCAGCACCGTTGTTGGAAGCCCCGCCAACCAAAGTTGCGCCACTTTCCCATTCTCTTCTACCCCTGTCACGACCCCGTCAGCCCCAATCGTAGGGTCAGGGGGCAGGTAATAGGTGAGTAATGGAGAGGGTTGACTTTTTTGATGCTTGATCTGGGGCTGTTGCTCTTGACCAACCAGTTGGTTGACGGTGCCAGCAGCGCGGCTCAAACTAATCTGAACCGTTGTCGCTGGAGCAGCTTGCCACAGATATTGAGTTAAAGCGTAGGTAAATAGGCCAGCACTGAAGCCATTCCATAGCCCTTCAGTTGCCAATTCATGGGGCCCAGCAGCAGTGAGAACAATTCCTGGTATTTGATTGGAGTAGTCAGCGTTTTTTAGCCTTTCCACTAGCGGGATGCTGCGAAGCCGGAGTTGTTCTTGAAAAGCCAATTCTCCTGGACTGGGAGATTGCGCTGGTGGGTTGGGGCAAGAACGCACACGGAGATTTCCTTGGAGAACGCCCTTCGTGCTGGTGTGGCTGGTATCTAGTACTAGGGTGACGCGATCAGTAGCAAGCGATCGCACAAGCAAAGTCAGCGTATCTTCTAGTAAATCATTGGCGATCGCTGTCTCTTTCGTTGCCAAGATGCCATCGATTGGCACCAAACTATTTTGCAATCTTAAAGGTTCATCCGTTGAGGATTCCTGCATCTTGACGCGACTGCCATAACCACTGAAGTGAAAGACAACCACATCACCTGCCTTGGCTTGTTCTGTCAAATGTTCGACAAAAGCGGTTTCAATAGTCTCCCGACTCGCCTGACTATCCGTTAGCGTCAAGATGTCACTAGATTTGAAACCAAACCGATGAATTAACAGTTCCCGTTGCAGTTCCACATCCGTAACACACCCTCCTAAAGGTGTGCTGTGGGGATACTGGTTGATGCCTACTAAAAGCGCCAGCTTGCGCCCACCGGGCTGTGCCAACGCTTGGAAATAGCGCTCCAATAAGGGTACGGCTAAGCTGTTGTCACCTAGTAGTGATAGTACAATCTCACTTACCCCTAGGGTTGCCAGCCCCAAACCAGCTTTTTGCAAAAAAGTTCGCCGCGTCAGTCCCATATCACCTATCAGCTCTTAGCTATCAGCTATCAGCCTACCAGGAATGTCTATTGTCAATAACCCCACGTAAATCAAAGATTGTGCGTGGGGCATAACTTTACAGTCCACCTCAACTCAGAAAACCTTTCAGGTATAGCTTTCGGCAAGTCTTTCGATCTACAGATGAAGCTTCTTGATCCGATTCTTCAGAGCAGATTGACAAACTCTCCGTGTTACTTGAGTTTTAAGGTGCGTAACAACGTTCTTTGTACTTGATTCCTAGCAGCCAATCAATCAGCGTGCAATTTGCGATCGCAGTTTCCTTCATTTATATCTCGTAATTCGAGATATTCATCGCTTTGGCCAACTCTGCCGCTACCGCAGGCCGTGAAAACTCCGGTGGTGGCAACTCACCCCGACGTAACATCTGCCGCACTTTCGTCCCCGATAAATGAATTCGCTCTTCTGGCCGACTCGGACTAGTCTTTGTCGTTGCCATTTGCTGAGTACGTGTGCAATAGAATGCATGTTCAAATTTCATCGGCACAATACCCAATTCATTAGGCTCAAACTCATCAAAGATGTGCTGAGCATCGTAAGTGCCGTAATAGTCACCAACACCCGCATGGTCACGTCCGACGATGAAGTGAGTACAGCCGTAGTTCTTACGAATCATCGCGTGGAAAATAGCTTCCCGTGGGCCAGCATAGCGCATTGCGGCAGGATTAATTGCCAAAATCACTCGATTTTCTGGGAAGTACAGGTCGATCATAATTTCATAACACCGCATCCGCACTTCTGCCGAGATATCATCGCTTTTCGTAGCGCCTACCAACGGATGCAAGAATAGACCATCGACTGTTTCCATAGCGCACTTGATAATGTATTCATGCGCTCTGTGAATGGGATTGCGAGTCTGGAAGCCGACGATTGTCTTCCAACCTTTTTCTTTGAAAAGGGCGCGTGACTTGGCTGGGTCAATTTGGTAATCTGGAAACTCGGGATGGTGGTGGCGTTCGAGTAGCCATACAGGGCCAGCTAAATTAACGTCTCCTTGCTCGTAGACTACCTTAACACCGGGGTGTTCCTCTTCATCAGTACGGTAAACGTTAATCGCTTCACGAGTTTTGTCGTAACGATACTTCTGAGTCAGTTCCAAAACCCCATAAAAATTTCCCTCTGGGTCATCAAGACGCACTAAGTTGCCTTCTTTTAAAGGTTCTGCTACTGCCTCATCCACAGAGAGTGTAATGGGGACTGACCAAGGCAGACCATTTTCCAGACGCATCTTTTCAACGACACTATCGTAGTCGGCTTGCTCCATAAAGCCAACTAAGGGACTAAATGCCCCAATCGCAATCATTTCTAAATCAGAGATGGCTCGTTTGTCGAGTTGGACTCTTGGCAGAAATTCGGCTTTATCTAAAAATTCATGCCGTTGTTTGTGCGAAGCAATACGGTTGATCAATTGACCGCCGTGGGGTGCGATGCCCTCTGGATGATGACTCAAAGCAACTACCTTTCTGCTGAACTGCAATACCAAAATAATCTTCTTTACGGTACAACCGCAATTCCTTTAGTCATCCTTGTCACCTCCTTTAAGGAGGAAAAAGGTGAAGGGGGAAAGGGAAAGGGAGTATTGAGGAGAAAATTGGACTTTGGGGGAGCGAGAACTCCCCCGATTTGATGGTTTAACTTGCAGTTGTAGGGCGCTCAATGATACCGCCACCGAGTAAGATATCTCCGTCGTACAATACGGCAGCTTGTCCTGGGGTAATGCTAAATTGCGGTTCTTCAAAGACCAATTTCATACGATTGCCTTCTAGGGGAACCACAGTTACGGGGACAGCAGGAGAACGGTAACGAACTTGCACGGTTGCTCGAATCGGAGCTGTGGGCTCCGCCATAGAGACCCAGTTGACTCGTGCAACGGTACAATCGGGTTGAGTTGCCTGGGTGCGATCGCCTACAATAACTCGATTCAGTCCTGCATCGATCGCAATCACGTACAGAGGTTCAGCCGCAGCAATGCCGATTCCCTTGCGCTGCCCAATGGTGTAATGATGGATGCCATTGTGCTGTCCTAAAACTTTCCCATTGACATCAACAATATCCCCTTGGGTTGGAGTGATGTACTTATCCAAAAAGCTTCGCATTGAACCATGCGATTCAATCAAGCATAAGTCTTGGCTTTCTGGCTTATCCGCCGTCTTGAGATGGTATTGTGCTGCAAGCTGTCGGGTTTGGGTTTTTTTCAGTTCTCCCAACGGAAAGATGGAGCCGGCTAACAGGTCTTGCGTCAAATCATAGAGAAAGTAAGACTGGTCTTTTGTCAAGTCTACTGCTCTACGTAACTGATAGCGATCGCTCGTTGCATCATAGTTAATTCGAGCATAATGACCCGTCGCAATCTTCTCAATCCCCAGTTGTTCACGAGCATATTTCAGCATCGGGCCAAACTTCACCGTCTTATTGCACTGAGAGCAGGGCAACGGTGTAATGCCAGTTTCGTAACCCGAAACTAGATAATCGACAATATATTCTTGAAACACCTCACGGCTATCAACAATATGATGGGGAATTCCTAATTGTTCACAGATGAATGCCGCATCGACCATCCCCTCAGAGCAGCATTGACCCTTCCCTTTCATTAACCAAAGGGTTAGACCAACGACTTCATATCCTTGATGATGTAGGGTAGCGGCAGCGACGGAACTATCAACTCCACCGGAGAGGCCGACGACGACTCTGTTCATGAAATCACACGTAGTATCTTTGAAACACAACTCTACTTCTAGGCTAACATTCCGACCATGTTACCAGTGACTTGCTCTGGTGCGATCGCAAGGCATCAACCTTGAACGCTTTATTTTCCCGTCGATCTAACTAACTTTTATAAGTCTTTAGGAAATCGTGGTGAGAAATCCGGGTCTAACCCGCCTTTAATGACGAGTTACGTAGCTTGCTTCTCGCGAAAGCGAGTATTCATAATTACGAATTGAAGGTTCCTGAATTAATTATTATGAATCTGCAACCAAGTGATTAAATCTGATGGACTGGTGAAATCTAATATTGCCTCTCCTAGATTCTCTAATTGCTCAATGGATAATCGACGAATGCGAGATTGTGTTTCCCATTCAACATTACCTAAACGACGCAACAATTGACGCATGATTAATTCCTGTTGCCCTTCAAGCCTGCCTTCTTGCCTTCCCTTAATCATTGCTCCCCGCTGGTCTTCAATGAACATTTCTCGTTTCTCTAAATCTTCCAACTCCTGACGGCTCAAGTTAGCTTCATTCGCAATTGCAAAAGCCTTTTGAATTTCCGTTACTGTACCCATCGTTTCTGGCACTGTTTCCAAGGTACTAGTATTTTTCATAAAATAAATCCACTTATCAGTCAAGGTTTCTAACTCATCTAACTCCTTACGAAACTTAGGCAGTTCAACAAATACCATCTCTAGTTCATTAGTTGGATAATCAAATAGCTTATGCCTTTCTTTAAAAACAAAATGCGAAATCACATCCTCTTGGTTTTCCAGCATTTCAAAATCGGTGATAGTCAAAGCAATCACTGGATTTAACTTCGAGTAGCCTTCTCCCGATTTAAGTTGGGTTGAATAAACTTTTGCAGCATTGTACAAAACCCATTTTTCAAAAGCCGCCACGTTCAACACTTGTATTTCAATAATTACTGTTTTATTTCCAGTAATCTTGGCTTTGACATCCAGATAGGTATCTTTAAGACCACGAACTTTAGAAGCAGAATATGGGTCGATAATTTCTAAATCTTCAATAATCGGTTTCCCTTCATAAAGTAAAGCATTTAAGAAACTAATGAGAATATCTTTACTATCTGTAGAACCGAAGATTTTTTTGAAAGCAAAATCAGTCTTGGGATTAATAAAAACCATGTTAGTTGTCTATAACGCTTCAATTCGATAGATTTTATTGACATTGTAATAAAAAGATGATATGCAATGGCGTGCATCCTGCCGAGGAGTACAAAGTCTTTAATTTGTAGCACTGTCGTCATCAACACCTTGGCGTTATCACTTATTTTGTTCTAGTGGGCAATGGGTTGTGATAGCTTTGATAATCACATTGGGAAATTGCCGTCATGATCAGATTGTTTAACCCATTCCAGCCTTCTCGATCGCTAATGCAAGAAGGCAGAAGAAAGGAGGCAGAATGCAAAAGGGAAGAATGCTTGTACAGTAAGCTTTTTCACCTTTTTGGACTGGTGGGTTATTTCCGCCGCGCTGCACTAGTACTCGACCAACCCAAAATTAACGGGTTAGGACGGACGCGGGGACGCGGAGACGGGGAGACGCGGAGAATTTTCACCCGTCAAAGTGACTGTGGTGGACTACTAGTCACATCATCTTGGCTAGCTTGGTTCGTATTCGGGAGTGGGTTGAGCATCAATCTGACTCCAGCTTATGGCCAGCAACGCTTGCCGGAACCTCGAATTTTTGAAGAATTACCGCCTCCTTCCTATTCACCTTCCCTTCCGCCCATTCCCACATTTGGCGTTCCCACTTCGCCATCATCTCCAGCTTCCCCCTCACCCATTCCCACGTTTGACGTTCCTACTTCACCGTCACCTCCAGCTTCCCCCTCACCCATTCCCACGTTTGACGTTCCTACTTCACCGTCGCCTGCAACTGCTTCCGATACGGTTATTCCTGGGCGTGAATTAAACTTTGAAGCCCCTGCACCTACTCCATCATTGCCGTCGCGTAGATCTAGATTGGATACTACGCTCTATCGGGTGGATATTTATGGGGATAATTCTTTTGTGTTATCACAAGTTAAACAAATTGAACCTAGTGCTTTTGTCCGGCAGGAAGATGGCGTGATCCAAGCTGGAGTATTTTCCAATGAATATAATGCCCAGTTGCGTGTCCGTGAATTGGCAGCACAGGGAATTCGATCGCAAATTACTCCAATTGCTACTGAAGGGAATATGCTTACAGTTACTGCTGAAAGCTTCTCCGCAAACCGCACTTATTTTGTTGTCATTCCAGGGAATAGCGAAGACTTACCGAACATTGAAGCTGAAGTGATGACGCTGGGTATAGGGCAGAGTGCAGTTAGTCGAAGAACATCACCAAGAGGCCCCCATGTTGCGATTGGGCCGTTTGATAATCGAGGAGAAGCAAATCGTTGGAGTAACTATTTACGTTCTATCGGTATGGATGCGCGGGTTTACTTCGGAAATTGATAATTTTGCCAGTAAACTTCCCCGCTTGCTGCAATAAAAGAAAAATTAGTTGATATTTTAGATCAGGAAAACAGCTTTACAAAAGAAAGACAACTGGGTCTAGTCTCAGCTCAATAAAGACCTAGTTAACTTCACTAAGCATCTGATGAGCAAAAACCAGACCCAGCTATTTAGAGTTTAGTGAGTGAGGGAAACTTTAGCGTTTGCCCCGGTAAGGCACTTTGCTCAGATAATCAATGCTATGCGCTGAAACATTCTGAGCGTAGTTACGTGAGGTATTCACCGTTGCTGCCATGTCGCGATACTTGCGAGGATCGCCTTCAGCCAGTCGCTGCTGCTGGTATTTGCGATCGTAGAATTTCTCTAGGGTAAAGCGCCAGTCAGTCTTAACTGTACCCACAATTTCGCGGTAGTCTTCGCCGTAGCGAGGAGTCACGAGGTTAATGGGACGACCTTCCATGCGCTTGCGCTGGTAAGGAACGGTGAAATCTCCAAACGCTTCGGTGTACTCTTCGCTATCAACCAAGGCATCAACAAAGCCGTAGAAACCGCCAGTGCCAATTTTAATTGACCAAGCAATTTCTTCATCTTTATTGTATGGGGCACGGCCCAGGATGCGCTTGATGCAGATTTCAACCAATCGGTAGTTGTTGTTTGCTGCAACAACGAGGTTATAGAACGCCTCAGATTTGAGGATACCGCGAACAAAGTCGCGCACGGTAATCGTTCTGTTCTTTAGCTGAGATTCCAAATGTTGCTGACGATTCACTTGAAGAACAGCGTGTTCACTGAATAGCTGGCGATAAACAGCATTAATCAGGCCAATCAGTTCTACTGGAGAATAGGTGTCTTCTAAGCGATAGATATACGGAGTATCTTCGTCCTCGTCAGCTAGACCAAAGCTACGAACCCTGACATTTTGAGTTGTAGGCTTGTATGTGAGTAAGGGCAATGCCATGTGGAAAATCTCCCTTTTATAGTTTTACAAAATGTAAAGCGAATTTCAGTTTTCTGGTTGATCGCTTTAATCCAATTTGACCATGACTTTGACCGGTAATAAAACTGTTAAGCAGCTTTTTGCCCAACTCCTGGGAGGCAAATCAGATTACCGGAGGGGAAAACTGGCACTGGTGTCGATGGACACAGGCACTTCTGTTGGTGTCTCCCGTGTCGTATCAGGAATCTTAATGCGGGCGGTATCAACGGTCACATTATAAGTGACAGTTCTTGGGCTAATTTTCCTTGCCATATCCAAGAAGTTATTGATGTCGCCCCACTTGTAGCGATCGCTTTCGAGTTTGTCACGCCAATAGGAACCGTAACGGGGTGTTACGAGGTTAAAAGGGCGACCTTTGTAGCGACGACGCTGGTAGGGTACGGTGCTATCACCAAAGTTTTCCTGGTACTCTTGGCTATCGATCAGAGCATCGACAAATCCACCCCAACCGAGGGTAGCAATTTTGATCGACCAGGCTATCTCTTCTTGTTTGTTGTAAGGTTCGCGACCTAAGATTCGTTTGAGGGTTAGTTCAACCACTCGATAGTTAGAGTTGGGTTCAACAACCAGGCGATAAAAAGCGTCCGATTTAGCGATACCTCGGATAAAGTCGCGCACAGTAATGGCACGATTTTTGAGCTGAGATTCTAAGCTCGGCTGACGAGTGGTTTCTAGAATTAAATGCTCACTGAAAACTTGCCGATAAGCAGCCCAGATTAACTCTAGGAGATCGTTTTGATCGATACAGTCTTCAATCCGATAAATCCAAGGAGTTTCTTCGTTTGGAACTTCGTAACCTGAAACTCGCTGATTTTGCGAGGAGGGTTTGTATTCTAACAGAGGTATTGCCATGAGAAGTTTTAAGAGGTTAAAGGTTTGAAAGGTTGAAGGTTTGAAAGGTTGAGACTTTAAAAGTTGAATGTTGAGTGTAAATGCCAACGTTCTAACTTTTAACTGTGCAACGTTCCAACGTTCAACGTTCTAAGGCTCAACTCTTATTTAGTTGTAGGCGACTTATACAAGTAGCGGTAGGGTAATGCCACCTCTGTACGACCTACCATTGCTGGAGGCGTCTCAACATTCCGGCTCATATCGAGAAGGGGTTTGCTGGTGGCGAAAGACCGGGCGCGATCGCTTGAGCGCTGATAGTTCGCTCCGCCAGGCCCAATACTCCGAGCCATTTGCAAGAAGTTGGCAGGAATGGCATTACGAACACCCCGTTCCACTGACTGTCCAGTAACCCGCGCTTGATAGTAGGAACCTTCTAAAGAAATTTGACGCGCACGCCAGTAATCGCTGTAGCGAGGGTTAACCAAGTTAAAGGGGCGGTCTTTAAAGCGGCGGCGCTGATAGGGAACAATGTCATCACCGAAGTTCTGGCGATATTCTTCGCTATCGACGACAGCATCGATAAAGCCATCTAATCCCTTTGTCGCAATTACAATCGACCAAGCAATTCGCTCGTCTTTGCTGTATGTTGCGCGTCCGAGAAAGCGCTTGAAGGTGATGTCTACTAAGCGATAGTTGTCGTTCGTGTCTGCCACTTGTGTGCGGTAGACTTCACTCTTACCCAGTCCCCGAACAAACTCGCGAACCGAAATCGCACGATTCTTGAGCTGAGATTCGAGGAAGGGTTGGCGATATTTTTCCAGAATTAAATGTTCGCTGAAAATTTGGCGGTAGCCGGCCCAAATGATTTCTTTGAGTTCAGACTCTGAGCTTCCGGGCGTGAGTCGGTAATATTGGAAATCATCATCGTTGGGAACTTCGTAGCCCTCAACGCGCTGATTCTGAGTAATGGGTTTATATTCAAGAAGGGGTATTGCCATTTTATTCTTCGTGTGGTAAAGAGAATAAAACTCTACTTTTAGCTATCAGCCATGCAGTGACCCAGAAGGTTCTAAATCACTAAGCAATCTGTACTCAAGCGCTGCATTAAGCTAGCACTCTGACAGATTGCAATTGCTGTTTAGCGAGTAAAACCCGTGCAAGCACGGCTTTTTCAGTTTCGGATGAAAGCATTTGCTCCAACCGAGTTTGGATGGGTTCCAACGTTTGTGCAGCCTGGGTTGCCAACCGATGTAAGCCGACAACGGCAGCATAACGATTCGCCCAATCTGCATCTTGGGAAACCTGAGTGAGCGTATTCAGTGCTTGGGTTTGAGCATCTTGCACCTGTTCGGGTTTCAGTTTATGCCAGTGCAGGTTTCCCAGTCCTTTGGCAGCCGCACGACGCACGCTAGGAGCGAAATCACTCGCCGCTGCGGTTACCAAGAGATCTAAAGCGCGGGGGTCAGCGATCGCAGCCAAGGCTCTGATGGAATAGGCTCTAGCCCCGTAGTTGTACTCATCCAACTGTTCTAAAAGTGGCTGTACAGCGGGTGCCCCCAGTTTAACCAGCCCTTCTACGGCTGCCAGCGCTGCCCCTGGATTGTTGTAGCCCAATACAGCAATCAGGGTAGAAATTGCTTCCTCTGACTGCTGTGCTGCCAGTGCCTGCACGGATTCTACAAGATTGCGGGCAGAATCCGCTTTTTCCACAGCCTGAATCAGTTCCTGGGTACGGGCAGAATTGGTCATTAGTCAATGGATTGAAGGGCGAGAAGGTTAAAGGTTATTCGGCGTAGCCGTTGCCGCAGGCTAGGTTGGAAGGTCGGAAGGTTGAAAGTTGTTAGCGCAGCGGGGCTTAGCCCAGGTGGAAAGTTAGAAGGTTGGGAAAACACCCCCATAACTTAATTGCCTTACTAACCTGCTAACCCGTTAAACTTTCAACTTGCTAACCTTCAACCTACTAACCTTTAACCTACAACTACAACAAAGAATCCATCAGGTTCATCACCCGGATGGCGTCATGGGAAAGCGTATGATTATCCGAATCGCTCAGTTGATGTTCCAGCAGTCCTTTAAGCGCAATCAGCTTAAAACTGTTTTCTGCTGGAGCAGTTGCGATCGCTTCGGCAGCAGGCAAATAACCAATTGCCCCTAAATCCGATAGAGCCACGCGGCGCAGGACAACATCTGACCCTTGCAAGGCTTCCACTAGCGGCTTCCCATAGGTATCATCCCCCGTTAATTGGTACATGGCTCGCGTTGCCGCATACCTGACTCGTTGGATTGAGTGTTCCAAAAAGGGTTGGATTAGGGGAATTGCCTCTTTGGCTTGCAGGGTGCCCAGTGCTTCCATGATGGCTTCACAGGGCTGCCGCA
>CBKWLJ010000009.1:0-49218 GCA_966675205.1 uncultured bacterium
AGCTTGCTGCTCAATTCGGGTAGCGAGGCGATCGCAGACCAAATTACAAAGCTCAAAAATCAACTCATCTTCTACTTTGTAGTAAGCCGAAGTCCCTTCTGTTCGGCGGCTGAGGATACCGGCTTGCAACATCACTTTCAGATGCTTGGAAACATTTGCTTGGCTGGTCGCGGTTGCTTCCACCAATTCTTGTACGCATTTTTCGCCTTCGCGTAGCAAGTTTAAAATACGCAAGCGCATCGGCTCACTCAAGATGCTGAAATACTCAGCAACTTGTTGGACTACCTCTTGAGGTACAGTGTTGGCTGTGGGCATCCTTATAACACGAACGATGTGATCCCCAAATTTTATCAGCTATTCTTAGTCTATTGATAACAATAGAGTAATCCTTAGCCGGGATTAATTCGCATTAAAGGCTGATTGAACTCAACCGGCTCCCCATTCTGCACCAAAACTTCCATTACCTGTCCAGAAACTTCAGATTCAATTTCATTCATCAGTTTCATCGCTTCGATGATGCAGACGGTTTGGCCTGAACGGATGCGATCGCCCACTTCTACAAAGGGAGATTCATCCGGACCCGGAGCACGATAAAACGTCCCAACCATGGGGGACAAAATTTCTTTCCATTTCTGGTCGCTGGCTGGAGGCGGTACTGGCGGGGTCGTATCTCTCGCTACAGTTTGCCCTGAGGAAGTTGCAGGAGCCATTGCCGCCGCTTCAGGGGGTGGAGCAACAAATGATACAGGAGCGCTACTGGGACTACTCACAGCAGGAGCGATCGCAGGCATTGAGGAAACACTTTTTCGCACTGTCAACTCAAAGTCAGCGCTTTTTAAGGTCAATTCCGCAATATCGGTTTGAGCGATCGCAGTTAGAAGTTCACGAAGTTGGTTGAAATCTAGTGGCACAACTTAATCTATGGCTAGTGGCAACAAACAAATTGTTCGCTACAGTCGTTACCGCAGCGTTGGGAGTCAAGGCTGAAGGTGGTTAGCGAAGCGGGGCGTAGCCCAGGTAGAAAGTTGAAGGTTTGAAGTTTAGTGATTGGACGTTCAACAGGTCAACTTGGAACTCTGTATAAGCGTTCTGGTGATATCTCTCTACCAACCTTCAACCTTCCTCCATGCTTCTAACCTGGTGACCGAAACAATTTTAAATTTTAGATTTTGGATTTTGGATTTTGGATTAAATATCTTTGGTTTCAAGCCCTGTCTTTCAAGACGGAAGAAATCGTAAATGTCAAATCCTCGCATTTTCCAGCTCTACACTTTAGGGTGGAGTCAATCCAAAACCTCAAATCCTCGCTGCGCTGCGTTCGCTATGCTGCTAGCGCACCATGCTACGCAAACGCGATCGCCAATCTAAAATCGATTGACAACACCTTACTCACGACCTAAGTAAGTATCGTTGCGGGTATCAATTTTGATTCGGTCTCCTATATTCACAAACAGAGGAACCATCACCTGAGCCCCAGTAGAGACTATGGCAGGTTTCGAGCCTCCCGTTGCAGTATCGCCTTTGACACCTGGATCAGTCTCAGTAACTTCTAGCACCACAGAGTTAGGCAGTTCCACGTCCATAACCTGCTCGCCCCAACTGATCACATTCACTTCCATTCCTTCGCTGAGATACTTGACGCGATCGCCAATTTGGGATTCATTTAGGCGACTTTCTTCATAGGTTTCCATATCCATGAAGACAAACTGGTCAGCATCTTTGTAGGTGTGCTGCATTGTGCGCTTCTCCAGGGTAGCCTGGGGCACCGTTTCTCCAGCACGGAAGGTTCTCTCGACAACACTCCCAGATTGCACATTTTTCAGCTTCGTACGAACAAAAGCGGAACCTTTTCCGGGCTTAACGTGGAGGAACTCCACTACTCGCCATACAGCTCCGTCTAACTCAATGGTGACACCAGGACGAAAGTCATTACTAGAAATCATGAACCTGTTTCAAGGGGCAGAACAATCGGCACTTTATTTTACCGCTGTTGAGGCCATCCAGAGTTGAAAGTTGGAAAGTTGTTAGCGTAGCGGGGCGTAGCCCAGGTTGGAAAGTTGGAAAGTTGAAAGTCATAACCTGCTAACCTGCTAACCTAGCTACCCGTATCAACCTTCTCACCTGGAATCGACTAACCTGCAACCTGATCATGGCAAGATGAAAAATGATGTTCACTTTATACTGTGGCTCCGTCTCACTCCTAATGGTGCGAAGCCTTTAGTAATATAGCCATGCGATTTTCAAAAATTCTCAAGCTCGATTGGTATAAACGCTTGACGAAGACCAGCCTCCTAGCGCTGCTCTTGGTTTCGCTCTCACTAGGTCTTAGCGGGGCTTGGTGGGACGTTGGTAACAACCAACCTGCCCGTGAAAGTCGATTGGCGGGAGGAAATGCAATCACAGATGCTAAAGCTTTGCTGCGGTATGCACTACCAATTGATAACAAACCAGTACGGGAAGTTCAAGCCAGCCTGGAAGATATCGCCACCCAACTACGGGGTAAGCGCTGGAGTCCAATCAGTAGGGATATTACCAAAGCAGCTTTAATTTTAGGCGATCGCACCGAGCAAGTGCTTGCGGATGTTCCAGAACAGAGAAGACCGCAAGCTGAAGCCCTCATTGCTGCAATGAACCAGGGCATTACCTCAATCCGAGAGGCAGTTGAAGCTCAAGATAAAGAACAGGTATGGATCAAACGAGGTCAACTCCTTGACCAAGTGGGTGAACTCGAAGAATTGATGGTATCCCAGTTTCCTTTCGAGGTGCCCTCAGAGTATAGCAACCTTCCTCAACTTAAAGGTCGCGCCACAGTAGAGATCACCACTGACAAGGGACCCTTAACAGTAGTTGTTGATGGCTATAGTGCTCCTGTCACTGCTGGAAATTTTGTTGATTTAGTGCAGCGAGGCTTCTATAACGGTCTAGAGATTACTCGTGCAGAAGACAAATTTGTTGTGCAAGCTGGCGATCCCCCAGGACCAGAGGTAGGCTTTACTGACCCGAATACAGGTGAATACCGCGCTATTCCTTTAGAAGTGCTGGTCAAGGGTGATGATCAACCCGTGTATGGCACTACTTTAGAAGATGCGGGTCGTTACCTTGAGGAACTAGCACTGCCCTTCTCAGCCTACGGGGCTATTGCCTTGGCGCGTCCTGGAAACGACCCGAATGGAGGTTCCTCTCAGTTCTTCTTCTTCAAGTTTGATAACGAATTAACCCCCCCTGGCTATAACCTCATGGATGGACGTTATGCTGTCTTTGGCTATTTAGTTGAGGGTAGAGACGTTTTAGAAGAACTCAAAGAGGGAGACAAAATTCAATCTGCTAAAGTCGTCCAAGGTGCCGAAAATTTGGTGCAACCTTAAGCAGTTGCAGATAAAGGTTCTGAGCAAGAGGTAAAGCCGGTTCCAACAGCCCAAATTGAATCCGCTACAGTGGATAAGGAAGCAAAGATTATGGATGAGCTGTTGATTACGGAGGGCGAGTCTGAGGTGAAACCAATGTTAACCTCTGAGTCTCAATCCACTTCACCGGACACCCCAAACTCATAGCTGATCAGAAAGTCAGAAAGCGAGCGTCCAGAAATTATTTCTACGTCTGTTCGCCAAGCTTCTACATTGATATTGCTAGTACAGCGCGGCAAAAATAATCCACCAGCCCAAAAAGATGAAAAAGCTTACTGTACAAACAATATCCCTTTTGCCTCGGAGCCTGATCTCTTGTGCTTGCTTGCACTAGTTCCCTTTCCCCTTTTACCCTTTCCCTTTTCCCTGCCCGTAGGGTCTGACCTCAATGCCAATTGTTGACTTATTACTAGTAATTACGCTGGTTATTCTGGGCGTTGTCTTACTGCGTGTTGGCCCATTCAATCGTCAGCAGCAGTTAGAGAGTGCCTTCAATCGTCAGCAGTTGGATGATGCTTTCTATCAGCTACTCGAAGAGCAGGGAAGTTGTATTTCTCTGATTCAGCTAGCGGCAACATCTAGAGTAGATGTGGAGCAAGCTCGGAAATACCTAGAACGTCAGGTAAAGATGTTTGGAGCTATTCCTGAAGTGGATGTCGATGGGGATACGTTCTACCGTTTCCCCAAACTTCAGAAACATCTCTCTGCTGATAAGTCGGTATGAGCAGTAATGTGTCTCCCCTACGGGTAAAAGATATTGGGGAACAAGGGCTGCTCAAACGCTTACAACCTTTCTGCCCTAACGATATTGTGGGTGATGATGCTGCTGTTATTTCATCTTTAGAGCCAGGTCAATCGCTAGTGGTAACGACCGACGTTTTAGTGGATGGAGTGCATTTTAGCGATCGCACCACTTCCCCCACTGATGTCGGCTGGCGTGCGGCAGCGGCGAATCTCTCAGATTTAGCAGCAATGGGAGCATCACCACTGGGGATCACTGTGGGTTTAAGTGTTACAGGTGAAACCTCGGTGAGTTGGATAGAGCAAGTGTACCAAGGATTGACCTGCTGCTTGCAACAATACAATACGGTGATTGTTGGGGGTGATGTGGTACGGTCGCCCTTTATTAGTCTAGCCATTACTGCTTTTGGTCAAGTTGCGCCTGCGCGTATCATTTGCCGTAGTTCTGCTCAAGTTGGGGATGCGATTGTTGTTACGGGTGTCCACGGTGCCTCGCGAGCCGGGTTAGAATTATTGCTCAACCCAGAATTTGGGGAAAATTTGAGTGAAGATGAGCGATCGCATTTAATCACAGCCCACCAACGCCCCAAACCCAGGTTAGATGTCCTCCCCCTTCTCTGGAAAATTTTAGAGCCTCAATCCAAAACCCAAATCGCTGGAATGGACAGCAGTGATGGACTAGCCGATGCGGTGATTCAAATTTGCAGTTTCAGCGGTGTTGGAGCTGTGATTGAACGCACGAAAATTCCTTTACCATTGGGCTGGGAGCAGTTAGTGTCTCCTGAGCAAGCAATGAACTGGGCACTGTATGGAGGTGAAGATTTTGAACTGGTGCTATGCTTACCTTCAGAACCTGCTCAAGCCTTGGTAGAACAACTGGGGCAAGGGGCGGCAATTATCGGTACAATCACAGCTAAGCAAGGAATTTGCTTAAAAGACAATAGCAATTCTTATACCGATGAATTGTTAACCCAAAGCCAAGGATTTCAGCATTTTTGAATTTGATCGAAAGAACTCCTCTAATACAAAAGCCTGAGAATACATTCCCAGGCTCCTTGTTCAGATTTTTCTAAAATTGACTAATCTTCTAGATCTATTAACCCAAAAGATTAATTCTGCCAATTTTTAGCCATGTGCTCAGCCAAGTCTACAACGCGCTGAGAGTAACCCCACTCGTTGTCATACCAGGCAACAACCTTAACCATATCCCCGCCCATAACCATGGTGAGGCTAGCATCCACAATTGAGGAAGCATCGTGTCCTCTGTAGTCACAGGAAACTAAGGGTAAGTCACTGTATTCTAAAATCCCTTGGAGTGGACCTTCAGCAGCGGCTCTGAGAACATCGTTTACCTGTTCGGCGATCGTGCTTTTCTCAACTTGAACGACTAAATCTACTACCGATACATTCGGAGTGGGGACGCGTAGGGCGATACCATTGAGCTTACCTTTGAGTTCTGGCAGGACTAGACCCACTGCTTTTGCTGCGCCGGTCGTTGTTGGCACGATATTCAGTGCTGCTGCGCGTGCCCGACGGACATCACGGTGGCTGGCATCTAGAAGGCGCTGGTCACCGGTGTAGCTGTGGGTAGTGGTCATCGTTCCTTTGATGATGCCAAAGTGCTCGTGGAGTACTTTAGCAAAAGGAGCCATACAGTTGGTGGTACAACTTGCATTGCTCACAATGTCATGCTGGCTGTGGTCGTAGTCGCTATGATTAACGCCGACCACGAAGGTCGCAATATCTCCCCCTTTTCCAGGAGCAGTAATCAGAACCTTCTTGGCACCTGCGGCTTGATGCTTCGAGGCTCCGGCTCTGTCCACAAAGACGCCCGTCGATTCGATGATTAAGTCAATTCCCCAGTCTGCCCAGGGCAAGTTCAGTGGGTTGCGATCGGATACACACTTGATTGTTTTGCCGTTCACAATGATGGAATTTTCATCCGCACTGATATCGGCATCCAACGTCCCCAGCATCGAGTCGTATTTCAGCAGATGAGCATTAGTCTTTGGGTCAGAAGTATCATTGATGCCCACTAAATCGATTTGGCTATTTTCTCTGGTGAGCCAGCATCTCGCAAAGTTGCGTCCGATCCGCCCAAAGCCATTGATCGCTACTCTAATCACTGCGTCTTGCCCTCTGTATTCAAACTCAGTAAATATTTTCTTAATGTCCCCGATCATATCGCAAAGAGTGAGTATTTATAACTGGCAATTAGCGCCAGATATTGAGAATGAAGGTCTTGAAATAGGCTTGGGCTAAGGATTGCTTCCAAATCCTTAGCCTAACGACTCGAATCTCTGCACCACGTCAATCGTAGAGGCTGTGGGCAGCAACGTAAGCTCGAACTCCTTCTGGAACTAGGTAACGAATGGAGCGGCGCTGATGACAGTATTGACGAATCAAACTCGAAGAGATACCTAGGGGTGGCATTGGCAATAACTGCCAACGAATGAGGATATTTTGAGAGTTTAGTTGTTTAGCGACTTGTTTACACAATTGGGTAGATTGGGCATTCGTCTCCCATGGAACAGCGCTACTGGTTGAGATAACCGCCGCAGCTACTTGATGAGGTAGAGTTCGTGGAGCCACTATCCATTCACAAGCAGGTATCAATTTTTCACGATCATACCATCGGGGTAAAGTTCTGAAGGCGTCTAGTCCTATGAGCCAAAACCACTGTTGGTTGGGATAAGCGCTTTGCAGATCAATTAAGGTGTTGATCGCATAATCCGGTTCGGATTGTCTCGTTTTTGTTTGTTCAAGCACAAAAGCTGAGTTTTCTGCGATCGCGATTTCCACCATTAATCGACGATGTTCATAGTCACAGCAGTGCTTATGAGGAGGCTGATGTACAGGTACCCAAATCACTTTTTCTAGCTCTAGTTGACTTAAAGCGGTCTCGGCAAGTACCAAATGCCCCCAGTGAACCGGATCGAAGGTGCCTCCCAAAATTGCCACTCGTCCCATACCCAACCCATCAAAAATTTAGATCTAACTTAACTAGAGATTGGAAATAGGTGGCGGTCGGTGAGGAGACCTGTATAATTTGAATCGCAATCTTTCTCTTGTACAGCCAGTTTCTAACTCTATCAGCAGAACATTTACCTGCCAGTAGAGCTAACCTCGCTGCAAGGCGTTGGTTTCTTCCGTTGGCTGCAACGGTAGCCTAGGCTGTTCTCGACTCCCGTTTGCGTTGGTGAGTGATTACAAGGGGAGAAGTAGCATCCCCGAACATAAGTATCAATGATGCTCTTGAACATCAATCGGGTCAATTTTTTATGAGATTGGCGCATTAGCTATACCAACGTCCTAGAGTTCTAGACCAGCTAGTCAAGAAGGCGGCAGTATAAGCTTGAGCGATTAGGGAAAATGCACCGATCAGGAGCAGTCCTAAGGAGGTGACAATAGCAAGCTTGGTGTCTGGAGGTCTAGAGAAGTCATGCTGATATGACTAAGACTCCAGTTTCCGGATAGAGTCCTACTTTAGGCGTTTAATATTAAAAACCGTCCATGGATAGAAAAAAACAGGGTACCAATAACACAATCTATAAGCATAAGTAGACTTATCACAAGAAAGTTCTGCTAAATCTCTAGTTAGCTATATCTTGAAAAATCAATTCTTGATATGATAGCGCGTGTTATTGGCACAGTAGGCTTGTGTGGTGTGGTGTGTAAGGAGTTAAGATGCCGAATACTGTCGATTTTACTGGGAAGCCATTTCATTTCATCGGCATTGGTGGAATAGGAATGTCAGCCCTAGCTTATATTTTGGCAAAGCGCCAGCTACCTGTATCTGGGTCAGACCTTCGTTCGACGCATATTACTCAGCGTTTACAGGCAGTCGGCGCTCATCTTTTTAGAAGCCAAGAGGCGACTAACTTAGAATTTTTTCAACAATCAGTAAATGAGCAGGCAAATGCGGAAATACCGACAGGCGTAGCCATCAATTCAAAACACGAAATTGCTTATGCGGTTTCAAGATCAATTTCGCCTCCAAGGACAGCAAATGCTGCCTTGGGGTTGCCTCAAGTGATTTGTTCAACTGCGATTAATCCCTTTAACTCTGAATATAGGGCAGCATTGGAACGCGGCTACCCTATTTTTCATCGCTCAGACTTACTAGCGGCTTTAATTCAAGATTACCAAAGCATTGCCGTAGCAGGAACTCATGGAAAAACCACAACGAGTAGTTTGATTGGGTATCTTCTCTTAAAGGCAGGTCTCGATCCAACCATTGTTGTGGGGGGGGAAGTGGATGCCTGGGAAGGTAATGCGCGTTTGGGTAATAGTCCCTACTTGGTAGCAGAAGCTGATGAATCCGATGGATCTTTAGCCAAGCTAGCTCCTAAAATTGGCGTGATTACCAATATTGAGCTAGATCATCCCGATCACTATGAATCTCTAGAGGCAGTCATTGCCATCTTCCAAACCTTTGCTCAGCACTGTCAAACAGTAGTGGGATGCATCGATTGCCAGACTGTGCGATCGCAAATTCAACCCAGCATCAGCTATAGCCTAAGGCGGGATGCGGAGGCAGACTACAGCGTGGATGATGTTAAATACCACGCTTATGGCACAACAGCTCGTGTTTGGGAAGGCAATGAAATTTTGGGTGAACTGCATCTAAAATTGCTGGGCAAACACAATCTCAGCAATGCGCTGGCAGCAGTAGCCGTAGGGCGACATCTGGGTTTAGAGTTTGACGCAATCAGTGATGCAATCGCCACCTTTGAAGGAGCCAAACGCCGCTTTGAACTTCGGGGCAAGTGCAATGGCATCTCATTCGTTGATGACTATGCCCACCATCCCAGTGAAATTCAGGCAACACTGGCAGCAGCCCGTTTAAGGGGAGGAGAATCTCTCGGATTTGCTTCAGAGCAACAACGGATTATCGCCATTTTCCAACCCCATCGCTACAGTCGAACAGCGACATTTTTACCAGAATTTGCTCAATCTTTCAGCAACGCCGACATTGTGGTGATTACCGACATATATAGTGCTGGAGAACCTAATTTAGAGCAAATAACAGGTCAGCATCTGCGAGATGCGATCGCCACTCACCATCAGAAGGTGTATTACCAACCCACTTTAGAATCTGTTGTTGAGTTTCTAACACAAATCCTACAACCTGGGGATTTAGCTCTATTTCTGGGAGCTGGAAATCTCAATCAGATTATTCCTCAGGTCATAAAGTACTACCAAGAGGAAGAAAAAGACCCCTCAAGACCCTTGAGCCAGAAAGCCTGAGTCGAGTGATCCCAGCCTTGAAAAATATCTTTGACTTCCACTCAATTGCCCAAAATCAATTGGCGTTCTTTTCACGCGTATTAATATGACTCTTTCTCACGATCCCCC
Source organism: uncultured bacterium (assembly GCA_966675205.1). Taxonomy (GTDB): domain Bacteria; phylum Cyanobacteriota; class Cyanobacteriia; order Cyanobacteriales; family Coleofasciculaceae; genus JBFLZA01. The sequence goes on from CBKWLJ010000009.1 coordinate 9,504, forward strand.
CCGTGTTCACACCCCAATTCCCTCAAAGAAAACGCTTTATCAGCCGCCCCTTTATCTACCAGGAACCAATTGCCCCCTTCGTGCCCAGGCCCCTTTAGCTAACTTGACCTCGTTTCGAGTTGGAGGACCGGCAGAATGGTATGTTGCGCCCCGGATTTTAGAAGACCTGCAAGCGAGTTTTGAGTGGGCCCAGTCCCAAGGATTACCCCTAACCCTATTGGGAGCAGGTTCTAATTTATTGGTCAGTGATAACGGTTTACCGGGTCTAGTCATCTGTACTCGCCATCTACGCCAAACCTATTTCGATGAACAGACAGGGCAAGTTACAGCCGGTGCAGGTGAACCCATTGCTCGTTTAGCATGGCAAGCAGCAGAACGAGGCTGGCAAGGGCTAGAGTGGGCTGTGGGAATTCCTGGTACGGTGGGGGGAGCCGTTGTGATGAATGCTGGTGCTCACGCTAGATGTACAGCAGATATCTTAGTGAGCGCTCAAACCCTCTCGCCTAATGGAGCCTTACAAGAACTCACTCCCCAAAACTTAGGCTTTAGTTATCGTACTTCGATCTTACAAGGTGGCGATCGCCTAGTCGTTCAGGCAACGTTTCAATTAAAACCCGGTGCTGACCCAGCCTTCGTGCGGGAAACAACCCTTCAACAATTGGAACAACGAAAACGTTCTCAACCCTATCACTTACCTAGTTGTGGAAGTGTCTTCCGCAATCCTGATCTACATCCAGCAGCTTGGTTGATCGAACAAATCGGTCTAAAAGGCTACAAAATTGGTGGTGCTCAAGTAGCTGAGCGCCATGCCAACTTTATCCTCAATTGTGGCGGAGCTAAAGCCAGCGACATCTTCCAAATCATCCACCATATTCAGCAACAAGTAGAACATCACTGGTCGCTCCGATTAGAGCCAGAAGTAAAAATCTTAGGTGAGTTTCAAATGATCTAAAACTGTTAGAGTAACATGAACAGGACTAAGATGAACTAGTGGGAGTTCGGGGTTAATAAGACTCACACTAAGAGTGGCGAGATATATAAACCCCCAAACATACTGAGTAGGATTATCTTTAGAGAAGAACTACACTTATGAGTACTTCCGCGAAAAACGAAAAACTGGGAACGACATCCCTTGCGTAGCCAACGCATCCGAATTCTCGGTATTATTATCCCATTAGCTAACCACTGACCTAGCTGAGTGTTAAAGTCAGGCAATGCCGAGAACATCAGACTTAGGAAACGGTTCGTACCTTGACAACTCAGGTTATAGGGTTCCGGACAGGAAAAAGTTCCAGCCGTTGGTACCCGGTGTCCGGGTAAAAACCTGACCGTACTAAGGTGTAAGTCTTCCAAAATGTATGGAAAGCTAGTACTCAGAGACTCTGAGGAAGCAAAACGCCTATGCAGTCGTTCTGTCGAGGATATGTGGGAAACCATCTATCTAGATAAGTGGCGAAACTCCCGAAAGGGTAACGCTGATTCTCGGAAATCTCCTCCGAGAAAGCAAGCGCACCCTTGCGGGAAATAACTAGGAATGCCTAATCGCAAGGTTAGGAAGCCTACACTGACCCGTAAGGGAAGTTTAGGAGGATGTCACTAATCTAAAACCGATTTCTAACCCATCCAACTCAGGTAGAGTTTAGCCATTTATGACAAAAGGACAAGGATTCGGCTTCGGTTTAGGCAAAATGAAAGAGCTAGCCGAGGCATTTAAAAAAGCTCAAGAGGTTCAACAAGGTGCCAAAAAGCTCCAAGAAGAATTGGAGCAGATGGAGATTGAGGGAACATCAGCGGATGGCAGCGTCAAGGTTGTTATGAGTGGCAACCAAGAACCTCGACAAGTCACAATTTCTCCAGATGCTATGGCTCAAGGTGCAGAAGCCCTTTCTGAACTTGTCACCACAGCGATGAAAGATGCTTACGAGAAGTCTACAACCACAATGCGCGAACGCATGGAAGAACTAACCAGTGGGTTGAATCTTCCAGGGATGTAATTGAAGAAACGAGGGATTGGGAACTAAAAATTAGAGTTGCTGAAAAAGCTTCTCCCCGTAGTCACTCAAGAAGCTTGGCAGACCTCAAATCTAAGACGGCGGTTGAGACTGGAACAGCAGAAAACCAAGAAAGGCGATGCAATTCCAGCAACTCACGCTGTTAACAGTCTCCGGTTTGCTTCACCCAAACCGGAGCTCAAGCAAAAAAAATGAACGAGGATAGGGAGTATCAGGAAGCCAATTGATGCAAATTTCACACTGATGCATCTTTGGAGTCCCCCCTGTTTTCCTTAGTTCTTTTTCTTCCCAATCCCCAATCCTTAATTCTCAATACCTGATTTCTTGGGGGGAGTAACTTGCAGCTTGGGGAGGGTAGTGAGCGTCTGATACAATCGCTCAGCTAACTGAACATTCCCTTCTTCAGTCAAATGAACAGCGTCATAGAAGGCTCGATTGGGGAAGTTTTCATAAAGCTTGTAAAGATTGAGTGTTTTTACATTTTTGGGAAATGCCTCCTCTAGCTGCTGTGCTGTCTTCACCAATTCTGTATAACTGCCCTGTACTCGTTGCCTGTAGGTAGCTCCCAATTCCTGCAAAATTTTCTGCTCACTAGGAGCAAGCATATTGTTTTCCTTGCCCGTAATTTCAGGTTGAACGGCAATTACTAAAGGAATACTGGCTCCTGTCGTCAGTTTTAGCATTTGCTTGTGCAAATTTTGGTAACGTTCCACTCGACGTGCTAGTTCAGTCGGTTCAACTGCAAGATGTTTGTCTAATGGCGCTGTCTGCTCAACCCCTACCAGACTCATTTGGCTTACTGACGGCTGTGGTCGCAAAATCCAGTATTGTATAGCTTTAATTAAATACATATCGCCGACTGTATGCTGTAACTGCCTAGCGAGATAAACACCAAAATGCCCTGGAGCACTGTTGAGAAAGCCTTCAATTTCTGGAATATCCGTCTGGGTTTTATGGCTCGGCAGCATTAAGTCAGCATAACCATCCAAAACTACTACAGCGTCAGGACTATAAGGCAAAATTTGAAGAGCTAGCTGCGCCAATTCATTTCCAGATGTATAGCCTGGTACGGCAGCATTGATGACGCGATAGGAACCTTCCCGAATCTGGGGTGGCAACTTTAATGCCTTCTCCAGTTCAGGTTTGTAAAATGGTAAAACTATCGGTCGGTATTTTTCTGGAGAGCGCTTCTGTTGAGATATCCGTTCATTGAGGCGAGTTTCCAGTTTGCTAGCGATTGTCGCTTGGTTGCTCGCAATCCATTGACCGAAGGCTGTAGATCCACCTAAAAGAAAAATTCGGATTTCATCTTTAGGTTTTTCCAAAGGGACTGGCTTATCGTCACGGAAACCCTGCTCGTTAATGCGCCAAAAATTACTGGTTTGATTTCCGGCTAACCTGTAGCCTCCTGCAAGGGTTCTTTGAGCAGCGAGTTGTCCACGGTCAGATAAACCATCGTAGGGATGCTGTGTTTCACCTACGAATTTGAGATAGTAAGCAGTAACATTTGCGGGTTGACCCTCATAAGCTGCCAACTCGGTACTTTTGCCCGTAACACCGACAAAAATCCGTACCAACAATTCTAGGAGAATCAAGGCTAGAGGGATAGCCAAGATGATTACTGGAAGTGGGAAAGAGCGGCGAGGCTTTCGGTAAGAGCGGCGATGCGACTTGAACATTAAATACTTTCCTTGAGATGACCGTAAAATCGGTCAGCATCCTTTGATCACGACAAAGATAATTCGCTCAGACCACCAATGCAGGTTTTGTTGTCCTTATGGTGTCTGTCGTCAGGCGAGGCTTGCTATCCGTCCTAAGAAAAGCAATGACAGCATAGGCAGCTTCGTTGCTAAACTTAACACTGGTGCAGCTCAGAAACGACGTTGAGTCTAGATAAACAAGCGGTAATTCTTCTCCGCTTTTGCTATGTGAGATCTCATTGTCTAAACAATCGGTTCTTTTTCCAACTGTCCAAGAACTAAGTATTATATCTATGCCCTACAAATTACTCTTTGTCTGCCTTGGCAATATTTGTCGTTCTCCATCGGCTGAAAACCTGATGAATCACTTGATTGAACAAGCAAATCTGAGTGACAGCATTATCTGTGATTCGGCTGGGACTGGAGGCTATCACATTGGTTCTCCCCCGGATAGACGTATGGCGACAGCCGCAAAGCGTCGGGGGATAGAACTTAAAGGTAAAGCACGACAGTTTCAAAAGTCAGATTTTGAAAGCTTTGACCTGATTTTGGCAATGGATAGAGAAAACTATCGAGATCTTCTCTCCCTTGACCCCACTGGTAAGTATCGGGATAAAGTAAGACTGATGTGTGACTTTGCTACGCATCACACAGAAAAAGAAGTTCCTGACCCTTACTACGGCGGACCAGAGGGATTTGATCAGGTGATCGATTTACTGCTAGATGCCTGTGAAGGGTTACTACAACACATTATTCAGACTGATCAACTCACGGCTTGATTCTGATGAAGTACGAAGGGCTATTCAAAATAATCCCCATTTAGGAAATTAGGGTTAATCCAGTTCATGCGATTTAAACTCAACTCGCCTCCAAAATAGCCGTATTTGGTAGCAAAGTGACTAATAGCAGGACGATAGTCTTGGTAGACAATTACTCAAGTATCGTGAACCCACCCCACTTGAATCGAAGATTACAAGTGGGGCTTCTAGCTCTACAATAACTGTGGGTGACACCACAGCACCGAAAGCGTCAAACTGAGCCAGAAGGTGAGAACCTACCTTCGGCCAATGCTTTGCTTGCCTTAGGTAAGATTTGGTGAGTCGTTTCATATTCTTTCCTACTGGGCTATCCAACGACAGGTGAGCAGTACCTACTTTTTTTAAGGATTTGAGTTGGTATCTTGCGATCGCATAAAATCATGTACCAAGCAGTATTGGGTTATCCCTCACTGGTAAAGGTGTCTCCAAAATCTCCATCAACAACTCCAACCGCGAAGGACGAGTGAGGAATGGGATAAGGTTAGGGAGGGAGTAGTAGTCACCCCCAAAGGTGAAGGTATCAACCTGTGCCTGTCTTTCTTGTAACTTTCGCTCTAACCCGTCATCGGCATCACCCACCTTGACAACGAGAACACTCGGTTCCACCTTGAGGTCACGCTTATAGGTGTCGTAAGTTTCAGCGAAGTAGGGTGCACTATTCTCACCTGCGTCAGTTACTAAGATGATTTGCTCCACCCGTTGCTTTCTCAGGCGCATGGCTTCCAAAGGCGCACCAATACTAGTTGCTCCACTCGCCTTAAAGTGTTCAAATGCCCGTTCCCAGTCACTCAATTGGTTTCCAGATGCCTTTACTGGGTAAGGCAACGTATCAAAGGCATAAACCAATAAATCTGCCTGGGTAATACCCGAAATTAGGGCAGCAATGCGCTTACCGACTGCGATCGCATTTTCCATTGAGCTAGACTTATCTACCAACAGAGCGGTAGGCTTCGTAATCTGTCTCCGCTTTCTCACCTGCTCGTCCGTGACACGCTCCAACCGTGTGACTGTCTCCGCATCCAGTTGGGACACATCTGCTGCGACTCGCGCCTTGAATGCTGCCACGCGCACATGACTTGCGGCAAGCTCCAATTTTTCATCGATGAGTGCCTTTACCTCAGGGTTATCCATCGCACCACGAGTTTGGAGCGACTTGAGATTGTTAATCATCTCCTGAGGCGACATGGCATTAATCAGCGCCACCAACACCGTCGGTGTCACTTGTTTGATAGCACCCACCGCTACTGTGTAGGGGATTTTGTGTTCTACAATTAGTTGTGCTTGTTCTACAGGTAACGATGTGTTTGCCAGTAACTTCAGTACAAAAGCAAGGCTATCTTCTGGCGGATTGTCCTTAAATAACACCGCATCCGCACGCGCATTCGGCTTAATGTGCAAGGTCGCGTAAAGGTGCTTCATTGCTTTACGTGCACGCAACGCAGAGCGGTCAAAAAATGCAGGATTTTTCTCTCTGATTTCCAGATAGCGCCGTACTGCAGTACGAGTTGAACGCGGCAATTTATTTCGATACTGCTTCAAGAAATCTACAATTCGTGCCACCTGATAAGGTGGAAACTCCTGCAATAACACAAAACCAGCATCACGGTGTTCGGTTAAATGGCTCGTGAGGAGGTTGCCGATGAATACTTCCTTATGGTCGCGAACATCGCCGTTATTTTGATACCACACTGCCAAATGTCCGTAAAAGACGGGGTCAAGTTCTACCATCATCTTGTGCAGTTCTGCTACCTTACCCAGTTCTCGGTGTGGCGTAGTCAGCAGGCTATTGAGCATCTCTAAACGCAAGTCACGCTCAGTCGTATTCATCACGACGACCTCCTTGTATCCAATCATTGCGATCGGGATTTGTTGCGGCGACAGCTACCCATTCAATTTATTACTAATTCTTAGCTTTCCCCCGATTATCTAGTAATGTAACAAGACTCAGGAATAAATAAAAATCAACGTTTTAGGCTGAGTTTTAGAGGTTTTAAGTTAGGCTCAACCCATCTTTGACGTGCCTCCTGTGACATGAGTAAATCGCTACTATAGTATTCAAAAGGTAGGCGAGCATTTCCGTAATCCTGGATAATGCCGTTAACAAGTTCTACAAGAGAGCGATTTTTACCTCCAGCACAGAGATATTGGTCAACTATCTGAATCCAAAATAGAGTTATAGTTTCGTGATAGCCACTGTCTTTTGTTGTTTTGATACCAATAGCACGGTTGTATTTCTTGATGCCATTACAGATGCAATTTCTTGCTTCTAGTTCCGAGTAATGAGTCAGATACCACAATGCAACAATCAAGTGAGCCTGATGAGTCCATTGGTATCGCGGTAGCTTACAAGTTTGGAATCCTTCAATAAGATCCTCTATCCCATTAGTTGTCCAATACGTTGGAGCCATTCCTGTTAGAGTTTATTTGAGTTGAAGAAAATTCGGAAGCAGATTGTAAGTAGGTGGGCATTAATATTTGTCGTTGACGCAAGGCAGAGGGTAGAAGGCAAAAGGCAAAAGCGAAGAGGGTTTTAGGCTCTCAACATTTGTTTACATACCTGCGTTTATTTGTACCTATCTACTTAGTCGCCGTTTAGCATTTTCTATATATAATTGTCTGTTCCAAATCTAATTCGGTTAGACTTATTACCGCTAGAAAGTTAATAATTTTGGATATAATGGCTCATAATTAGCAATAGTTTTAGTAGACATAGATAGACTTTCTAGTCAAATAAAACTGAATGCTCTAAATTGCCATAACAATGGAAAAATCTGAGGGATATTAATGTCCGCGCAAGTTAAAAAAGCGTTTGTACACGCTGAGTGCTCTACCCCTGAGCTACAACCCCATTGAAGGGGTTGGTAGGATTTGAACCTACGACCAATCAGTTAACCTGTGTGTAGGCTTTTTGGGTCAGGGCGCGGAACAAGAATTGAGTACCAAATGTGAAGTTAGTAAATCTATATCCCGTCAATGATGAGCAATAAATTTGCCAGTGAATGCTATTTTTAAAGATCTAGAAAGCAATCGCGCAAGTCAAAGAAGCGTTTGTTTACCCCTCTCCAAGTGGCGGAGAGGGTAGGAATCGAACCTACTATTCGAGTATGAATCGAACGTTACCAGTTTGTAGGCTTCTTAGGTCAGGGCGCGATCGCCCATAGAATTAAGCAATATAGCAAAAAGCAGAGGGCGCGAAGTCTGTGAAATTATCCGTAGACTGCTTCTGGGCGGACAATGAGGTCGCCGCTAGGACGCCGATCAACGACATAAGACTGAAAGCGATCGCAGGTCACATCAAAATACTGTATGAGCCGTTCCTTAACAGCACTATCATTCATCCCTGCTGTTACGCCTAGCTGTGCTTCCGAGATATCGTAGGAGCGACCTTCAAATCGAACGTGAACCATGATGACACCTCCTTAATGCGAGTAGGTTCCCAGGGGGAAAAATGGTGTTATGTGTTTGCCCTATTTTTATACTACATTTATACTACAAATCTGTCAAGGGTTGAAACAATTGTTCTGCCTCGTTTTGAGTTACACCTCTTTGACGAAAGAGATATGAGTCTCAACCGGACGAAACCCAACAGATTCATAAAGCCGAAGCGCTCCTGACAGATTTTGAGTATCGACACCAAGCCTGACTGTATTGACACCAGTTGCTTTCAACTGTTGTATGCCAGCAAGCAGCATGGCTCGTCCCAGACCCCGTTGGCGAAAGCCGCGCCGTGTTCCCAAGCAGACAATCCAGCCTTCATTGCGTCCACTGCGGATATTTTCTTCTGGATTAATCTGGCAGTAACAGAAAGCTGCAAACGTCTCATCCGGAGCAACAGCAATCAAATCGAGTTCAGGTCTGTAATAAGGTTTATTCAGCTCTTGCTTGACCCTCTCAACTGTCAAAGGGTGGTGATTCCAATGGTCGATAAATGCCTGGTTGTACAGTTCCACTTTAGCCTCAATATCCTGTTCGGCTCCCATCTGGTACAGCCTGAAGCCTTGGGGAAATTGAGGTTCTGGGATAGAGTCACTAAGGGATAGCTCCATTGTGAAAAAGTAGCGGTCAGCTATGAATCCGTGCTTTTCTAACAAGGCTATACGGTTGGTTTGATCAGCGCGAGTGCCAGAGCGCAGCTTGACCTGTGCGCCACGCTCTTGACCGGCCTCGCGCAAGCGTCCCTGAGCCCACACAACGATTTGCTGCTCAAGATCGTTGCCTCGTGCCGTGGGGTGGACGCGAAATCCAAGAAATCCGTCAATATTTTCGCCCGTTGGAGCAATCCACAGCCTACCAAATCCAATTAAGTGACCATCTGCATCCTCCCAAAGACAGAGGTCACGCGCCTTGTCTATGGATGGAGCATCCAAGGAGCGCCGTAATTCCGGAACAGATGTACCATGATTCAGGCGATCGACCGCTTCACAGGCGTTAATCAAGTTAGCGATCGCTTCTAAATCCGTTTCTCCCGCATAGGGACGCCTTGTTAAAGTAGTCATAACGTTTTAGTAGGATGCGTAAGTTGTCAAGTTGACGGTAATTAAGAGCTTCTAATTCACTACAGTTATACTACAAGCGATTACGGAAATAGCACTTCATCCTGTTGAGTCATTCAACTGGGTGAAGCCACGGATTTGATAAAAATTTACTGATCTATTTCAATCGTGCTTCCTGCTTTGGTGATACAATCCTCATCCATAGCTAGGGGTGCCTGAGCAACCAGGCTGAGATTACACCCTTTGCACCTGAGTCCGGGTAATACCGGCGGAGGGAAGCTGTATTTAGAGGAAATTATTAAATGCGAAAAGAATGGGTCGCTAAGCGGTGTGGGCAGACCAATGTTACACAAATGCATTACGCCCGCCAGGGTATCGCTACTGAAGAAATGTACTACGTCGCTCAACGGGAAAACCTCCCAGTTGAGTTGATTCGAGATGAAGTCGCGCGGGGACGGATGATTATCCCTGCCAATATCAATCACGTCAACTTGGAGCCGATGTGCATTGGCATCGCTTCTAAGTGTAAAGTCAATGCCAATATCGGAGCTTCTCCCAATTCTTCCGCTCTAGAGGAAGAAGTTGCGAAGCTCAACCTTGCGGTGAAATACGGTGCTGATACCGTGATGGACTTATCCACCGGTGGTGGTAATTTGGATGAGATTCGCACGGCAATCATTAACGCTTCACCCGTGCCGATTGGAACGGTACCAGTGTACCAAGCACTCGAAAGCGTTCACGGCATGATTGAAAAGCTCACCCCCGAAGACTTTCTGGATGTGATCGAGAAGCACGCCCAGCAGGGAGTAGACTATATGACCATCCATGCTGGAATTCTCATTGAGCATTTACCCTTGGTGAGAAACCGCATTACTGGCATTGTCTCTCGCGGCGGCGGCATTTTGGCGCGGTGGATGCTCCATCACCACAAGCAAAATCCCCTTTATACTCATTTCCGGGATATCATCGAGATTTTCAAAAAATACGATGTCTCTTTTAGTTTAGGGGATTCACTCCGTCCAGGTTGTACCCACGACGCCTCTGACGACGCTCAACTGGCAGAACTCAAAACCCTCGGACAACTGACTCGCAAAGCTTGGGAACATGATGTGCAGGTGATGGTTGAAGGGCCAGGTCATGTCCCCATGGATCAAATTGAGTTCAATGTCAAAAAGCAGATGGAAGAGTGTTCAGAAGCTCCCTTCTATGTGCTGGGCCCACTGGTGACTGATATTGCTCCTGGTTACGACCACATCACCTCTGCTATTGGTGCCGCGATGGCTGGATGGTATGGTACAGCAATGCTGTGCTATGTGACGCCGAAGGAACATTTAGGCTTGCCGAATGCCGAAGACGTGCGGAATGGGTTGATTGCCTACAAGATTGCAGCTCATGCGGCTGATATTGCACGCCATCGTCCTGGTGCTCGCGATCGCGATGACGAACTCTCCCAAGCTCGTTACAATTTCGACTGGAATCGCCAGTTTGAACTTGCCCTCGACCCCGATCGCGCACGGGAATACCATGACGAAACACTCCCAGCCGATATTTACAAAACGGCTGAATTCTGTTCAATGTGCGGCCCCAAATTCTGCCCCATGCAGACTAAAGTTGATGCCGATGCTTTAACTGAATTGGAAAAATTCTTAGCCAAAGAGCCGATAACTCAAGGTTAATCTAGCAAGGTAGGGTGGGCAAATGCCCACCCCATCAAACTTAATGGCTATTTTGGGTTTTCAGTGAGCGAGACTAAGTTATGCGATCGCCCGTACCAGCCAACCCTTGGGGAAATGTTCGACTCAACCGTACCCTTACCAGTAATCCAATCTCGTTAGCTGAGTTTGATTCCTCAATTGCTTGGCTTAATTCCGTTACTGCTTGGCTTGACTATGTTGCTACTGCTTTTACTGGAGGGGTTTGTTGTGTTGCCTTCAGTCCGGACGGTATGACTCTTGCTAGTGGCCATTCAGACGGAACCATCAAGCTATGGAATGCAAGAACAGGACAAGAAATCCGAGTCCTTTGGCAGCATATATTTAGGGTTCATTCAATTGCCTTCAGTCCGGACGGTATGACTCTGGCCAGTGGGGGCCAGGATCACACCATCAAATTGTGGAATGTAATTACGGGGCAAGTAATCAGCGATCTTACTAAACATGGAAGTGATGTTTGTAGTGTTGTCTTCAGTCCTGATGGCACAACTCTTGCTACCGGCAGCTTTGACCATACGATCAACTTGTGGAATGTGAGTATGAAGCAAGTCATCCACACTCTTAGGGGGCATTCACTCCGAGTATTTTCAGTTGCTTTCAGCCCGGATGGCTTAACTCTTGCCAGTGGCAACGAAGACAACACTATAAAGCTGTGGAATACGAGTACGGGGCAAGTCATCCGTACACTTAGGGGTCATTCTCACATGGTTACTGCCATCGCCTTCAGCCCGGATGGCTTAACTCTTGCCAGTGGTAGCGAGGACAACACCATCAATCTGTGGAATACGAGTACAGGGCAAGTTATCCACACGCTTACGGGGCATACTTATTCAGTTGGAATTGGTTCGGTTGCGTTCAGTCTGGATGGCACAACTCTCGCCAGTGGGGGTTGGGATCACACTATCAAGTTGTGGAGTGTGAGTACAGGCCAACTCATCCGTACCCTCACAGGACATTCATTCGCGGTGCTTTCCGTCGCCTTCAGCCCAGATAGCATGACTCTTGCTAGCGGGAGTTGGGATAGAACCATTAAGATTTGGCTGCGCGAACCCAATACAGATATGAGGCGCGGATACATTAATGTACGCGGCTGAATCTGCGTTGAAATCTCTTGTCCTTCAACCTTTGTTGTTCACCTTTAATTGTGCCCAGCGCTGTTGAATGTCTTCAATCGAAAACAAGGATTGAAATTGTAACTGAACTGACTGATAAAACTCGGCACCGCCTTGCAATCTATCTACTAATGCCATCACTTGTTCCACGCGATAACCCGCGTCTCGCAGCCTTTCTACCGCTTTCATGGCTGATTGTCCAGTGGTTACAACATCCTCTAAAACGACCACTTTAGCTCCCTCTGGCAGACTTGGTCCCTCAATATACGCCCTCGTGCCATGTCCTTTCGCTTCTTTCCGAATAATTAGTGCGGGTATAGGTCGATTTTCCAGGGCCGAAACAACACTTACTGCGCTTACAATCGGGTCAGCCCCCAAAGTTAATCCAGCTACTGCATGAGTGTCGGCTGAAAGCTTTGATAAGAGTAGACGACCAATGGTTAATGCACCTTGGGGATGAAGCGTAACCTGTTTACCATTAATGTAATAAGAACTGTGTTGTCCTGAAGAGAGAACAAAATCCCCCTCTTGATAAGCCAAGTTGCAAAATAAATCCAATAGCAACTGGCGCTCTTGAGTGAAATCAGTAGAGGGATGGAAGTCAGGGGGAGGTTGAATTTTATCAATCATTACTTACGGAAAAAAAGTTAAAAATAGCAGATTGCGGAAGATTTGCCCATTAACAATCTTAAACTTGAATATCAGATATTATTAAAAAAAATGAGTGTGAGGATTATGAAAATGCGGTTGACCAAGTTGCTCGGTGCATTGGTTCTTGCTGCCGCTTCTAGTGGGTTAGCCACCAGTGCGATCGCTCAAACAACTCCCTCCAGCCCGGTTGGGGTACCCGCCAGCCCTAGAACTCTAGGTGTTGACGAATCCCCCTATACCGAACCCGGAGTCTCAACAGAGGTGGCTCCCGCAGATGTACCTGTGAGTCCAAGAACTTTAGGCATTCAAGCCCCTTATTTCGGACAACCCATCGCAGGGGAACCTAATCGTCTGATTACCCTTCCAGAAGCTTTCAATATCCTCTTTTTCCGAGAGTCGGGGGATTTTTATCGCAACCGCTCAATTCCACGTCAAATCACTTTTATTACCGGCATTGGCTTGCCAGGAAGAGCTGGTTTTCCAGACCTTGAACTTGAGCGGGATGCACTTCGTATCACTAGGCTTTATCGGTCTGCCTTAGAACTACAGAATTCCAGCGACCCTGTTATTCGTACCCCTGACTTACCCAACCCATTCAATACCTCCGTACTCCAACAGCCTGGGGCCCGACGTTTGGTTGGTCCAAGAGAAGGCTTCCTTAGCCCTGCGGAGGGCGGTGAGTTTAATTTGGAAGCCCCATTGCCCAGATAGACGTCCGGATGGCCGATTGATATGGGCAACAAGGTCAGAAGCAAATTCTTTAATCCAGGGTGCAGGAGTTGAACCTGCCTTGGGCGAATTATGAGTTCGCTGCCTCAACCGCTCGGCCAACCCTGGCTACTCTATTAATATCATAGTAACGGCCCGTGTGGATTGGCAGAAGACATCAAGAGAGTAAATTCTCTCAAGAAACACAAGGCAGTCCCGATGAAAAAATTTCACAGCCATGAATGAAAATAGTCCTCCCCCACACCCTACACCCTACACCCCACTTTCAAGTCAGAAGGCAAAGGGCAGAAGGAAAGAAGGAAGTGTTTGTTTCATGCGTAACGGATGCGATTGCGTCGGTTAGACCCTTTCAAGAAACACAAGGCAAAAAGCTCCAGGGCTCCAGGGCAAAAGGACAGGTTTTTTTCAATCCGTAGCGGCTGGTGGGGCTGCTGCTAAGAAACGGTCACTGAAGCCTTTATAGTTCAGGCATGTTTACACAAGCGCTTCTTCTTTGCATTACAGATGAGTGAAGTGCTGCTAAGGCGCTATGCCCATGCTACGCAAAGCGCGTAAGCAGAATCACCTCCGTAGAAGGCTCTAAAGCATAAACATTGATTTCTACAGGCAGCTTCCCAGCAATCCTTTCCGGATGTGAAGATGAGCGAGTGGGAATAGGCAGTACAGGAGAGAAATTCTTACTGCATAGGAACCCTGCGTCTAGAAAGGAAGAAGCCTCAGTTTTTTGGTTTAAGTCTTAAAACAAACAACTAAAATAGAAACGATTTGTTTGTTTTGGCATCAAGCTATTCTGTAGGTATTATTATGTCGAATAACTTTGAGCAAACAAGTATAGCTCAGAGTTTACTCTAGTTCGTACAGCGTGTGCGGAGTAATATAAGAAACACCGATGAAATTCAACTCAACTGTGGCGCTCACTTTAATTCTGTTGGCAATGATGTTAGGTGCTGGCTTCGTGAGTGCAATGTGGGGATTTACTCTCGGTCACGAAGCCCTCAAAGGCGTTACTCAACCGGATGTTCGCCCTGTGAAAGATATGGCGGGCAACCAGAAAGCTCCTCCTGGCAAAGAAGGAATATCCATTTTGCGGGAAGCAGATATCCTGGTTCAGGTGAACGAGTACATCAAAAATAATGGCAAGGATTCAAAGCCTGAGAAAAAGGACGAAAAATCTGAGAACCAAGACGAGAAGAAGGACGACCAAGCTAACAGCAGCAATCAGTCTCAGACAGACGAAAGCCAACAGACTCCTGATGGATTTGCGACTCAGGCATCTTTTACAACAACCAGTTCCGCTTTCAATTTACCGATCAAAAGTGAAGCTCGGGGAGTAACTCTGGAAATACAGTCCGCTAACCAGCAAGGAGGTTCTTTACTCCTGAATGTTAAATTAAAGAATCAAGGAGCGGATGCTGTGCGATTTCTATACAGTTTTTTGAATGTGACAGATGAGCAAGGTCGCGCCTTGAGTGCTATTACCGAAGGGCTACCAGGAGAATTACCGCCTGATGGCAAGGAATATACCGGCACGGTGAGTATTCCTACTGCTTTAATAGAGAATGCTCAAAAGTTATCACTGACACTGACGGATTATCCCGATCAAAAACTACAGCTAAAGATGTCTGAAATTCCAGTTGTGAGGTAAGCGATCACGATTCAGGTCAGCGCCGATATTGTACATTATCCTTTACAAAAAAGCCTTGGAGCTTTGACTTTTGATAGGGTTGCCGATTGAGAGGGTTTTCCTAACAGTGAGAGTGGATGCTAGCCTCACTGGTCAAGATATTTTGCTGAGATTGTTATCAGTACTACTACTGATTGCAATTAATGCTTTTTTTGTCGCTGCTGAGTTTTCCATGGTTTCGGTGCGGCGATCGCGTATTAATCAGCTTGTTGAAGCTGGGGACGTGCAAGCTCAAACCGTTCAAGCCCTGCAACGCAGTATCGAACGCTTACTTTCTACAACACAGTTAGGTATTACCCTTTCTAGCTTGGCACTGGGCTGGATTGGCGAGAGTACAATGGCTGTCTTGGTGGCGGCGGGAATTGCACAACTCCCACTGCCCCAAACGGTTAGTCAGTTTATTACCCATTCCCTAGCCATCCCCATCACCTTCTTCCTGATTGCCTATCTCCAAATTGTTCTCGGAGAACTTTGCCCTAAATCAGTTGCGTTGCTTTACTCGGAACAACTGGCAAGATTCTTGGGCCCCTCTAGCCTCGCGATCGCCCGTTTTTTTAATCCCTTTATTTGGATTTTAAATCAATCGACTCGCTTGCTCTTGAAACTAGCAGGCGTGCAATATACTGGCCAAGGCTGGTATAACCGAGTAACGCCAGAAGAGTTACAGTTAATTATTACGACCGAGCGCGAATCTACTGGGTTAGAAGCGGAAGAACGAGAACTCCTCAAAAACGTATTTGAATTTGGTGACGTTGAGGCAGTAGAAGTTATGGTGCCTCGAACGAGTATTGCCTCAATTCCCAATACTGCCACCTTTCAAACTTTACTAGAGGAGATTGTCAATACCGAACACTCTCACTATCCCGTCACAGGCGAATCATTAGATGATATCCGAGGCATTATCTATTTTAAAGAGTTAGCTGAACCTTTATCTCAAGGGCAAATTACCCCATCAACACCTATTCACCCTTGGATTCGTCCAGCTCGTTTTGTGCCCGAATCGATGCCTCTTTCGGAACTGCTGCCCTTAATGCAGCGATCGCACCTAGCAATGGTTATGGTGGTTGATGAGTTCGGTGGCACAGCAGGGTTAGTCACCCTAGAAGACTTAATTGCTGAAATTATTGGTGAACACCCGGAAACTGAAAATACAGAAGAGTTAGCTGTACAGATTCTGGATGAACACACCTTCTTAGTTCAAGCTCAGATGAATTTAGAAGAAGTTAACGAACTTCTGGATTTAAATTTACCCGTAGCAGACGAGTATCAAACCTTAGGAGGCTTTCTCCTCTACCAATTTCAAAAAATTCCCTTACAAGGTGAAATTCTCAGCTATGACAATTTTGATTTCATCGTCGTTTCGGCTGAAGGTCCACGCTTACACCAGATCCGCATTCACCGTCAGGAACTCACATCTACGTCATCATCTGATCAGTTAGAAGTCGATATTCTGCCAGTCATGGTCACAACAGATGAGCCAAGAATTGACGAACCAATTCATGAAGTTGACGACGTTCTCCCTCCAGACTCTGAGCAAGATTTTGGAGTGAACAGAGATAACAATTAACAGGACAAACACTCCTATTGAAAAGAGGGAACAGGGAATGAGAAAGAGGGAAACAAGGAAGCAATTTTCATTATGAAAGTTGTACACACAGCGTATCAGCTCTGTTTTACAAGGTACAACAAACAATGACAATTCCTAACCTGGGCTACGCACCGCTGCGATAATAACCTTCAACCCATTTTCAAAAACTAATGATTTGCGATCGCTTGATAAGGAAGTGGGTCTTGTAATCCCAATTCAGCAAAAGCAGCTAGTCGCAATCGACAGGAGTCACAAGTTCCACAAGCTAAATCACCGCCAGCGTAGCAAGACCAAGTTTTTTCCCAAGGCACTCCTAGTTGATTACCCAGTTGAATAATGGCAGTTTTCTTGAGGTTAACTAAAGGCGTAACAATTTCAATAGATTGTCCTTCACGTCCCTGCTTTGTTCCCAATTCAAAGACCTTTTGCATCGCTTGGATATAATCAGGACGACAATCTGGATAACCCGAATAATCTAATGCATTGACTCCCACATAAACTCTTTGAGCATCAATCGCTTCCGCATAGGATAAACCAAAGCTCAAAAAAATCGTATTCCGAGCAGGAACATAGGTGATGGGAATATTTTGAGACATTTCTTCGAGGGAGCGATGTTCGGGTAACTCAATCTGATCATCTGTTAATGCTGAGCCTCCCCACTGCCGTAAATCAAAGCTCACTACTTGATGCTCCTTGACCCCAGCCGATTGCGCGATCGCAGTAGCGGCTTGAAGCTCCCGTCGGTGGCGTTGCTGGTAATCAAAAGAAAGAGCATAGCACTCACAATCATCTGCCTGAGCTTGATACAACACCGTAGAAGAGTCTAATCCCCCAGATAATAAAACAACTGCTTTCAAAATCTCTCGTTCCTTCTTCCTGAGCTACTAGCTTTTGCCTATTGCATTGCACACGAACTATGATAAAAGGCTTTTTTCAGGGACAACCTAGAAACTGACACATTAATCTCAACCCTTAAGGAGTAGTAAAACCACAATGAAAATAGAATGACCGCCCCAAAGACCTCCATATACCAGGTTGCAGAACATCCGTGAAGATTCAGGGAAAGTCAGTCGTCAGTATTCAGGGGTTAGTTCCCTTAACACCTGATGCCCCCCAAGACCCGCCTGCACTATGTGTCACATCTCTAACACCCTAAGTGTAAGTGCGGCTAGGCATCTGGTGCATTTGTACAACTGCTGACTCCAAGATTCTTGGCTCTTAGCTCCTAACTCTCGGCTTGGAGCTATAGTGTATTGCAACTTGGTTTTAATTTGAGGGATCGGGACAAAACTTTGGAATTCTTCACACTTAAGGGGGCTGTGGTACTATCTGGATGGTTTAAGGCGGCTCAGAATAAGTAAATTGACTTAGTTCCCGTGGTGGAGGAGCAGATAAGAGTGCAAGATAGAATGTGCCAAAGACATCCGGATACCCAGATGCAGCGCAGCTCGTTACAGCCAATCAAAGTTGGTGTAATTGGCGTCGGCAATATGGGACAACATCATGTTCGTGTTTTAAGTCTTCTCAAAGACATAGAACTCATAGGGGTGGCAGACATTAATCTTGAACGCGGTTTGGACATCGCCAGTAAGTACCGTGTTCGCTTTTTTGAGGATTACCGCGACCTGATTCCCTATGTAGATGCTGTCTGCGTTGCTGTCCCGACTCGCTTACATCATGAAGTGGGTCTGACTTGTCTGCAAGCTGGGGTTCATGTCTTAATTGAAAAGCCAATTGCTGCCAGTATTGCTGAAGCGGAGTCTTTGGTAAACGCAGCAGCTGAGTCTCAATGTATCCTGCAAGTTGGGCATATTGAACGCTTTAACCCCGCTTTTCAGGAACTTAGCAAAGTTCTCAAGACAGAAGAGTTACTGGCTCTAGAAGCTCACCGAATGAGCCCCTATGCTGACCGAGCCAATGATGTCTCTGTCGTCTTGGATCTGATGATTCACGACATTGACTTGCTACTAGAACTTGCGGCTGCCCCTGTGATTAAGTTAACAGCGAGTGGCAGTCGGGCCTCGAATTCTGGATATTTAGACTATGTAACGGCTACTTTAGGTTTTGCCAATGGAGTCGTTGCTACCCTAACAGCGAGCAAGGTAACACACCGCAAAATCCGTCGGATTGCTGCCCATTGTAAAAATTCGCTTACTGAGGCAGATTTTCTAAACAACGAGATTCTGATTCATCGCCAGCCGCCAGCAAACTGCGTGACGGAATATGGTCAGGTGTATTATCGCCAAGATGGGCTGATTGAAAAGGTCTATACCAGTAACATAGACAAACTTTGTGCGGAGTTAGAACACTTTGTTAGCTGTGTACGAGGTGGTAATCAGCCTTCTGTGGGAGGTGAACAGGCACTCAAGGCCTTGCGCTTGGCTAGTCTCATTGAGCAAATCGCTTTGGATGGCCAAGCTTGGCAGCCATTGGATAGAGAACTACGCGATCTGATTGTTCGCCCCATGACAGCAGTCAGTTTTTAAGGGTGAGTTGCAGCCTTTAGGAGTCACTTGGGGGATAGGGCATGAGGATAAATTTTGATGAATTCCCCTTGACCTATTACCCCTAAGTCGAACGAGTTGGTAATTGCAACAGTGGCTGGAGCGATCGCGCAATCACTTCACTCACCGCCTGATTGCCTTGAGCACTCAGATGAATAGCGTCACGGTAAAAGCGCTGTGGTGTTTCGCAAGCTTTAAATAGTGGCAGAAAATCCAGATATTCAATGGACTGAGTTTGGGTTAGTTGAATCAAGCGATCGCGGCCTTTTAACTCATAATCATGTGAGCCTGATTCACCAATTTCTCGCAACCGAGGTGTCATCGCTAGTAAAAACTTACCGCCTGCCGCCTCTGCTAGCGCCTGCATTTGACAGATAGCCTGCAAATTGAGATTTAAGAGTTCATCATGAGATGCGCTCGTTTCTTGGGACGCTAGCGCGGCTAGAGGTGTTTCTTTTTGAGAAGACTCTGGTTTCCAGGATTCGTCATCACTCGCCTGGCCTTTTCCCACTTCCTCCAGATGAAGAGGAGATTGAGGTAAAGAGGGTAGGCAGTCGGGAAAAGAGGAAGTCTTACCAGTACGCTCTCTCCAGTGGCGATCAAAAACACCGGAAACCGTGTTGATTACTTTCCTCAGGAGCAGAGGTAACTTCGGCTCTAAGTAACGGTTGAACAGTTCTGCTAAAGCGCATGGAGGCTTGCGGTTTGGGTAATTGCGATCGCGTCCTACTGCCTCTGATTTCGGTGCAGGAGCAAACAAATCATCGGTATTGAGCAGTAACACCACAGCTTGAGCCTCAAAAGTTCCAAAACGCTTGAGGTAGGCTAATTCATTCTGTGGGCCCCAAGAATTCGCAGAGGCATTGAGAACTTCTATTTGTTCGGCAAAGATTGCCTGGAATTTTCTATCCTCCGCAGAAACGGACAAGGGCGAGGAAGAAACAGAAGATT
The DNA here is from genome assembly GCA_966675205.1 of uncultured bacterium. GTDB lineage: Bacteria > Cyanobacteriota > Cyanobacteriia > Cyanobacteriales > Coleofasciculaceae > JBFLZA01. The sequence goes on from CBKWLJ010000009.1 coordinate 29,458, forward strand.
GTTCCTGTTCCCTGTGGCCGATTGCCTTTTTCAGAGGCGCAGCGTCTTCAACTTGGTTAGATGCTTTACCGATGAGCAGTTCGAGTTGAGTGGTGATCAGCGCTGAAATCGTCTGCTCCTGATCCGTCCACGAAGCACCATTGGCAACAGAATCGCCTAATAGCAATACCCGCAGCGTTGAGGGTGATCGCGATCGTGTAATCGTTGGACTTCGCATCGAATACTCATTAATCACAATGCGATTGCCAAATCTCCTCGTGCGTTGGTTGGGCGCTAATAAGTAGCCAATTTCGCGATCGGCGACATAGAGTGGAGGATTGCCCAAACCTACTAGTAATCGTAATCCCACTTCTAGCAAGATTAATATCCCAAGCAGCACGACAAAAGTGATCACTAAGACGTTCACTCAGCACCTCAATGTTTTAAGATCAGTCCTTTGAGCCATGGATTTATCCTCCTTGGCTCACTAATCTAGACCAAGATATATTCGAGTTGTTACATCGCTGTACGTTAAAGATAGGAGCCAACGCGATATGTCAGACTTAGATCGCGGAATCATGAAGTTCAAGGGCGCTGATAACCCCACGGTGATCGCGATTTCAGCGGTGCTGGTTTTGGGGAGTATCGGATTGCTGCTGTGGTGGGCACTCAATACCGCTTACACAGTCAGCTAAGTACGGATTGTTGAGGTAACAATCTGTAAAATACTCATCTTCTGCCCTGCTAGTCAGTCAAAGTGAGCGAGTGGTACAAATTGGATGAAGAAGTTACTACCAAGATTGTTTTGTTTGCTCTCCCGTGCCATCAGCCAGGGTTCCTGCCTTAGGGAACGTTGTGGTGGACAAGGCTAGCAGGTGCAGAAGTCTAAGCGATCAAGAGGGTACACATCAAAGGATTAGCCACAACAAGTTATTGATGCCAAACCAGTCTATGGCTGCGATCGTTTCATCGCTTCAAGGCTACAGTAGAATTTTAATTGTTCAATCTCATCTGTTTACTACCAGTTATTGAGTAGAACATTCATCTCCAAAGTCGTGCAGTTAAACGATCTGCGCTCTCAGCGTGATTTTTTTGCCAGAAATATTTCCGTATTCCTTGATTGCTGCCACTGATATTGGTCCCTTGTTGGGAAATGTTTGGCTCGATATTGCTGTACTAGTTTTGATGCTGGTGCTGTCAGCCATCTTTTCCGGTTCAGAGACGGCAATTACCGCACTAGATAACCTCAAGCTCAGGGCACTGATAAAAGAACAGGGCGACCCCAGTGGTATATTTCGGCTGGTTTTAGAGAAACGCTCTCGTTTTATTACCACCCTCTTAGTGGGCAATAATCTGGTTAATAATTTCTCAGCTATCCTTACCAGCAACCTGTTTGCACTTTGGCTTGGCAATGCTGGATTGGGAGTCGCAACTGCCGTTGTCACATTCCTCGTGCTGATTTTTGGAGAAATTACGCCTAAATCACTAGCTATCAACAATGTACTACCAGTTTTCCGGTTGATAGTCCGTCCTATCTATTGGCTGTCCAGAATCCTTGCATTTTTTGGGATTATCTCTTTCATGGAAATGATCGTTCAGACAGCCATTCGCTTTTTTCAGGGAGGCGTGGTTCAGGAAGGAGAATCGTTAAAAGACCTGAAGTTGCTGATTGAAGTTTTGGGGGGCAAGGGCAAACTGGACTTGGATAAACATCAACTGCTCTCGAAAGCTTTGATGTTAGATAGCCTCAGCGTTCGCGACTTGGTCAAACCTCGGATTGCCATGCGGACGATTTCCCATGAGGAAACCTTGGAAAATTTGGTGAATCTGTGTCTGGAGACAGGATACTCCCGCATTCCGGTTCAGGAAGAGTCCAAAGACCAAATTGTGGGCATTGTCCACCTGAAGCGGGCGCTGCAACAACTGACTGTATTGCAAAAAGAAGGTCGGAGCAACATACCTGTTACAGAAGCAATGGACCCACCCCTGTATGTTCCCGAAACCAAGCGAGTTGCTAGTTTGTTGAAGGAAATGCTACAACAGCGCTTTCACATTGCGATCGTGGTCGATGAATACGGGGGTACTGTGGGGTTAGTCACTTTAGAAGATATCCTCGAAGAGCTTGTGGGCGAAATTTACGATGAAAGTGACTTTCCGAGTCGGGCAGCAAGGTTGAGAACGGGTAGTGCAGCGAATCGGGTGGTGCGTAGAGGTGGGGTGTAACAGCCTCTTCCTCAGTCCTCAAACCCCCATGAATGACTAAAAATTTTGAATATAGAAAAAAATATTGGAAGTTCAGAATAGTTGTGCTACTATTAGTAATCGTGGAACGAACGGGTCGGTGCCCGAGTGGTTAATGGGGGCGGACTGTAAATCCGCTGGCTACGCCTACGCTGGTTCAAATCCAGCCCGGCCCACCTCCACGAAAACAAACTAGAAGGGAAAAAATATTCACTATTTTACCTTTCTAATGCCCGTGTAGCTCAGTGGTAGAGCACACCCTTGGTAAGGGTGAGGTCACGAGTTCAATCCTCGTCACGGGCTTCTTCTGTTGTCTGAAAATAAGACGATCTGTACGGTGATTAATTATTTGTCGTCGGGGACAGATTAATAATGCCGAGCGGTGCTATTGCCTCAATTGAGGGCTGTTGGAAATAATGATCGTTTTTATGGGGAAACGAACGCCAGTGCATTATGGTACTCCAGAGCCTAGTTAGTGGTAATAACTTAGAGCTTTCATCATAGATTTAGTTAAATCTAAGTAATATCACTGAGGCGATGAGTAGGAGTTTAGGGTTAGCATTTTTCACGTATGTCATTTTCTCACTCTTACCCTCGGCATTTACTGATTATTGCTTGCTCTCAGCGTAAGGTTTCTGATGCTGGTCTGCTGCCTGCGATCGCTCGCTACGATGGCGGTCACTTTCGGGTATTGCGTAAGGCGCACCGAGGAAACTATTTGCCTGAAAATCTGGACGTACTAATATTGTCGGCAAAGTATGGTCTTATAGAGCCCGCTACACCGATTGACAATTATGAGCAACGGATGAATCATAAGCGAGCTAGAGAACTAAAAGCTCAGGTTATGCAGTCTCTAAAAGCCTACGCCAGAAAAATTACTTACAGTGAAGTGTATGTAGATCTAGGTCAGGATTACCACCTAGCTGTGGAAGGGATCGAGGAATTATTCAAAGGTTCACAAGTGATATATGCTGACGGGCGTATTGGCGAGCGGTTGAAACGCCTGAAGAATTGGCTTGTTACTAAATCAAGAGGCGACACTGTTTTAACTCAGTTTCAGGAATTATTACTAGAAAGTCGAGAAAATGCTAGAGGAAATTGTAAATGTATCAGTTAAATTTGCCACTGGGCGACCTTGTCAGAGATCGTGGACGACTCAATGCACTGCGGAACATTAGGGCAGCTGTAGAAACTGGACTTCAAAGAAGGGCTACTGTAGCCCAAGGAGTTATAGATTTTACAGTCAACCAATTCCCTCAAATTTTACGCCAGCATACTCCCTTCGATATCCTCTCGGCTGACCCATCCAACCCTCTATCGATGAGTCCATATTCCTTTGAGATCCTCGATCTAATTTCAGGGACTAATCGACCACAAGTTTTTTCGACCGTTGATCAGTTAGTTCAGCGCCTTGATATTCCTACTCTTTCAGCTCCCTTACGAGCAGCAGAATTGATAGGTATTGATGAGTCACAGGTTGACATCCCTTTGCCTCAAAGCAGCCTATCCTATCTAAAGTCAGCAGCCTTCCGAAGCTATGAACTTCCTGATGGAAGCCGTGATGAAGCGGTTGGTCCTATAGTAAGCGATATGAGAGTGCAATTAGGTGAGGATGATGCATTTGAAAACGAAAATAAACTGCTGGGCTATATCCGAAACAACTTCATCGCCTATATCTCTGCTCTAACAGCTTTGCCTTATGTTGGTCGCCGACCCTTTGTTGTATTACATGGACCACTGGTGCGAGCTATTGGTGGCTTTAGCCATCTTACATTTAATTATGAAACAGCACGCAAACTTTTGAATATTAACCTGGATGAGGCAGGTGATTTTGACTCCCCACACCCTGCTAATAGACCTGTGATATCTGGTGATAGATTTACCAAACACAACTTATCATTTACTCCAGAGCAGGTTTTAAGTGGTGCTGAAAATATCCGTCAATTTAACAATTTTTGCCTTCAAAGTTGTGGTCGCCAGTGTAATAATGTAGAAGTTTTGCGTAGAAAAAACGCTGTTCCAGGCAGTAAAGTGACACACAAGATGATGGAAAACCGGACTTACCCCGGTTTTTGCTTGTATTTCTGGGTATTACGCTCTCTACTTGATTTAGCTCGTCTTGCCAGAATTACCGTGGCGTCAGTAGTAGAAGATGTGTCAGCAGCTACGGAAATGAATCGTTTCGTACTCCCTTCTCTGTTAGCTATACGCTCCGCTCGCCAACAGGTAATCAACTCTGCTTTGCAAGCTGCACTACAAGAAGTCAACATAAGATACCGAGTGCAACAAAACCGTTCTGATATTTATGAATCTACCAAAAATGCTATTGAAAAACTAAGATTGCTGGACTCAAATATTTTCTCCTTTGTACTTGCAGAGGGACAATACACTGCTCCTGTTCAAATTTATCGATATCAAAGTCGCAATACTTTTGTGAGAGCTTTAAATGATAGGGGACTAGGCATTGATAACGACCTTGAACCTATCCTAGATAAGCTATTCCCTGTTGGACCTCAGCAGTTACAGTCAGACTCCCATCCGGGATATCGAATCCTAATGTCTTATGTCCGAACTACACCTCTAAGGGAACCAGTTAGGGTTGAATACTTTGACATTCCACATCTTACACATCAGCAAGTAATTGGTCCGATTTATCTTCTTAGTTTACCGTATCAGGAGTATGGAATACCTATCATCCTATATTATGCAGACAAGCTGGCCCGAACGCCAACAAAATTAGTACGAACTATTGTTGAAAAAGAATATCTAGAACTCATCCTACAGCAAAGTCTTAGCGGAGACAGTAATGAGCCTGTAACGTTTATGAGACTCTTAGGACGGCTCACAAGAAATTACTTTCAAAGGGATGGAATGTAATGAAGATTGGTAGTGTATTCGATCAAACTTCCAGTAATGAATTCATGGTCATGCTCGATCAGCAGTATGACAATGAGAAGCTACTATTTAGCTATGTTGAATTGTCACCCAATGGTGAACAGCCCGATCCTAATGGGGAGCGCATCATTGCTCGGATTACAAAATTACGAAAAGAAAATCCCCTTTTGAGCCGAGATCAGGCAAGTATATCAGCTTCAATTAACACAGGCGATTTAGGATACTCATTATCAAGGCGCTTTACCTATGGCTGGGCAGAGTGTACCGTTATCAATACATTGGGAGCATCTGGTCTGGACATGAATCGACGGGTTATTGCCCCTAATGCTGAAGTGCATACTCCGTCTCCTGAAACTCTGCGTCAGTTATTCTTCAATCCAGCACCTTCATACATTCCACTTGGTACGATTGAGACTTTCGGAGCAGGAGCGGTTGAGGAAGTGCCAGTGACTCTTAACGCCGATCAGCTAGTTACTAAGCATTTTTGTATTTTTGGCATGACAGGTTCTGGCAAGACAAACACAGGTGCTAAGTTACTTGAGGAGTTGATGGCGCGTGGTCATCGAATGATCATATTTGACTCCCATGATGATTATCAAAATATAGAAAATTTCACTAATCTCTTCAAAGATAGGGATGCCAATGGTCATAGACATCAGTTGGGATGTTGTGTGAAAAATCGTAATTGTGATGCTGTTCAGTTAGCTATCAGTCAATTGTCACCTTCTATGCCCACTGATTCAAACAAGCAACCATTAATACCATCGAAGTCTTTAAATGACTGGGTTTGTGAGCGACTTATCAGAACTGCCTCAGTTATCTATCAGAATGAACCTGCCAGGAGAATCATTGCTCAGGAGTGCCGTAAAATTACTCCAGAGTTTGTTAACGCACTTTCGCCTATTACTCCTTGGAGTAATCTAATTCGTAGTTCACAAGTGGTTAGTCGTAGAACTTTTCCCGAAATTAAATTTTACGGTGATGACTTTCAGGATTTCTCAATCCACTTGCTTGAAGCTTTCCAAGGTGAGGAATTCACAGATGCTCAGAGGCGATGGTTACGTGACAACATCCGACAAGCAGGAGCAGGAATTCAATACTTGCAAAATTTGCTGGATTTGCTTGAGGAAAATCCACCAGGAGGAAAAGGAACTAAGGAAGCACTCGAACAAAAGCTCAAGAGTATAAAAAATATCTATGAAGATGCTGCGCGTAGTGGGGCTACATCATTAGATCTTAAAGTTTTCTCTGAATATGTAGTTGACAGAGCAAAAGATAGTCGTCAAACTGTATACCGCTTGTCATTGAGTGACCTATCAAGTAATCTTAGAAAAGCTTTAGTGTATGGAGTCGTCACATATTGTTTTCGCTCATTTAAGTTTGGCGGCTATCGAGCGACACCAAGGGAAGGACAACCTGCTAATGCATATCCAGTACTTTTTGTTCTGGAAGAGGCTCGATCCCTAATACCCAAATCATCAAGTGATGAGATTGATGTATCAGCCAAGCTTGCACGTCGAGCGATGAGGGAAATCGCGTATGAGGGAAGAAAATTTAGCCTTGGCTTTGGTCTAATATCTCAAAAGCCTTCAACTGTTGATTCAGAAATTGTTTCTCAGGCCAACACTTTTATTTTGCATCAGCTTAAAAGTCCTGACGATCAAAAGTATGTGCGTGATGTAACGGAAGGGATATCTGAAGACGAACTTGAAATGGTAAAGAGTTTGGGTCAGGGTCGAGCAATAGTTACTGGTACTGCAATCAATCCATCTGCATTACTTCGAGTTTACTTTCGCTACAGTGCTGAAGGAATTCAAGAACCAACACCTATTGAACATGAACTGGATAATATAAGTCAAATTAGAGAGCAGCTTGGCATTCGTGAGAGAAACTGACAGTGGCATGATTCCCTTTTTTGTTGCCGATCGCCCCATGAGCTTACGCATCCTCAAAGGATTGCCTCTTCAACAATATCCTGGTGTGCGTATCGGCATCATGGCTCATGCTAACACCACACTAAACTTTCAGAAGGCATTAAAAGAGTATCCTTGTGATGACCTAGCCCGTTGTGATGCTATTGGTGGTAAGCCCTGCCCCTATCAAAACGAAGATGAGCGGTCTGAATGCGAGCAGCGCAAGTATATTCGAGAACACACAATCAAGATGTGTGATTCGGGTATTTTCACGCGAGAAGGAGCAACGCTTAGTTACGAAGAACTATTTGCCGCCTATGCTCGAATGGATGTAAAGTACGGCATCATGATTGATGTCTTCCAACAGTGCCAAGCTACTCTCGAAAATGCAAAAGAAGCCATAAAAGCCTATGAACCCTACAAGAATAAAGACAGCTTTAAGCTAGTTGGTGTGGCGCAGGGTGAGAGCGAAGAAGAGTACCTGAACTGTTACGAGCAATTAAAACAACTGGGTTTTGAGCATATTGCTGTTGGCGGTCTCTTACGCCGGACTAAAAATACTGTTAGATACGTCTCTGTTCGGAACGAAAAATTCATGTTCTGGGTACTTGCAGAACTACGTAAACGATATCAAGATGATTGGCTTTTTGCTTTGGGTTGCCTTAGTCCCACCCGAATCCATCGCCTTAAAGAATTAAAGGTTTGGGCAGACTACAAAGGCTGGATTTTTCAGTACAAGAAGCGAAATGAGACACTTAATTTTAGTCTAAAAAATTTTGTATTAAACTACTTAAATAAGCTAAATAATCAAGACATTATCGCTTGCTTTTCAAGTATTTTAAATATGATAAATAACCGCGATATTTTGGTTATAGAGCAAGAAAAACTTTCAAAGCAACTTCATCAAGGGCGGCTTGAATTAAGAGCGACTTTTAGTTCTATATATCAGGATTTTCCTAAAGATATGCCTGAAATATTAATCAAATTTAAAAAAATTACCACATACGGTTTGCTCAGTAAGTCGCAAGAAGGAATTGTTAATAAAGTACTGGATAACCTTGGTAAACAAGGCTCTGAAGAAGCAGAGCAGATTTTAAAAAATATTCAAAATAATCGTCATCTAAGTGAGCAAATAAAAGGCTTGGAAGACCAACTCAATCAAATCAATAGTTCGATAGCCGAGCAGCTTGCTAGATTGGCAATAGATGGTATTGAACTCCCAATAGTTACCAAGCAATCATCGAGTGAGATTAGTAGAATTATTGAGATGGGAGAGCAAGACCATCGTCTTGAACAAGTGCGGAATCAAATTTCTGAAAGAATCCTGACACCCTTGTTATTGCCACTAAAGGACTAGGTGAAATTGGGGGCGCGAGCGCGTTTTGGGGACAGAAGTGCGATCGCTCAATGTAAAATCGAGCAGCAAAGATTTCCTGTTTCCATGCCCGACTCTATCCAACAAGAAGCTCGCCAAATCCTCGATACCCTTGCCTTTACCCCCTTCGAGCAATGTCAACCCCTCAGTCGGGAATTCGACACTATCCCTACTAGAGTAGGTTTATATGCATTTCGGCATTGCTCCGAAGGGTTGCTCTACATTGGCAAAGCCAAAAACCTGCGAGACAGGTTACGCAACGGACACAAAGCCTTTCTCTGGGGTTGGCTCGATCGCTACAATCCGGAGACGTGAGGGTTGCCTACGTCACTCTCAACCAGTGGCAAAGACCAGGGCTATCATACGAATTAGAAACCCTAATCCTCCAGGCAACGAATCCTCCCTACAACATCAAAATTCCCAGAGAACCATGACTCACACCCTCACCACCCAACATCTTTCTCCAGAAGCGATTGAGCAGCTTCTTAATAATTTGCCTGACTACATAAAAGCTGCCCTTTTGGAGAAGTCCACTGAACTGGAATGTTCCCTCGAAGCTACCATCGAAATGGTGATCGCCAGTTTCCTGGACGAAGAAGCGTTTAGCTTTGAGGATTGCCTGCTTGCTAAACGTCTGAAAAATCCGACCTGATCTGAAGTGCGATCGCAATTTTGTCCTTTGATGAGTACATTGAAATCGTGCGAATTCTCCACGCCGCACGGGATATTGAAGCAATTTTAGAACCAGAGGGAAGCGAATAAATACGACTAGATCGCACCTCGGAGGATGAACGGATGGGATTCCCTACGGGATAGCTACGCTTCACGCATTCTGTTACCTGTAACGCCACTTAGTCTTCTTCTCCCAACGTACCTAACTTCTTTTCGATCGCCTCCAGTCGTTGGTCATGGTTTCGTAGCAAAGTACGAATTGCCTCTAAATCAGCATTAATACCAACAACTGTATTCTTGCCCAGATATTGCGCTAACGCCTCAAGCATGATCTGAGTTTTTGTTTTGCCCGTTTGTTCACAAAGAGCATTGATTTCCTCTAACCATTCTGAAGGGATTCTGACCCCTACGGTAGGACTTTCTGCCATGAATTTCGCAAACCTTGTTCAACGCTGCTAACGTCCAGTGTGGCACAAAATTGACAAATATTGACTTTTTTGATATGAGCGTTGTAAACTGTAATTGTTAGCGTTGTAAAACATCGTTAACGATTGCCCAGAGCAAAAAGCCAGCGCATCTAGCCGACCAAAGCCCAGCGCTGGCTCTTGCCTCCCCAATATAAGGAGACTTTAACAATGGTAAAACCAATCTACCCAAGTGACAGCCTCTGTACCGATCAGAAAGGGTATCAGCAAGCTTTATGGGAAAACGACCTTGAACTCCTGGAGGACGCAGCATGAAACCCCGTCCTCTCACCAAACGAGAGCAAACCCTAATCGACCTCTACGGATACTGTCAACTCAGGATGACACCGCAGCAATTCTACGCCAAATGGCAAGTGAATCAGGAGGTAATTGCCTTTATCTGTTCTCGTTCCATCTCTACCGTGCAACACTGGTTTGGACGAGGAGCAAACTATCGCCGTCCACAGCCGAATGATTTGCGCCACCTTGCCTTGATGGACTTTCTACTGGAACATTACGAGGACATTCCTCCTGAACTGTTGAACTTGCTCTGCCTTTGTAAGCGCAACCAGTAGGAATTCAAGCCGCTCCAAGTCAATACAATTTTGGTATATTACCCGTCGCCACCCTGTTTCTAGGGTGGTTTTACCATTTGGATGGTTGCAAACGTCTAGATTTTCTCTTGCAAAAAGAGAAGTCAGAGAATATGAGTGCTTAAGGATGTAGACTCAGGTGTTGGTATTCTTGGGACAGCCCCATCATATGCGATCGCAAAGTGGGTGCCGAGGACGATTACATTTTTGCTCAACAGCGTTGTTTCAGAGATTCGTTATCACCTTAAAAAGCTCCGTGATAGCGTTTTAATCCATCACAGAGCCTCTCTAAGAATCCCCAGTCTACTAGGGAGAAGTCAATTAACCTTTGTTTAGTTTAGTTTTGGGTTGGTAGTAAACCACAGCTCCTGTATCCTTGACAAAATGGCAAGTCCGCCAAGAATTCAGGAAAGCCTTGAAAATTGATTCTTCGGATTTACGGTAGTAGTCCCCCAAAACAGGTTTAATGGCTTCTGTCGCTGTTTTGAGGTGGTAGTGGGGGATGTTGAGGAAAATGTGATGGGCAACATGGGTGCCGATGTTGTGGTGAATGTCATTAAAAAAGCCATAATCGCGGTCAATCGTAGAAATTGCACCTTTGAGAAAATACCAGTCTTTGCCGCGATACCAGGGAATATCGGGTTCTGTGTGGTGTAAAAAAGTAACCAAATCCAGCCAAACCACAAACACGATATAGGGACCGAGATAATATTTCAGCAGAAATAGCCAGCCGAACTGATACGTTAGCCATCCTAAAACGCCAATCATCAACGTCCAGCAGACAGTGCTGGTAATGACATCCCACTTTTCAGAGGGGCGAAAAAGCGGGCTACCAGGGAGAAAGTGAGAACCAGCTTCTCTTTCAGGAGAACGTTTGAACAAATAGAGTGGGTATACCAGTAGCAAGACATCAAAGCGTAAAAACTTTTCCCACCAGCGCATATTCCGATACTTGGTTTCAGTGACGGGATACCAGCTTTCATCAGTATCGATATTCCCGGTGTTTTGATGATGCGTTCTGTGGCTGATGCGCCAGCCGTGATAAGGAACCAGAATAGGCGTATGCGCTAGATGCCCAATCAGATTATTTAGCCACTTCTTCTTGGAAAAGGAACCATGTCCACAGTCATGCCCAACGACAAATAACGCCCAGAACATGGTACCCTGCATTAGCCAAAACACTGGCCAGAACCACCACGAGTCAAAAAAAAAGGCCATCCCGTATAGGAGGCTGATGATAGAAATATCGAGAAAAAAATAAGAGAGCGATTTCCAGACGGATGGCTCAAAGCAATAGGCAGGAATGGCAGATTTTAGGCTTTGTAGAGTGAAAGGAAGCTCTGTTTGACTGTTAGTCGATAATTCCCTTGCACAGGCAGTGTTTAACTCAACGAGATTTGATTGCACTTAGTTTTTGGCTTGACTTGGTTTTAGACAACGGGGATCATTCTAACCTCCAAAAGCTTAGGTAAGCTTTAATGCATATCTATAAACTTTATTTTGTATAATTCAATACTTTTTGGGGTCAGTAGTTGCAATGGGTTACTTTTGCAGGATTTTTTTACTTTACAAAAGTTTACCTCATGGCGTTGAATTATGCTAAGGAACTTCCAAATAAAAAAGTATCCAGATACCTCTTGTGAGGGCAGGCGAGACGCCTGCCACTGGTTTAGGGCGGGCAAGATGCCCACCCCACAGTATGGATATGGATAATTTATTTCTTGGAAATCTCTATTCTGCTTAGTCGTGAGATCAATGAGGAAATTGGCGAGGAATTAGGCAAATCGTTGTGTGCAACTGTTCATCAGGTATAGTAGCCAGATTTATTCTATATTTTTCCAAAAAAGATTGAATAGTTTTGGCTGCCAAAATATTTCTCAGCCGTTGAGAATTGATTAAAGTCCCCAGAGGGGGTATCCAGTATTCAGGAAGCTCTTGGATGCCCCGCATTCCTCGTTCCTGACTTTCCAGCATAGTGGCATGGCGAGGATTGTTGGGATGAAGGAATTTTTTTAAAAGATTTTGATGGCGTTTCGACCGCAGTTTTAGGATGTTTTCTGCGGCGATATAAGAACCGTTTAGTTTAATTAAAGAACAGATTTTTTGAATTCGCGGCAAATGGAAATCCATTGCCACAAAGAGTAAGTTCTGATAGCGCTCTGGTGATTGGTCAATAATATTAGCGACATGGGCAAGATTAAAAATCGTATCCATTGCCTCTTCTTCAAGAATGAATGCAGATTTAGGAATGTCAAATTTTGTTTGAATGAGGTGAGCCATTAGAGCAGCTTCTGACGGCTTATCGCTTCCTCCTGTTTTGCCTCCTGTCGGGATAATTTGTCCAATACTGAGGCTCTGGTACAGCATTCCTGTAGCGATCGCATTTATTCTCCCATATCCATTAAGCTGATATGACCCTGGTTTAGTACCGACTTGCACCGGACCATATCCAAAAGCAACAATGGCGTCAAAATTATCGTTGTAATCAACTAACTGACGGATAGTATCGACTTGCTGTGATGTCAAAGTTTTCATCGTTGAGGTAGAAAAATTTGAGCCCAGGTAAGGTGGGCATTGCCATAATTCCCTCTCAAAAGGGCTTGATGATTAAAAGTAGGCAATGCCCACCCTACAAGTTGGGTAGTTTATTGATATTCATTGACTTTGCTGTTACTGGGAACGTTGCTGAGTGGCTTGCTCAACCTTGGTAGCAAAATAGTTTTCCTGATATTGTAACGATTTTGCTAATTCCAGCCCTTTTTGAAAGGCATCAAGAGCTTGAGAGTAATTTTGCCGCTCTAGATAAATTTGACCCATTTGGTCATAAGTATTCATCAAACCATAGAAATTGTAAGCATGTTGCTGTGTCTTGACGAGGACATCGTAAACTTGCAAAGCATTCTCTGGCTGATTGTTAGTGCGGTACAAAGCAGCTAACTTTTGCAGTGCTTCACTCGCATACGCCCATTGTTGTAATACTCGTGCTAGTTCATAAGCTTGTTGATAGGTTTGACTGGCTTGATCTAAGTAGGCATATCCTTTCTGTTCGTTTTTACTTGCCTCACTGGGTTGATTTTGAGCTTTGGATTCAGCCGCAGTCGCAAGTTGCTGTTGTCCTAATGCTTCGTAGTCACTAGCGATCGCAATTTTAAGTGCAGGTAAGCGCGGATCGTTGGGTGAGTACGTTTCAGCTAACTTTTGCTTCACCTTTACAGCATTTTCCGGTTGCTGGGCTTTGTTGTAGGCGTAAATGAGTTGTTCTAAGTAGGCAAGTTCGTTGACGCGATCGCCCCGTGCCCTGGATCGATCCAGTAATTCCTCGTAAATTTTTGCCGCCTCTGGGTAATTGAACCAATCCATATTCAATTGTGCCAGCGTCTTGAGGCTTTCCTCTTCGGCTTCGGTATCCCCTCGCTGGCGTTCATCCGCCAGAATTTGTTGATAAACTGCGATCGCGGGTTCTGGCAGTCGCACCTGTTGATAGGCTTTCCCCAAAGCTTGCAATAGTTCCAAATTAAACGATTTCTTCTGCTGCGCCTCTTGCTGAATCTCCCGCAAACGCTTCGATATCACTTGTGCGTCGAACCCGCGATTTTTCCGCCAAGCAATCTCTCCCACTCGCCCTAGTGCCTGCACTTCCTCTACTGGCCCTAGCGCCCGCCGTAAACGCAGTTCTCGATACCAAACTTCAAACGCCTCATCTGCTTTCCCTGCTTCTAGCAAAGCCGTTGCTTGGCCATCCAACTCATCGAGGGACTGCCTTAAAGCAGCCTGTTCTTCCGGAGTTAGAGGCGTCTTTTTTTTGGGCCATTGCGGTAAGAGTGGATCGGGCTTAGTGATTTCCAGCGGTTTTCTAAATTCCTCTGGCTGAGGCTTCTTTTCAGCAGCTAGTGTGACTGAAGTCCAGCACAACAGAAAGGTAACCGTCCATAACCCTACCCTTCCCCACATGAGAGGTTTAAGTTTTAAAGAATTGGATCTCACAATAGTCATGTTGAACCTACACCCCCACTGACGCTTACACTAAAACCAGAGTTTCAACTCATCGTTTTACAGCACAATAGCAAGAAAGTCTAAACTCTTGACTTCCTGGGAGTATCAAAACTGTATTGACTCCTCACTCTGCTCTAAGAAATACTGTGTATAAAATATGACTCAGCTGGTAAACCGTAGCCGTGTAACGCCAAAGGCATCTCACCGATTATTATCCCTGTTATTGATTTTTGCGATCGCCCTGCTGAGTTTCCTGTTGACTGCTTGTGCCCCATCTCAAGCCAGAACATCAGAACAGCGAACGTTTCTCGACCTTTCCCTGGAATTTTTAGGAGAGTATCAACTACCTAAAACGACATTTAAGGATACTCCCGTTGGAGGTTTATCCGCATTAACCTACGATCGCCAGCATAATCAAATATACGCCCTCTCCGATGACCGCTCCTCCCTCGCTCCAGCCCGGTTTTACACCCTCGGACTCAGCACCAAGCGCAATGACAAGGGGGAGATAGCTTTAGACAAAGTAAACATCGAAAACGTGACCTTCCTCAAGGATGAGAACGGCAAAACCTTTGCCAAAGGTAGCCTCGACCCCGAAGGCATTACCCTTTCTCCCAAAGGAACGGTCTATATTTCCAGTGAAGGACTTCCCAGTCAAGGAATTGCGCCATTTATCCGGGAGTTTGACCTCAAAACTGGACAGCAGCGCAGCAGTTTACTGCTTCCAGAACATTATTTCCCCAATGACGACACCAAAGAAGAGCAGCTACCTCGCGGCCTTCAAGATAATTTAGGGTTCGAGGCATTAACTCTAGAACCTGTCAGCTTAGCGGCAGCTAATGGCGACCCTTTTCGCTTGTTTACTGCTACCGAATCTGCTCTTTTGCAAGACGTTCTGCCACCCAAATCTGAAGAGCAAACCCGGATTCGCATGATGGAATATTTAATCGGGAGTATTGCTCGTCCGATGGTATTGAGCGAACATGTTTACCTCCTCGATCGCCCTCCGGCTGGCACAATTGATAATGGATTAACTGAGTTAATTACAGTTGATACGGGAGGCCACTTTCTCAGCCTTGAACGTAGCTATGGTCTATTGGGAGCGAATGGCAAGATTTTTCAGGTAGCGGCAGGTGCAGCAACAGATACATCGGGAATTGTTACGCTCAAGGGTGATATTTCCAGAATTGACCCTGTGAAGAAAAAGTTGGTATTGGATTTGAGTGAATTGGGAATTTATCTGGATAACTTGGAAGGAATGACCCTTGGCCCTCGCCTGCCGGATGGAAGTCAGAGTTTGTTGTTAGTCAGCGATAACAATTTTAGCGATACTCAGATAACGCAGTTTCTTTTATTCCGCCTTAAAGGGTTGCGTTAAATTTATTGTGGGTTAGGGTACGGCATTGCCGTGCCCCTACTGTTTTTATTCATCGTTTTTTAGGTTCATATATTATCTGGATCGATATTCAATTCCCGCAATTTTGCCGCTAATCTCTCAGCGCGTTGGGCTGCTAAATCCCGTTGCTGCTCCAATTCCAAGTAAGAGAGAAACTTTTGTCCATCAGGTCGATATAACTCTAACCCTTCTTCTGCTAATTCAAACCGCACTCCTAAGCGAGGACTGACCCATCCTGACATGGGTTCAATGACTTCTAATAGTCCTTCAATTCGCTGCCAACCCGTCAATTCTTTGCCATCTGGATCGTAGAGGTAATACTCTTCTACTCCATAGCGATTATAAAAGGCTAATTTTTTATTCATTTTGGTCTGGCTGTCGCTGAAGGAGCGGATTTCAAAGACAACTTGAGGGGGAATATTATCCTCTCGCCATTGCAGGTAGGAACGCCTATCTCCTTTTGGTCTGCCAAAGACAATCATCACATCCGGTGCTTGGCAAATCGTGTTGCTGCCTTCAACGGGATACCAGAGTAAGTCACCCGCAACAAATACATTAGGGTCATCTTTAAACAGAGCATCACAACCCCCCTGGATTTTGGTAATCCATTGGTATTGAATGGTGCTATCTGCCATGGGTTGACCATCACTGGAGGGATAAATGATTTCTTCGGTAGCTAGTTTCATAATGTTTGCCAAAACTAACTGTATTAATAGAGTTTATTACATTGTATGAGAGCGATCGCTGCTTCATTGCAGAATTAGCGATCGCATTTTTCCTCTCTTACTCTGACGCCTTCGGTTGGGCGATACGCGCTTCAATATCGTCTAAAGTTTGCAGCAGCAGGCGCTTTGCCTGTAATTCCCAGCCCCATTTCTGAATGCGGTACGCTGCAACAGCCCCACCAATAGCCACGAGATAGCCTACCCATTGCATCAGAGAAATTGCTCCGAGTAAACCCAATCCGGCAATTCCCCAAAAGGGTAAAGCAATGGTTTGACGCTGTTCCTCAATGAGTTTGGGCAAGCCGTCAGATGCCATTTGTGCGGCTAAAGTTTCGCGGCAACGTTTTTGCTGTTCCCTGGAAATAGCTAGACCAATCTTACGGCGAAGCTTCTCCATTTTACGAGCATCCGTGCTGTACTGAGTTAGCTCATCCTCTGCCATTTTGATCATGTGTTCAAGTTGATCCATGATGCGACTCCTGCGGCTGTAAATCTAAGTTATGGGCTAGGGCTTAGTGTAAAGCACTTGAGTGACTCACAGGTTGCATTGCGGCTACACAAACCAATTTTTGCCAAACATCAGGAAGTCGAAGGGAAAAGACTGAAAGTTGTTGATGGATTAAATGTAGATACCAATGATTTCCCTCCTCACAGTGCCATCTTCAACATCTTCCCCAAATCCTCTGTTAGTAGAGTTACCCCTTGCTTCAGGAAGCTCAGAATCATTTACTTCTTTCCTTACTACCTTAGCCGTCTCAGCAGTTGCAGCTTCCTTAATGTATATGCTGCTGTTCTATGTGCTGCGCTTGTTATTTCGTCGGTTAGAAAAGGATGTACCTCTCGTCTTCCTGAGTATCTCGCGTGGCCCAATTCTCGCTATTTTTACATTTTTTTCCCTAAAACTCTCATTTGAAAAATTGGGTTCAGGAGTTGCCCTTCGTTGGATTCAGCAAGGGCTTATGGCTTGCCTAATTATTGCGGTAACTCACTGGATTGCTCAGCTATTCGCTCAAATCGCTATCCACTACTTAAAAGCGTATGCTCGAACGACGGAGGCAGTTTGGGATGACTTATTAATCCCAATCCTCGAACGTATTGTACCGCTGTTAACTTACCTGGTTGGTATTTCTTTTTTCTTACAAACGATAGGAATTGATTTAACGGGAATTGGGTTAGCTATCGGTAGTATTACCGTTGTGTTGGGTCTGGCAGTAAAAGATATTATCAGTGACTTTTTTAGCGGATTGGTATTACTAATTGATACCCCTTTCCAATTTGGAGATGTTATCTCCCTGGACGGGTCAATGGCTGTTATCAAAAATATTGGTATCCGGGTGACTAAGTTATACCTTGTCGATACGAATTGTGAGGTTTACACGCCTAATTCAGCTTTGGTCAATAAAGATTTGGTCAACCTCAGTCGTCCTACCCCTCACTACGCTTATTCAATTAACATCGGGGTTCGAGTTGACGCTGACTTAGCGGCAGCGACAAAAATACTTAGAGACGTTGTGCTCGGACATCCGGACACCTTGGGCAATCTTGATGAAAAATTGCAACTTTTAGAAAACTTTTCTGGATTGAATGAGGTGCAGGAAAGTAAGCTGTATAAGAGAGAAACGAGCCGATCACGAATTTTAGCAGAAAAGGAGGTAAACAAACAACTCAAAAAAATCGAAGAGGGGTTCGCAAATTTTACAAAAAAGATTAAGGTTTTCAAAAAAGGAGGATTGAATAAAGATGAGCTTAAAATTCTGCAAAATGAATATTTAGAAATCTTAAAATTGGTGGGGTTACAGGTTGTCACAGACAGGCAAGCTAAACAGCTACGAGCAAGAGTTGAAGAAGACCCAAATCTCGCTGTACAAGATACGCTCATTGGATTGATTAGAGAGTGGTATCAAGCCTGGTTAACAGACCCAGATTTAGTGCTTGAAGACCAGTATATTTTACCTAATGAATGGGAGCAAAAGCTGGAGTTTCTTCAAAGAAAAATGAATAAGTTATATCAAAAGATTTTTAATTTAGGAGGAGATGAAGCTCGGTTGGATAATTATGCAACTGAGTTGGTTGAGTGGATGCATGAAAACTTCAAGGAGTCCCAAACTTTATGGAAAGAGCCGAAAGTTCGACTCAATGAAATTAAAGGCTCCACTATGGAATTTACTGTCAAATTCTATGTTGACAATATTAAGTTGGAACACTGGGAGCGGGGTTACCGTGTCTCCAATGAGGTGCGTAGAGAGATGATACGGCGATTGAGACAAGCTTACATCTATAGTTCGTGATAACTTTAAGGTGCGAGATTTTAGCGATCGCCTTCTCAGGCAACTCGGCTTAACTTCAACCTTGCCTACTTTGAGATACGTTGTTGCGCTGCTGCGGATGGATACCTGCCAACTTCTATCAGGGCTTGTCGCTCTAGAATTCGGTCTTCGCTGTTAAAATCTAGAATTCGTGCGGTCACTTCTCCAAGGTCTGTAAGTGGTTGAATTACAGCGCCATCGAGTCGAAAGTGGTCTCCCCAAAAGTCTCGGCGGGGGTTGAAGAACCGGACAAGTTCTCTGGTTCGCCAATTAATTGACCCCAAATCAGTTCCTTTGTGAAGATTACAGAATACACAAGCGTAAGCCAGATTATCTTCTGTTGTAAGTCCACCATGTTTGACACTGATAATATGGTCAATTTCACAACCTAAAGTGTCTACTTCTAGGATAAGGCAGTACTCGCAGAGATGATCTGCACGAGAAGTAACTAAACGCCGAAGTTGCAAACTGATGTAAGGACGAGGCACTTTGAATACTTATTCAGGGTTGATATATTGATAAGCCCGTGCTTTGGCTAACCTCATAATATGCTCTAGCACGAGATATTTGTCTAGCTCACTCTTCTCGTCTTGTGTCAGTCCTTCCGTTTTGCTTCGGTAAATTAGGTCAGCTAAACGCTCTTTCGCTGCTTCGGAAAGTTGAAAATCGATGACGCTTTGGGGAGTGGTTCCAGCAGCTATGAATTCAATGATTTCGTCGTAGACTTTGGTTGTCTTTACAGATGTACTCATGGATTGATTCCTCTTGTTCCAATCACTTCTCTAATTGTGCCAAGTTCTTCTGGGCAAACTCCCGCAGTTTCTCATCTGGGTCATTCTTTGCTCTGTCCTTGCACAAGGATAGAGTCTGGGGATGGTCGGGATATTGCTTGAGGATTATCTCAAGTGCTAATTGCCGAGAGTTGTCTTCCCTGTCTTTCTTGCGCTCAAAGGGGTCATTGATAGCGCGATCGCACCCTTCACTTAGAGACTATCTGGATCAATATTCAATTCACGCAATTTGGCCGCCAATCGCTCGGCACGTTGAGCTTCTTGTTCGGCGCGTTGGGCTTCTTGTTCAGCGCGTTGGGCTTCTTGTTCAGCGCGTCGAGATTCTTGTTCCCGTTGTTGCTCTAATTCCAGATAGGAGAGAAACCTTTGTCCATCAGGTCGATATAATTCTAACCCTGTTTCTGTTAATTCAAACTTC
>CBKWLJ010000010.1:0-47686 GCA_966675205.1 uncultured bacterium
CCATAATGCCCAACGGCTGCCTGCCGGTAAAATATCGAGACTCGCAGAATTTGAAGTGAGCCAGATTAAGGGAAGGTTAGATGGAGCACTCACCTCAGCTTCTTCTCCCGCTAAAGTGGCAGCAAGTGCTTCTAACACAACTAGATTGCCTTGTATCAATCCTGTCTTAGGAGTCCAGAGTTTTACATTAAGTTGACTACGTAGGGCATAGAAATACATCGATGCCGCAGCAATAACCGCTTGCTCAAAGTCTTCAAAATGCCACGGAGTTGAGCTATCCAAGCAGATAATAATTTCTTGAGAACCCGTGAAAACCTCCAACTCACGCACCTGCAATTCTCCGTAACGGGCACTTGTACGCCAGTGAATGAGACGGGTGGAGTCTCCGACCCGATAGGGACGTAAAGAGCGGGTGAGGTCTTCGGCTGCATGAGAGCGGCGATCGCTATAAAATTGTGCGCTATCTTCCCTACCAATTTCATCCACTAACGGGCAGTGGGTGAGCGGTAATACTAAAGGATAAACAATAGCCTTGGCCGGTGCATTCCAACTACGACGACACCAAAATAATCCCAGAGGGGCTGCGCTTCTCAACTGTACCTCGTGCCACCGATACACCCCTCGTTGTGGCGTAGGATGCTCATAAATCCAAGAATGTATGCTTTGAGGCTTAATGATTTCTACTGGCGTCTGTACGGGTCGTCCTAATTTTGATTGAAGAACGTCCCAAACTTGAAGCAAAGTTTTGGGTTTAAGGGATTGATTTTCGATTTCTAGTTCAATCGTGAGCGATTCGCCTGTACTCACAGGTGCGATCGGGCGTCGGCGTACCTGAATTTGCCTGAGGCTTCTCGCTGGAAGGATAGCTGCCAACACCAGCAGGGCAACAATCAGGCCACTCATCACATAAAGCCACCCTGCCATTGTATTTGTAGCTGCTCCAAAGAAACAGATAGCAACGCCTGCCAGCAGACAACCCGCATAGGCAGGAGTGACCCAATGAGTTTCTAACCAGTCATTGAGACGATTGATGATTTTTTTCATTTTCCTGTCTTCAACTTTCAACCTTCTAACCTTCTAACCTTCTAACCTTCACAGGACTATCAAGAATGGCTAAGAAACGAATTCTCAGCATAAGTGCTTTTCTACAATTTAAGTAAATCTACGGTTGACTTTTTGTAAGAGTTAAAGGAGGTAAAGTGGGCTCATTTGCGGCTGCTTGCATTAACTTTACCTAAAAGGAAACCTAACTATGGACTCTAACCATTCTGCTACAGGGATAGCACCTCACACTCATCCTCGAATACCGCCACTGCCACCGCCCCAAAAGTCAGTAGCAGCACATCATTCAGAAGCGGTTGTTGCTACTATCAAGCAAATGGTGAAAGAGGCTCATGCCCGCGATGCCTCTGATATTCATATACGAGTAGGACATATCCCCAGGTTTCGGATTCGCGGCGAACTGTTTGTGGTTGAAGGTCATGCAAGAGTAACTCCTGAAATTTTCGAGGCTTACCTGACCGAAATTCTCTCTCCTGCTCAGAGGAAGCAGTTTGCTGAAACCAAGGAAATGGATACAGCAATTTTTTACCCTGGCTTCCTGCGTTGTCGGGTGAATTGTTTTGATTCCTTGACTGGGGGAGCGATCGTGCTGCGCTTGATCAGTCTGGATATTCCGAGTATTGATGGGTTAAAACTACCACCCGTCTTGAAAGTGATTGTGAGCAAGCCTCAAGGACTGATTTTGGTCACAGGGCCGACGGGATGCGGCAAATCTACAACACTTGCGGCAATGATGCGCCATCTGAATGAAACGGCACACAAGCACATTATTACGATTGAAGACCCGATTGAATATGTTCACACTTCTCAAAAGTGCCTAATTTCTCAGCGGGAAGTGGGCTTACATACCCATGAATTTTTCAGTGCGCTGCGATCGGTGTTGCGGGAAGATCCGGATGTAATTCTGATTGGGGAAATGCGCGATCGCATCACGGTTAATACTGCCCTGCAAGCCGCCCAAACGGGTCACTTAGTCTTGGGTACTCTCCACACTCGCAATGCGATCGATGCTGTTAACCGCTTACTTAACCTCTATAACCCTGATGAACAACCAGCAATGCGTGTTCAGATTGTCGAATCTCTAGTCGCCGTCATTGCTCAGCTTTTGTTACCAACAACGGATAATCACCGCGTCGCCGTCCATGACATTTTAATTAATACTCCGGCAATGCAAGATTACCTACTCAAGGGTGAAGAGGATGAAGCCTTCCGACTTATGGAAATTGATACCATGGAAGGAATGCAAGTGATGAATCAGGCTCTTTACGAGCAACTACTAACAGGTCGCCTCACGATTGAAAACGCCCTCAAAGCCTCCCTCGATCCCAGCGCTTTAGAACGTATGCTACGCACAGGTGGAATAGACGCGACATCCTCTGCTCGTGAATGGATGATGAAACGATGAATCAGGGAAGATGGGGAATTTCTCCCCTTCTTTTTTTGAAGAGTTTGTTTTGCTGAAGTTGCTCTATGAGGTGGGATTGATACCAAGTTGCGTTCATAGGTAGTACTTTCTCTCTCCCTTGTCCTCCTTGTCCCGCGATCTGCTATCTTTGGCTGCAACTTCGTATGATTAGTTCATTCTAGGGATAGACCCCAAGTGAGTAGAGACTTATTCCCCCAGAATAGCAGTGATTCCATCTCCAGATTGAGATTTTTTAAGTTCAAAACTTTTAATCTATTAATTAATAAAATTTCATCACGGCTTTTACAAAGCTTTTTTATCAGGGAGCGCATCAAAAAAGTTTAAGACTGTAAGCTTTTAGCTTAATTTAGAAAAGTTTGTCAATTTTTTTAGATTTTTTTAAAATTATGTCCCTTATAGGTTCCTTGGAAGACTTTTCCTTGCCCGAAATTTTCCTGTTTATCGAGAAAGGAAATAAAAGCGGCTTGCTCTCCATTTGTGCTTTGCCTGTATCTAAAGCAAGACCACATTCTATGTATTACTTTTGGATCTTTCAGGGTTGCTTAGTCGGGGCAGCTAATCGGTTGGATAATCGAGGTTTATTGAGACTTCTTAATCAAAGTAAGTGGGTGAGTCCTCGGGTAGTTACCAAACTTGCTCAGTTGTGTCCAACTCACATCCCGCTCGGTTTGCACCTGAAAAATCAAGGAGTTTTACAATCCTCCCAACTTCAGCAGCTATTTTTCGCTCAGGTATTACAGCCCCTAAGTGTTTGGTTTAACCATCATCAGGCTCAGTTTAGATTTGATCAGAAGGTACCTTTACCGATGCGGGAAATGACAGGTTTAAGCGTATCGGCAGGATTAGCAATGGAATTTACTTCCTCAAAAGACACAACAGCCTTACCTGTGGATGAATGGACACTCAACCTAAACCCAGAAACTAGATTAAGGCAATCCCCTCATACAGAGGCAATCGAAACAGTTTCTAGAGTTAAGAAAACCCCAGAGAACAAGCTAATACTTGTCTCGCCCTGATGCATCCTAGTGCAGCGCGGAGAAAATAACCCACCCGTTCAAAAGTGAAAAAACTTACTGGAAAAACAATATTCCTTTTGCCTCGGAGCCTTATCTCTTTTGCCTTCTTGCACTAGCCATTTATTTCCACATAAGCCTTAGTATGTTCCTGAGCAATTGAAGAAATTCACTCCCTAACTCAAGCTGCCCTCTCATTATTCTCCTGTAAAGAAGTCCGTGGGGTGTATTCCAATCCTAGTGATTTGCAAAAAGGATCTAAGCTGTTAATAATCCAAAGTACCTGTGAGGCATAGTATTCTCGCTGAGCTCGCCGATAAGCTTCATTCATAGACGATGACTTCAGGTGTAAGTATCGTGATGAACCATCAGCAAACTCACAGAACACATGGAACAGCATAGTACTTTAACTCCTTAGTTGAACTCTAAATTTAAATGGGTTAACAGGTGATTTGTTTTCTCAAAAAGGTTCAAAAAGTAGAAAAACAGCGATGCAAGAGTTTATTATCTAGCCCTTACACATACCAAAAGCTGAATTTTTAGTTAATTTATTGTTCAAAAAGAACAAAGCAATTGCCGGAGCGAAAACTTTTTAAGCAGGCTTAATTTTAATGCTACCTTTCTCTAGCTAGGGTGAACCTTGCCCACCTTCACTACAAGTAGCATTCTAGCTTCCAGTTGGCGTCAATCCTGAAGCTCTTAGCTGATCAAGCTTTATTCAATAACTTATAACTTAGCGACTCCTGTTTTTTTCAACTTCTACTTTTAGGAATAAATAAGATATTCTTAATAAATTATTTAAATAACTAATATTCATGAATTTAGTGCATAAAATGTTAATCTTGGGAAGAGGGTAATTACCCCTATTTTTTTACAAAGAAAGGCTTCAGGGCACGAGGCAGATGGCTCGTAGGAAAAGAGGGAAAAAGAATGGGCATTCCGTAGGTTTCAATCCCACGCCTGAAAGCAAGAAGTTTGGAAAAAGAGACAACAATTGCAACGAGAGTTGATTTGGTATTCAGTAAAAAGCGATCGCTTCCTAAAAAAGAATAGCCCGCATGAGCGGGCTAGGCTTTTAAATTTTAAGTGGTGGGCTATATCAAAAATTCATGACTTATCGCTTCACCAGCTTTTTCGTCATCTTCCGTAAGCGCACCGACTGAGGAGTCACTTCTACCAACTCATCCGCCCCAATGTATTCCAATGCACGCTCTAAGCTCATCTCCACAGGTGTTTGCAACTGCACCAGTTCATCACCTGTAGCCGAGCGATGGTTGGTTAGCTGTTTGGTCTTACAGACATTCATCTCTAAGTCTTGTGGGCGGTTGTGTTCCCCAACAATCATGCCTTTGTACACTTTGGTACCGGGAGCAATAAAGAATACACCCCTATCTTCCCCGTTCTTTAAGGCGTAGAAAGTCGCAACTCCTTCTTCAAAGGAAATAATCACACCGTTCCGGCGAGTTTCAACCTCACCCGAAAGAGGACGATAATCGAGGAAACTGTGATTCATGATGCCCTCGCCCCGTGTCAGGCGCATGAACTCACCTCGGAAACCGATTAAACCACGAGCAGGAATCACAAATTCTAACTGGGTACGACCATTGCCCCCAACTTGCATATCCTGCATTTCGCCCTTGCGTTGACCTAGCCGTTCGATACAGCCTCCAACAGCGACTTCTGGGACATCGAGTACCAACAGCTCAAAAGGTTCACAAGGTTGACCGTTGACTTCTCGGTAAATCACCTGTGGCTGGGAAACTTGAAACTCGTAACCTTCACGGCGCATGGTTTCGATCAGGATACCCAGATGGAGCTCACCCCGACCTGAGACGAGGAATTTGTCAGGAGAATCCGTTTCTTCAACACGCAGGGCGACGTTGGTTTCCAGTTCTCGCAAGAGGCGATCGCGTATTTGCCTTGATGTTACAAAATCTCCTTCCTGACCCGCAAACGGCGAATCATTCACCGAAAAGGTCATCTGTAGTGTGGGTTCATCCACCTTAATCAGGGGCAACGCTTGCGGTTCATTCGGGCAAGTAATGGTCTCGCCAATATTGGCATTCGCAAATCCAGCAACCGCGACAATGTTACCTGCTGAGCTTTCTGCCAAGTCAACACGCTTGAGGCCTTCAAAACCCATCAACTTGGTGATTTTAGCCTTGACAATTTCGCCTGTTTCTGTTACCAAGGCAGCTTGTTGACCAGCCTTAAGGGTGCCGTTGTGAATTCTGCCAATCACAATCCGACCGAGGTAGTCAGAATAATCCAAGGTCGTGACTTGCAATTGCAAGGGTTTGGCCGGGTCTCCAACTGGTGGCGGAACATGGCGCAGAATCGCTTCAAACAAGGGTTGCATATCAACCCCTGTAGCATCCAAATCTTCTTTGGCATAGCCTTCTAGACCAGAGGCAAATAGATAAGGAAATTCACACTGGTCATCATCGGCCCCTAGTTCCAAGAACAGGTCTAGAACTTTATCGATAGCACCGTGAGGATCTGCCTGGGGTCGGTCAATTTTATTGACCACAACAATGGGACGCAGTCCTTTTTCTAGGGCTTTTTTCAGCACGAACCGAGTCTGAGGCATTGGCCCTTCGTTCGCATCCACAATTAGGATGCAGCCATCTACCATTCCCAACACCCGCTCGACTTCTCCGCCAAAGTCAGCGTGACCGGGAGTATCAACGATATTGATTAATGTATCTTTGTAACGAACGGCTGTATTTTTGGACAGAATGGTAATTCCCCGTTCCCGCTCCAAGTCATTGGAGTCCATGACGCAGTCTGGAACGTCTTCCCCTTCGCGGAAGATGCCGGATTGTTTGAGGAGGGCGTCAACAAGTGTTGTTTTGCCGTGATCGACGTGAGCAATAATGGCAACGTTGCGAATTGGAAGAGTCATAGAAGCGTCAGCGAATGGATAGCCGAGGTAAATATTTATCTAAAGATTTCTTAATAATTGTAGCTTACGGGATACAGTAACTGCCTGACTATGTTATTTGAAATACAAACAGATTTGAGATGGCATCCACGAGATGCCCTGAAATGCTGCGAAAATTAAAGATGCGATCGCTTTACATCAGTTGCTCAACTAGAGCGAGTACTTTCTTTTTGACTGCTCTGTTGCTATTTCCGAAGCTCTATAGGATTGATCAGGACTGTCTGCACAATTAAGTTAAATTACCCTCTCTGTTGATTGAAGATCAAGGACAAAAGTACGAATTGCTTCTACGGCATTGCTACCTGTTCGGCTGCTTGGGCTAATTCAGAGGCAACTCGAGCGGCATAAGGGCGAATAAACCACCAAATCAAGGGTGATAACCAACCCCGTAAGGTGACGGAGTAAGACACATAGGTGCCGCAAACTGTAGACTCCACCTGGTAAGTGATTCGTTTTTCAACGCCAGGGATTGCTAACACCCGAACGCTCAATAACTCACCAGGTCGCACGCGCTCAACAAAAATTCGTACAGGGATTGGGATTAATCGAGTCACCACCTGATAGATAACACCGGGTTTAGCGATTAACCCTCTAGGAGCATTCGTGCTCGATAGAAGGGGGTGCCAAGAAACATCCGCTAAATTGATAATTTTCTGCCAAAGTACGTCTACTGGAGCCGTACTTAGCGCACGGTATGTTCTAAACAATGAGAACTTACACCAAATGCCCTCTCGACCAGCAATTAACTTGAAGGAAAAACTAAGAATCACACTATGCCTCCCGCAGTAACGCTCAGGCAAACCTTCAACCTTATACAAATTACCTTGCGGGTAAAATCCCCTTATTAGGATATAATCGCAACTCCTTGAAAAACAATTAATGCCAGAAAAGCGATCGCAATATCTTTAAAGAACCAATTCAAGATAGTCTAAGAAAGTCTAGTAAAATTTCATGCTGAGTTTTTGACTTGATTTCGGGTTGGAGAGTATTCTAGAAAGCCGCTAGAGAGTTGTGCAACTGCACAAACCTTTACATAGATTCACATTTTTTAACATCAAAAAGCCCTGCGGTGGCTACCTGCTTGTTGGCTAAATCCATTGAATTGAGATTATGACAGCTTTTAGAACCGACGTAACGACCACTACTAATTCTTCACCTTCTCTACCACCTGCTGACTCCCGCGATCGAGTTAAGCAGTTTATGCAGCAGTTACAAGACTCTATCTGTAAAGAATTGGAAGAGCTGGATGGGTCTAGTCAATTTCAGGAAGATGTTTGGGAGCGAGAGGAAGGAGGCGGTGGTCGTTCCCGCGTTATCCGCGAAGGAGCTGTATTTGAGCAAGGTGGTGTTAACTTTTCTGAAGTGTGGGGTAACCATTTACCTCCCTCTATTCTGACCCAGCGCCCAGAAGCAGCCGGACATAACTTTTTTGCGACAGGAACATCAATGGTGTTGCATCCCCGCAATCCCTATATTCCTACGGTTCATCTTAATTATCGTTATTTTGAAGCCGGGCCAGTTTGGTGGTTTGGCGGAGGAGCGGATTTAACGCCTTACTATCCCTTTGCTGAAGACGCCGCTCATTTCCATCGCACCCTAAAATCTGCTTGCGATGCTCACCATCCAGAGTATTATTCAGTCTTCAAGCGTTGGTGCGATGAGTACTTCTATCTGAAGCACCGTCAAGAAACACGGGGCGTAGGTGGGTTGTTCTTTGATTATCAAGATGGAACAGGTTGCCTGTATCGCGGCCCTCACAAAGATAGTGCCGCAGCTATTTATAGCGATCGGGTTGGGGCTGTCGAGCCGCGTAGTTGGGAAGATTTGTTTGCCTTTGTACAGGAGTGCGCTAGAGCCTTTTTACCGTCTTACTTACCCATTGCCGAGCGCCGTCAGGGAATGGAGTATGGCGACAGGGAACGGAATTTCCAGCTTTATCGCCGAGGTCGATATGTAGAGTTTAACCTCGTTTATGACCGAGGCACGATTTTTGGTCTGCAAACCAATGGGCGAACTGAGTCAATTTTGATGTCTCTCCCTCCCTTGGTTCGTTGGGAATACGGCTATCAGCCCGAACCCAATACACCTGAAGCACAGTTGTATGAGACATTCCTCAAGCCTCAAGATTGGGTAAACTGGACACCGTTAACCTCCTTGTAGTATGAAGATATCGAGAAGATATCTGAGTTAAACTAACGGGAAGTGAGTAGCTGCCCGAATATAAAAAGGTTGATTGTTGTTCCGACTTTTCAAAATTTAATTGATTTGCCAACATAGCCAACCACAATATTGCTCCTCTTGAGCTTCAAGGGGAGCTGTTGCTGCAAGGAGGTACGGATGATTCATATCGAACAGAAAACGCATACAACGCCCGATGGTACGACTGTAATTGTTTTGGCTCCCGTAGGACGCTTGGACATCACAACCGCTTGGCAATTTCGCCTGAAATTACAAGAGTGTATCTCTAAACTCAGTCGCCATGTGATTGTCAATCTCAGCCAAGTTAACTTTATTGACAGCTCGGGGCTAACATCCCTTGTGGCAGGAATGCGGGATGCCGACAAAGTCAAGGGGAGTTTCCGCATTTGTAATGTCCACCCAGAAGCAAAACTGGTCTTTGAGGTCACAATGATGGATTCTGTATTTGAAATTTTTGAAACGGAGGAAGAAGCATTGGAGGGTGTTCCCCGGAGTATGGCAACTTGAACTGGGTTGTTAGGAGGGAGTTCGCGATCGCAAAGCGGTAGCGAGGTTAGGAGCGTCAGCGTTCTCCGAAAGGGTAGGTTAGAAAGTTAGAAAGTTGACGCTGTTAAAGCCTTACTAACTTGTTTACCTAGCCAACCTACCATTGTGGAATTCTTTAGATGGGTAGCTCCTCAGCAAAATCTTGACGTTTTGTAAAGCGGAAGGGACCGAGTAAGGCTCCCCAAGTCGCTTTACCCGTTTCCGGGTCAATGCCTTTGTCGTAACTGCGGAATTCTGCTTTTGTCGCTTCAAATCCTAAGGAAATTTGGTAAGCGTTGCCTTGATAGTTAAAGCGGCAAGGCTCACCTGTGGTAGAGAACGCTGAGAACTCATAACAACCGGAAGAAACTTCTCTGTGTTCAACACTCAAGAGACAGCCAGGAAGAAATTCAATTTGTTGGGTTGTGAGCTGTTTAAGGCGTTCGGGATGGCGACCCGCACCTCTTATGGATTCTGGGTCTTTGAGCATATAGTATTGAACCTGCAATGAGCCAGGTGTTGTGGCCTCGGTATAAAGTCGCAGGATTCGTGGACGATAGGGTTTATCCAGGTTAACAATACTGGCTTGTTCAGCATATAGAGTCAGGCTGTCTTCGGTAAACAAGGGAACAGGTCGCAGCCAGAGGCGAAGGTGAACGTACCAGGCAGGTTCTGCTATTGCCTGTTGTTGATTATCAAATTCACCTGCTAGGTAGCTTGCCAGAGTAATTAACTCAGGAGAAACATTCATCGGGGTTGAAGAGTGAAGGTTCAGGAAATGTTGACTCATTGAGTCCCAATCATTTTTGGTACAAGAGACTCTGCGATCCCGGATTGTAGCTTATCAATCTTCTTGTTGCGATTCCTTTACCTTGGCAAACGGGTCTTTAAGCGAGACAATGGTTTTACGTCCCCCTTAATGTCCGCGAGAGTGAATACCGTTCGCACAGTCTCAGATACTAAACGAGATTTTTACAATCATCACACCCGTCCTGTGAACTCCATCTACCGACGGGTGGTTGAAGAATTGATGGTAGAAATGCATTTGCTATCGGTTAATGTTGATTTTCGTTACGATCCCATCTATGCCTTGGGTGTGGTGACGTCTTTCAACCGATTCATGCAAGGCTATCGACCAGAACGTGATAAAGAATCCATTTTTAACGCCCTCTGTCAGGCAGTGGGGAAAGAACCCGAACAGTACAAGCAGGATGCTCAACGGCTAGAGGCAATGGCAGAGCGTTTATCCGGTCAAGAATTAGTTGACTGGTTTAATGCTCCAAAACCTTTAGAGAGTATAGGAGATTTTCCGCTTACCGTTGCTGCAATCTCAGATAATCCCAAATTTAAGTACAGCCGCCTATTTGCGATTGGACTTTATACACTCCTAGAAAAAGCAGACTCAGAGTTAGTTCAGGACGAAAAGCGGCGGACTGAGGCACTCAAGCAAATCAGTGAGGCTTTACACCTCCCCGAAGAGAAGCTGCAAAAAGACTTAGAGTTGTACCGCAGTAATCTCCAAAAAATGGAACAGGTGCGGAGCGTCATAGAAGATGCTATCCAAGCCGATCGCAAAAAGCGGGAACAGCGTAATCAGGAGATGAACAAGACCACAACACCTCCAGATGATGCTCAAGCACCCTACTCAGGTGTCTGAGTCTACCAAATCAAGGGATTTCTATCCTTGAAGTTTGGTTAATTGACAGTTAATACCTCTCCCCAGGAACCCTGAAAAAGTAATGCCAAAAGCCAGCTCATCTTTAGATTAAAGATTGCAATCGTTGAATAATTTGCTCAGCTGGCAAGACGCCTTCGATGCGCTCTACTGGCTGAGCATTCCTAAAGAGTACCAAGGTGGGCAAGGCATGAATTTGATACTGAGACGCTAGTTGAGGATATTTATCCGTATCAATTTTGACAACTTGTAAGCGACCTTTCAGATGAGAGTTCACCTTCTCTAGAATGGGAACCATCATCTGACACGGGCCGCACCAAGTTGCGTAAAAATCAACCAATACAGGTACATCGGAGCCAGAAAGTAGCTCTTCAAAACTATTGAATTGCTTTTTAACTGCCATAAGAAAAATTTGATCTCAATTAGTGTTTCTGCTCGATTCTAGTGCAAAATTCTTGGAGCTGAATTAGGCAGACAGTCAAAAAGGAATTTTTCTATGGAAGCAGTACAAACATCTTCACAAAGGTTACACAATAGCGTTGCTATCGTTACAGGCGCTTCGCGGGGCATTGGTCGAGCTACTGCGTTGGCGTTAGCCGCCGAGGGAGCAAGTGTAGTAGTGAACTATGCCAGTTCGAGTGCTGCTGCAGAAGAAGTGGTAACAGCAATTACCGAGGCTGGAGGAAATGCGATCGCAATTCAGGCGGATGTCTCTAAGCCAGAACAGGTAGACACCCTGATCAATACCACTTTAGAAAAATTTAATCGGATTGATGTATTGGTTAACAATGCGGGCATCACCCGCGATACTCTCCTCCTACGCATGAAGCCAGAGGATTGGCAAGCTGTCATCGATCTAAACCTGACTGGTGTTTTCTTATGTACCAGGGCTGTGAGCAAAGTGATGCTCAAGCAAAAATCGGGTCGCATTATCAACATCACCTCAGTAGCTGGTCAGATGGGAAACCCCGGTCAGGCGAATTACAGTGCGGCTAAAGCAGGTGTAATTGGGTTTACAAAAACAGTAGCGAAGGAACTAGCAACCCGTGGGATTACAGTTAATGCCGTAGCACCGGGATTTATTGCTACGGATATGACTCACAATCTCAAATCAGAAGAAATCCTCAAGTTCATTCCCTTAGGCCGTTACGGTGAACCAGAGGAAGTCGCTGGGATGATCAAGTTTCTTGCTGCTGACTCAGCCGCCGCTTACATTACCGGACAGGTATTCAATGTTGATGGTGGGATGGTGATGGCCTAAATTGTAGGGTGGGCAATGCCCACCCCACTACCCCATGAAAAGCGCCTCCAATTTAAAGCTTTTCCATTAACATGAATGTGATCAAGGAACCATCATTGATCGAGTACCTGAAAAGCGATCGCATTTGCCAGCGGAAGGGACATCATGCGGATACTATTTGAACGGACTGGGGGCTTTGCAGGGATAAAGATGGCTAAGGAAATCGACACAGCAAACCTCGCTACTGAAGAAACCAATCAGCTACGCCGATTAATTGACGAAGCTGATTTCTTTCACTTACCCACCCCCCTCACCTCTAAATCTCCCCAACCTGATCGCTTTAGATACCGCATTACCATCCAAGACAGCAATCAGGAACATACAGTCGTGGTGAGTGAACAAGCTTTAGCTGGTACCCTGAAACCACTGATTGACTGGCTGATGGCAAGATTACGTCAGGGGTAGATTTAATCAATTACCCCTACAGTTTGCCAACCTTTACGGACTGCATTCTGCTCTGTACTACCTTGACCGTAAAGACTTCCCGCAATTTCAAGGGTGAGGGTCGCGGCGCGTCTGAAATTCGATCGCTCACGCAGTCGATCTCTCAAGGCGATGTACCAGATTTTCCCTGCCTTTTCCCAGGCATAACCCCCAATCTCAGTTGCAGCAATGTAAAAAGCACGGTTCGGGATACCGGAGTTGATATGTACGCCGCCGTTATCTTCATACCCTCGGTAACGGTTTCTATAATTGGCAGGCTGAGGGTCTTTCCCGATGAGCGGGTCATCATAAGCCGTTCCTGGGTTTTTCATGGAGCGGATACCTACCCCATTAATTTGGTCAGTAAACAAACCTTCTCCGATAATCCAGTCAGCTTCCTCTGCTGTTTGGTTGAGAACCCGTTGTTTGACCAAAGAACCAAAGACATCCGACATGGACTCATTGAGCGCCCCTGCTTCCCCCCAATAAATCAAATTGGCTTCATACTGGGTTATGCCATGGGTAAGTTCATGGGCAATGACATCAATGGATTTGGTAAAGCGCTGAAAAATTTCTCCATCTCCATCGCCGTACACCATTTGGTCCCCATTCCAAAAGGCGTTGTCATAGTTCTCGCCGTAATGAACAGTGGAGTCCAAACGCAGACCTTTATCGTCAATCGAATTTCGCTCGAACACCTCATAAAAAAAGTCATAAGTGGCTCCCGAACCGTCATACGCTTCATCAACGGCTGGATCGTTGGTAGGGGGGGCCCCTTCTACCCGAACAATTTGACCTGGCAGTTCAGTTCCATTCTTGGCATCAAAAATAGTGCGACGCTTCTCACCCGCAGATGTTGCGAAGTTGATACCGCCTACCGTTAAACGCCTTCCACGAAACTGTTCTGACAAGGTTAAGGTTTGAAATGCCCAAGACCGTTGCTCGGAGTTACCATTTACGGCAATCTCACGCAACATATGAGGCGGAACAATACAACAAATCGGATGCATGCGATGGTGACATGGCTTCATCCCTGCGGATTTACTGTGTTTTGTAGCCATAGAATGAACTCCTTTATCAAGTGGCGGCAGACCATGGATGGAGAACTGCCATAGCCCTTGATCATCAAAACTAGCCCAACCTATCCCAAAACCTCGAAAAGTTCAGAAAAAGTTTCAAATACTACTTTTGCAGAAAATTGGGGTAGCTGACATGGATCTGCTTCAATGTTATTGCGGTGCTTCGCTTGCCTTGTCATGCGTTGAATTTAGCACTCGGGCACTTAGAGTGCTAGCATTGGCTAATGGAGAAACGACGAAGCACAGGAAACCTATGGCAAAAATCGTTGCATTTGATGAAGAATCAAGACGGGCTTTAGAGCGGGGTGTTAATGCCCTGGCGGATGCCGTCCGTATCACCTTAGGCCCCAGAGGTCGAAATGTTCTGTTAGAAAAGCAGTATGGGGCTCCCCAAATCGTCAACGATGGCATTACCGTCGCCAAGGAAATTGAACTCGAAGACCCCCTAGAAAACACGGGTGCTCGGTTGATTCAAGAAGTCGCCTCCAAGACCAAAGAAATAGCGGGTGATGGCACCACTACGGCTACGGTTCTCGCTCAAGCGATGATTCGGGAAGGTTTGAAGAACGTTGCGGCTGGGGCAAATCCTGTTGCCGTGCGTCGAGGAATTGAAAAAGCGATCGAATATTTGGTCAAAGAAATTGAATCCATGGCGCAGCCAGTGACTGGAAGTGCGATCGCTCAAGTTGCCACAGTTTCTGCGGGTAACGATGAAGAAGTAGGGCAAATGATTGCCGAGGCGATGGACAAAGTCACCAAAGACGGCGTCATCACAGTGGAAGAATCCAAATCCCTGACAACGGAACTAGAAGTTGTAGAAGGGATGCAGATTGACCGGGGCTATATTTCCCCTTACTTCGTCACCGACGGCGAACGGATGATCGTGGACTTTGACAACCCCCGCATCCTGATTACTGACAAAAAAATTAGCAGTATTCAGGAATTGGTGCCGGTGTTGGAGAAGATTGCGCGTGCAGGTCAACCTCTGTTGATTATTGCCGAAGATGTAGAAGGGGAAGCTTTGGCAACTCTGGTAGTAAATAAAGCTAGAGGTGTTTTAAATGCAGCCGCTATCAAGGCTCCTGCATTTGGCGATCGCCGCAAAGCCATGCTCCAAGATATTGCCGTTCTCACAGGTGGTCAGTTAATTTCTGAAGAAGTTGGCTTAAGCCTGGATGCTGTCTCCCTCGATATGTTGGGAACCGCTCGGAAAGTCACCCTGGAAAAAGACAACACCACCATTGTGGCAGGTGGCGAAAATTCGGCAGATGTACAGAAGCGAGTTGCTCAACTCCGCAAGCAACTGCAAGAAACGGATTCCGAATACGATAAAGAAAAACTGCAAGAGCGGATTGCCAAACTAGCGGGAGGTGTAGCGGTAATCAAGGTCGGTGCTGCTACCGAAACCGAACTCAAAGACCGCAAACTGCGGATAGAAGACGCTCTCAATGCCACCAAGGCGGCGGTAGATGAGGGTATCGTTCCTGGGGGCGGTACAACGCTGATTCGCTTGATTCCCAAGATTGCGGATATCAAGCATGGTCTAACCGACGAAGAACAAATCGGCGCGGATATCGTTGCTCGATCGCTAGAAGCTCCCCTGCGCCAGATGGCAGATAATGCGGGTGTAGAAGGTTCCGTTATTGTTGAGAAGGTTCGGGAGAGTGAGTTCAATATCGGCTATAATGCCGCAACGAATACCTTTGAAGACTTGACGGCTGCTGGTATTATCGACCCCGCTAAGGTTGTGCGATCGGCTATACAAAACGCGGGTTCGATCGCAGGTATGGTTTTGACCACTGAAGCCCTCGTTGTCGAGAAGCCTGAGAAGAAAGCACCTGCCCCTGATATGGGCGGCATGGGCGGCATGGGCGGCATGGGTGGCATGGGCGGCATGGGCGGTATGGGCATGATGTAGTCCAATTCCACTGCCTTCTAGGTATTAATCTAATTCTTTTGCAGCTTGTCTTTCTGGGACAGGCTGCTTTTTGTTGCGCTTGCTGATCTTTGCCGTAATACTGGATTAAGCGATCGCCAGTTGAGATGCTGAGTGATAGACCAATCCACCCGAACTCCAGCCTAAGGCGCATCTACGAAATACGGTTAAAGGATTTGTACATCAATACCTTATGTTTTTTTTTGACAATGAAAATAGCTGTGAATTTTTAGGATATCTTGGATGGATTCATTCAGAGGGGCTTCAGGAGGAAATTGAATCCATAAAAAGAACTTTTTATTGACACGAATATGAAAAGGTCAAGTCAATCATAAAGATGAGGTACGGTATATGAGAGAAAGACGTTTCCCGGAATCCGAGTTAGTTGCACAACCCGAAGAAGAAGAAGATTTATTTGATTATTACTACGATAAGCAGGGAAGTGCACCGGGAACCCTCTCTATTGAGGATGACGCCGCACCAACAAAGATAGTCTTGATTGACTACAACGAAACTAACGCAACTCGTGTTCAAGTGCCTACCCCAGAAGCTTGCGCTCCCTACTTAGATACGGAATCGGTGTCATGGGTGGATGTTCAGGGGTTAGGAAGTGAAGATATTTTGCAACGGCTGGGTCAAGTGTTTGATTTGCATCCCCTTGTGTTGGAAGATGTGGTCAATGTCCCTCAGCGCCCAAAAGTGGAGGATTATGAAGACCAGTTAGTGATCATTTCCCAGATGGTCATGCCGAAGCACCAGGAGGATGGCTTTTGGATTGAGCAAGTTAGTTTTGTATTGGGGAAACATTATCTGCTCACCGTACAGGAGGAACCTCAACGGGATAGCTTTGGACCAGTGCGCGATCGCATTCGTGCCAATAAAGGCATTGTACGCAAATTAGGAGCAGATTATCTCACCTACGCTCTTTTAGATGCCGTGATCGACGGTTTTTTCCCCGTGCTGGA
The DNA here is from genome assembly GCA_966675205.1 of uncultured bacterium. Taxonomy (GTDB): domain Bacteria; phylum Cyanobacteriota; class Cyanobacteriia; order Cyanobacteriales; family Coleofasciculaceae; genus JBFLZA01. The sequence continues at coordinate 16,548 of CBKWLJ010000010.1, forward strand.
AGACTACGGCGAACGAATTGAAGACTTAGAAGAGGAAGTCATCACCCACCCAACACGCCAAACACTGCAAAAAATCTATCAAATTCGGCGAGAATTGTTAGCACTACGCCGTTCGATTTGGCCGCAGCGAGAGGCGATTAATATCTTAATTCGTGGTGGGAGTCACCTGATTAGTTCCGAAGTCCAAATTTACCTACGAGATTGTTATGACCACACGGTTCAGGTTATGGATATGGTAGAAACTTATCGGGAACTAGCCTCAGGTCTGATGGATGTCTATATGTCAGCAGTCGGTAATAAGATGAACGAAGTGATGAAACTGCTAACGGTTGTTTCGTCAATTTTTATTCCGCTAACCTTTATTGCTGGAGTTTATGGCATGAACTTTAACACAGAGATATCACCTTTCAATATGCCAGAACTGAATTGGTATTGGGGCTATTTTTTGTGTTTAGCGGTCATGGCTGCCACAGCAGGAGGTTTAGTGTACTTCTTTTGGCGTCGAGGCTGGTTTGATAATTTTTCTTCACTGAAGTAATCATTAAATCTAAAGCTTAAGCCAGCTCCAATATTGTTTAATGAATAACATTTTTTAAGGGGGAGTTATGACGATTTTAAGGGCTAATTCTAATTATTTTAATGATAAATGACAAAAAACCTGATAAAAGTTACCTTTATTGTTTTTTAAGGTATAATTTCAGTTTTCTATCTTTACTAAGAGGTTGAACTGCGATGGATGGTCGCAACTTACTAATTTTTACGGTTTATTTAATCATTGTTACTTACGTTTTTTATAAAGCATATCAGTCTTTAGAAAACAAAATAACGGTTGAGCTAGATTCAGAAAGTCTAAATCAAGAACTTGTAATTAATGATTTGAAAGATTTAGTAGAAATTGACTTTAGGAAAATGAGACCCAGCTATCAGTTTGATGAGCTAAAAACCTTAATGATTAGCATTAAAAATAAATCTGATATTGCTACGATTAGGGTTAACTGGGATGAAAGTTCTATTAGTGATTATGAAGGAAATGTTAGGCGAGTAATCCGAGTCACTAAAGGATTAGCCGAAGTCCCTCAAAAGCAAGTTCCTAGTATCATCGTCTCCAGTCAAAAAATTACTGAAGAGTTGAGTGATGATAGGGATCTTGGCTCTCCCTTATTTAAACCCCAAAAGCTCAAAAAAGCCTCACAAAAAGGTGAACCTTTTACCCTTCGCTTATCATTTAAGATAACTCAACCTGGTGGAAGTGAGCAGTCTGGCTTTGTGAGCTGTAACTTAACACCCAAAAAACTGCGTTGGACACAAGCCTTGAAAATTGCCTTGACACCACTGCCTCCGAAGAAGAAGTAAGAACTAGAGATGTAGAGATTGAGACATTCGGTATCCGTCAATAACCCAAAGGTGATTCTAACGAATACACTGTGGGCTTGTTAAAAGCTCTTATGTGATTAGCTTCACTCAAGGGACTAATGGCAATGGTAAGGAAAAGGATGGTAGTGAAGTGGGACAAAGTCCAGCATGGAAAACATTGCTCCAGTTTTCTCCTACTCCAATTCCAGCTTTTTTATTGTTCTTTTGAGGTCAAGAGCTAACAGTTAATGCCTCAGTGCGACTAGACTGGAGAAAGAGAGAGTAGGCACAGGCAGTTGCGGACTCGCTATCGACTACGAGTCTGAGGAAAGTCCGGACTCCCGAAAGACCAAACTTGCTGGGTAACGCCCAGTGCGGGTGACCGTGAGGATAGTGCCACAGAAACATACCGCCGATGATGTAGGGACGTGATATTAAGAAGCGTCTCTATCTACAGGTAAGGGTGCAAAGGTGCGGTAAGAGCGCACCAGCAGCATCGAGAGGTGCTGGCTCGGTAAACCCCGGTTGGGAGCAAGGTCACAAAGGAACTACGGTTGGTCTTTTACCAGTTCCTCTTAAAAGAACCGCTTGAGGCGTCTGGTAACAGGCGTCCCAGATAGATAACTGCCCTCCTCGTAGTACTGCTATGTGGAGAACAGAATCCGGCTTATGTCCGACTCTCTCTTCCCTTGAGCCTTCGCTAAAAAACTTTACCGTCGATTTTCAATTTCTGCATCTCAGGGCTGGCTAATCTGAAAATAGGGTGTAGGGGTAGAGTGTGGGGTGTGGGGGAAGAAAAATTTTTATACTTTGTTGGGGCAATCGCCCGTGGGTGACTGTCTTGAAAATAGACCCTCCGGACGCAAAGAAATTAATTTCCATGCGTTCTTGGTGTACAGAGTTCATGAGCGACGACTTAGACCGAGTCGAGTAAGCTGGTGAGCGTCATTCTTGCGTTGTAACTTGTAATACCAAATCCACATTCATAGCCCCTCTTTCCAAATGAGTGTGCTTTCTCTTCCCTGCCTCCCTGCTCTCCTGCCTGTTCAATAATAAAAGGGTTTTCTTACCGGATTTGGTATAACTCATGATGTCTAGTGCAAGAAGGCTCCGAGGTAGGAGGCTCTAAGGCTTTAAACAATATTGCTTGTACAGGAAGTTTTTTAACCTTCTTGAACGGGTCACTTATTTGCGCCAGCCTGGTCTAGTCTGAAAAAGTTATGTTAATTTCAACAACAGTACTTATTTTTCGATGAATTGATGTTAACAATTCATGACGATTTGGTAAGTAAAATTTTGAATTGAGAGACTATTGATTCGACAATGACAACGTTTTTAACAGTTCGTGAGCAATTTTTTATGGAAAAAACCTTACTGTTCCTAAAAGGATTTGAGGATATTGATGAAACATTCAGAAATAGGCTTGATAAAGTTATTTCCAATCCAGACTATAAGGAGGATTTAGAAGCAAAGCTAATTATTGCTCTGGATCGATTCGATGAAATTGGCAAAGCAGATGCTTTATTTAAATTTTTTGTAGCTCGAATTAATAACGAAATTACACATCATGAGTTTCTTAATTATTTATATGTGTTAGACAAAATTGATTTTCATAATATAGAAATATTTAGATCATTTTATAACTCTAGTCAAGAATCAACTAATGATAGTAGTTTAAATAGTTTTGCTTTTGTTGGATTATTACAGTTATTAAGCCGTTTGGATTTTACAGTCTTTGGTAAAAACGAGTCGGGAAGAAAATTTTTGGAAATATTAGGTCTACTGAGCTAGCTATATTAGTGTTGTAACCATAGGATAATCGTCGCATCCATAATCCTCGTATCGAATGACCTCAATAGACCCTCGCCGTCAGAAGCAACTACGGCAATTTGTGCAAAAATTAGGTTTATCAGAGCAAGCTCCGATCCAGTGGGCGCTCCTGAACCTGGCATTAACGCATCCAAGCTTCTCTCCTCAAGCGAACTACGAGCAGTTAGAGTTCATCGGTGATGCAGTAGTGCGTATTACGACCTCAGAGTGGTTATTTGAAACCTATCCGAATGCGGCAGTAGGAGAGTTTGCCGCTATTCGTTCAGTATTGGTGAGCGATCGCATTTTGGCTGAGTTAGCGAGAGCTTATGGACTGGAGCGATACTTACTCGTCTCTGGTAGTGCCGCCAGTGACAAGGCTGGAGAAACATCGCGGCTAGCAGATGCCTTTGAAGCTGTATTGGGTGCACTTTACCTCAGTACCCATACCCTGGAACTTGTGCGCCCCTGGCTAGACTCCCACTTGGAGCACTTGGCCGCGGAAGTTCGCCAAGATCCAGCCCGCCAAAACTATAAAGATGCTCTTCAAGAATGGACCCAAGCTAACTACAAAACTCTACCTACATATCGCCTCAAAGAAACCAGCCCAATCCATGGCGATGCCCACCGCTTTACTGCGGAAGTCTGGCTGCGAGAGGAGCGATTGGGTGAAGGACAAGGACGCACTAAAAAGGCAGCCGAACAAGCAGCAGCTAAAGAGGCATTTTTGTCTTTGAGTAGGAAGGACGCTAAAGGGTTGAAGGTTGAAGGTTAAAACGATCTTAGGTTTCGCTCCCTTAAAGACCCCGTTCCCTAAAATCTGTAGTGTGACACCTGAGGGTGCGAAATGTGGGATGTATATCTTTAGACGCATGGCAAGTAATTTAAATATTTCTTAATGTAGTGACCAAGTGAGAGCGATCAGGAAAAATGCCTTACCGATTGAAAGTCTAAGAGGGGCAAAAGATGTCGAAAACAGTGGAGAAACTCACGAATAACGAGCAAAAGTTAGAGCAAGCCGTATTTTTGGGAAAGCTCAGAAATGCGATTTGGCTCTTAGGGGTATCGTCTTGGCTATTTGGCATCACGGATAGAAGTATTGCATCCTTCGCAGATGGCTACTTGTCTGCCTGGGATATCATTCAGCTATCCACAGCTTCCTTCTTCTTCGTGGGGTGGCTGTTTTTAAAGCCTGCAAAGCCGGAAAATTTGAGTAATTTAGCAGATCAATCAGTTGAGCGTCAGTCCTGTTCCTAGTAAAAGTTTGCGATCGCTTGATCAATTAGCTTAGACAAGAGTTCTCGATCTGTCTTGGAAATGCCTGCCATTGCCTTTTCCCGAATCTCTAGCGCAATTGGCGGCAATTCTTCTTCAAGTTGCTTGCCTGCTTCTGTCAACCAAATCCGCCAAATTCTGCGATCGCGTGCATCCCTTTCCCGACGCACTAACCCACGTTCTTCCATGCGATCGAGTACACCGGTTAAAGTGCCTCCGACTTGTTGCAGTCTTTCCCCAAGGGTAGAGGTTGCTAAACCATCTTCTTGCCACAAGCAGCACAAAACAACCCAGTGAAACGGAGTTAACCCAAACGGCTCTAATCGCTCTTGAAAAGTACGAGCTAGCAACTGGGAAAGCAGCTTAATACGGTAGCCGAGGCTTTGGGGGGCAAGAACTTCATCCCACTGAGCCAAATGAGTGCGATTTACAGAAGAAAAAGGCATGAAACAATAATTACTGACTGATCTGCGTAAGATTACGGTAACATCTTTGTTCGACTCAGTTTCTTTACATGTGTTAATCAGCAGCAGTACATAGATGTTTCCTAGGAAAATAGGGAACTAGGGGTCTCCGAGTCAGAATTCAGGAGTCAAAATTCAGGAGTCAGAATTCAGGAGTCAAAATTCAGGAGTCAGAATTCAGGGGTCAGAATTCAGGAGTTAGAATTCAGGGGTCAGAATTCAGGAGAGGAATTCAGGAGAGGAAATTTTTCATTTTTTCGTTGTGAACTCGCATTTATGGATGTTTCCTATGAAATAGGAGTCAGGAGTCAGGAGCAAGGGAGAGCAATTTTTATTACTTGGTGGCGGCTTTCTCCGCCATGACAATCGACTATTACTTTCATTACTTCACTAATGAAGTTTTGTTGGTACTTTCGGTAATAAACCAATTTCTCTATAAATAGGTTGTACTAGTAAGCGCAACATCGGAAGTTGTTTAGCAAATAAGAAAGAACCGAGAATGCAAAATAGCCCTCCAATCGCTAATGTATTTGGAGCGCCGATTTGGCTTGCCAAACTACCCGCCACCAAATTACCAAAGGGTAGCGTTCCTAAAAAAGCCATGGTGTACCAGCTCATAACTCGCCCCCGCTTATCATCTTCTACTATCGTTTGCAAAATAGTATTACTAGAAGCAATTTGCAAAATTGCTCCCAAGCCAATCACAAACATCATAAGTAGAGACAACTCTAAAACACGGGAGAATGAGAAGACAATTAAACCCGTTCCAATGACAGCAGGTGAATAGGCAATCACTTTGCCCAAACCCACTACAGTTTGTCGAGAACTCAGATAAATTCCTCCAGTTAAGGCACCTACTCCTACCGCTGCCATGAGAAATCCTAAAGTTTGGGCATCACCCTGAAGAATTTCAGTTGCAAAAATAGGAACTAAAATCGTGTAGGGCATTCCCATAAAGCTGAATAAGGCTAACAAAAGTAAAATAGCTCGGATGGGAGGGAAGCCAAAGGCATAGTTAAATCCTTCTTTTAATCGCTGCCAGACGTTTGCAGTTTGTGGCGTTTTTGCTTTGGGTTTGAGCTTCATAGCTAGTAGGCCGGCAATGACGGCGATATAGCTGAATCCATCAATGAGAAAACATGCACTTGTCCCTACACTAGCAATTAGCAAACCCGCAATCGCCGGGCCAACTAATCGTGCGCCGTTGAACACGGAGGAATTGAGTGCGATCGCATTTCCTAAATTCTCTTTTTTATCGATTATCTCGACTACAAAAGCTTGACGGGCGGGTGCATCAACAGCGCTGATAAATCCTTGAAAAAGACTGAGTCCGATAATCTGCCAAATATTAATGATGTCAGTTAGCGCCAAAGCAGCTAGCGCTAAAGACTGGAGCATGGAAAGAACTTGAGTGGCAATTAAAATCCGATGGCGATTCCATCGGTCAACAATAATGCCTCCAAACGGAGCAAGAGCAAAACTGGGGATTTGACTGGAAAATCCAACAACTCCTAACCACCAAGCGGAGTTTGTCAGGCTATAAACCAGCCAAATTGTGGCAATTTGGGTCATCCAAGTGCCAATGAGAGAAATGGCTTGTCCTGCAAAGAAGAGGCGATAATTTCTCGACTCTAACGCCCGCAGAATTGGCTTTAATTTTGATACACCAAAATCCATTCGCAACTGCCTGCTAAAATTACAATCAATTTGTCTTTGGACAGACGCTAATAACCTCTGCTCGAAGCAAGAATTAGCAATTGGTATTTGTTTAATGAGCGATGATTTGAGCCTTTGATAGTACTTATTACTTTGAATTCCTAAATGAGGGGTTGTGGTGAAGCGAACAATTTGCCAAGGGAGTCATTATTTAGAACACGTAATATTGAGGTGGATATATCCCTCAATCAAGAGAACTGCCCATGCGTTGTTTAGTATACGTACTATCTATTTAACAAAACTTCAAGCTTTTAGCTATCCCCCTGTTGGGCGATTGTCGATTTCTGACTCTTGGCCGGTTTAGGCAGGGTCAAGGCGATCGCAAACAAACCCCTTGAGAGGAGTTATTCTGAGTTGTAACTTACAAAGCTGACAATACCGACAAAAACAGTTGATGTGAGCGAATCAAAAATGAGCTTGATCCTATATTTGCTCAGTATCCGGTTAAATAGGTTGGGTGAGCGATCGCGATGATTCCAGCTATACCGAAACTCTCTGCCAAACATGGATACCGTCCCCAGTCAGAGGATACCAGTGTAGAGAACGATCTACTGATGTTTCACTTACTCCGGCAACGGACAGCAGGTGAACGATTAAGGATGGCAGCATCGCTAACTCGTAGTGCTCGACAGCTTTCATTAGATTGTCTGCGTCAGCAATTTGGGTACCTAGATAGAATGCAATTCGCCCAAAAAATCGCTCAGGCATGGCTGCAAGAGTATTGCCCTCCTCACTATATTCCCACAGGGTCAGAGGCTATGTGGATTCAAGACTCAATATCGCTTGCGGCTAAACTTCACTCCATATTTGAACGGTTAGAAATTTCTTATTACATCACTGGAGGGGTAGCAGCAATTGCTTACGGTGAACCTCGCACAACACAGGATTTGGACTTGGTATTAGCAACCTCCCCCGACGATATTGATCGCCTTGTTACCGCACTTACAGACGCAGGGTTCTACGTTCCCGGTATCGATGACGTAAAATCTGGTCGAATGCGAACCCTCCAAATTACTGAAATGGAGAGTATTTCCCGTGCCGATTTGCTAATAGCTGGAAATGATGAATTCGATCGCCTGAAATTCGAGCGTCGTCGGATATTTGCGACTTCTGGTGCAGAGGCACTCTATTTCGCCTCTCCTGAAGATATCATTTTGAATAAGTTGCGGTGGAGACAGCGATCGGGTTCTGAAAAACAATGGCGTGATGTTCTAGGAGTATTGAAGGTACAGGTAGAAAACTTGGACTACGGATATCTAACCGAGTGGGCTGAACGACTAGAGCTAATTAATGATTTGAATCAAGCTTTAACTGAAGCAGGGATTTGACGGGATTGTATGAGTTCGCAGGTGCGATCTCTTTGGGCTACCTGCAATATATCAGGGAGTAATTCCCAATTGGCAAAAGGTCTGTTTATAGTGACGATGGTGTGATGCGGTGCAGTTTGTTAAATGCGAAAGAAAATTCTCTACGGAGAGCGAGTTCCCAATCCTAACTCGCCGGGTGGTATTTCCAACAAACTGATAGGCGCACACTCACCCAAAATAAAAAGCCGTTCCGATTTTGATGTCGATATTATTAGCAATAACCCAGATGGCACAACAACTGTCAAGTTGGTCAAACAATTTCCAGACGGTAGCATTTCCAAAATTAAGAAGTCTACCTTAGCACCAGATAGTTGGAGTGATGACAAGATTATCGATGTAACCAATCAAGTAGCCAGTACTCCTCCGGTTTCAACAAGCTTGCGAGGGGATGGCTCAACTTTGTATAGGCAGATTGTTGATGGCGTAGAGTGGGAAGTAATCAAGGATTCATCGGGAAATGTAACATCTTCTTACCCGACTGGCGGCACTCCGACCACAAATTTCTGAGGCGGTGGTACTATGACGACTTTCCAAGAACTAGATGCGTATTTAAGTCAAGATTTCTCAGACGACTATTGGGCTGATGACGCTAGCTTATATGCCTGTGAGCTGGTTAAACAACTGACACCAGAGGATTGGAATGCCCTCCAGTCTTCTTGGCAAAATCGCTCAAAGCAGTGGCAGGTGCGCTGTGCCGAAATTCTCGATTGGGGGGAGGCAAGTCAGGCAGTTCCTCTGCTGCTGGAAATGATTCGAGAGGGAGATGATGAGTTAACACTGACGGCGGCTGATTCTTTGAGATCGATAGGTGTAGCGGAGTTAGATTTCCCTATAGATGAGGATGTCTTGGAACCTTTGCAAGCAGTGGCTCAGACGGGTAACATCACTAAGCGTATCATCGGTGAGTTGCTGGAACAATTGCAACTTAAGGCGTATCTCGATTTCTTAATTGAGGTATTGCAAGTAACCGAAGAGAGCGCCGCTGATCCACAAGAAGTGTACGCACTCCTGGAAGCAAACCAGGAAAAACTTGATGAAAACTTTGCCAATGTGCTGCGAGATTGGTTAACTGCCACTCTACCGGAAGTGGAGCCAGAACAAGCCTATGGCATAGCAGCAACTGTTGGCAATTTCAGCCACCTAATTCAGCAGTTTCCTCACGGCAACCAGTCTACTAATATCGAGATTGCTATTGCTGGCTACGAAGTTGTTACCACTGTCATTACTCACGAAGTCTCCCCACAGGAGTGGGCTATGATCCAAGACGATCTAGGTAATGCCTACTGTGACCGGATTAAGGGCGACTGGGCTGAGAATATGGAAAAAGCGATCGCTGCGTTCCTATCTGCCTTGCAAGGCTACAACCATGATGCTTTTCCAGAAGATTGGGCTAGAACCCAAAATAATTTAGCAACTGTTTATTCTGATCGCATTCGTGGCGATCGAGCAGAGAATCTGGAACTAGCAATCGCCTGCTGTGAGAACGCTTTACAGGTATATACTCGCCAAGACTTGCCCGACGACTGGGCAATGGTTCAAACTAATTTGGGGGCTGCCTACCGTAAGCGGATTCGAGGGGATAAGGCACAGAACTTAGAGATGGCAATCCGTTGCTACAAGGCTGCTTTAGAAGAACATACCCGTGAACGCTTTCCAGAAGATTGGTCTGGACTGCAAAACAATCTCGGCAACGCTTACCGTGAGAGGATTCAAGGAGATCGGGCAGAGAACTTAGAGCAAGCGCTTTCCTGTTTTAATGCTGCTCTGGAGGTATATACCCGTGACTCTTTCCCGCAAGACTGGGCAATGATTCAAAATAATTTGGCTCTTACTTACTACGAGCAAGGTCAGATAGAGTTGGCGATTGCCTGTTTCCGAGCAGCCCTAGAGGTCTGTACACCCAGTACCTTTCCCTATGATTGCCTTCAATATGGAGCCAATCTGGGTGATAAGGCATTCGTAGCTGGGTTTTGGGTAGAAGCGATTGAGGGCTATCGGGTTGCTATTGAAGTGATTGAGCAGACACGCGCCTGGGTTAGCAATGAAGCTCGGCGTCAAGAGATTGTGCAAGACTATATAGATCTCTACGAAAACATCGTAAAAGCCTGCATCAATACCAATCAGCTAGACAAAGCGGTTGAATACGTTGAGCGCAGCAAAGCCTACAACTTAGTCGAACTCATCGCAAAGGGTGACCTTTACCCCACAGGTGACATTCCCGAATATATTCTTAATGAACTGCCTGACCTGCATCAGAAAATTCCTGTCACACAACGGCTGTTAGAGAGTACTCCCCGGAAACTCGTCCGTGGCATTGGTGAAGATAGCCGACGACGAGAACGGTCTTTATGGGGAGCAATTGCGGCATGAAACTTCCCTCACTTTCATCATCCTAAGTTGTACTGCTCAGGTATGGTTATTTCTGGCAAAGCTTAACAGGTGCAGCGTATGGTTCAGCTGGTTGAAAAGTGCGATCGCATCCGTCGCATCCGTCACCACCCCAGAAGCGCACTCGCAATCCTTTACACCTGACTCAAAGCTGGCAACCCAAAATAGATACGGCTCAATTCTTCCAAAGAAATATCAGTATCCGGTTGAGGATTACGAAAATAGGGATGGAATGCCAGGATTTCAGGTGGACGGCGTACTCTTGGTGAAGATAACATTTGCTCGATCACATTCAGATAGTTTTCAGCCGTCGCTTCCCAGGTGTAAGACTTCCGCACACGTTGCTGCCCAGCTTGGGCAAAATACTCCCACTCTTGTTGATTGCAAATCAACCGTTCCAAACCCCGCGCAATATCAGCAGGGTCTTCTGGATCAACAAGTACGCCATCTTCCTTTTCTCCCTCTCGCAAGCTTTCACTAGGGCCTCCGTTCTGAGTTGCCACCACTGGCAAACCTGCTGCCGCTGCTTCTAAGGGAGCCAGTCCAAAAGGTTCGTAGAGTGCAGTTAGTGCAAACACTGAACCGCGTTGACGCATGAACCGATAAGTTGCAGCTAGTGCCTCTTGTCCTTGCTCCGACAAGCCAAAGGCAGAAATTTTTCCCCACAAGTTATTTTCTTGTACTATCTCGCGAATGGGTGTTAAGACGGCTTGTTCAGCTAGCTCATCGTTAGCTTCCTCGCGGAGTGGATTGTCTAATCCACCCGTTAATAGTACTAAGTTGGCGCGTTCTTGAAGCGTTTGGCTCATGGCGAAAGCTTGCACCAAGCCTACTACATTTTTCTTAGGAGCTAAGCGGCTGGATGCCACGATCGCAGGCAAGTCCCGACGTGATTCAGATATATCCCGTGCTAATCTATCCTGAATGAACTGGTAAGTTGCGTCTTCGTTTTGCGATCGCACATTAGCACCAAAGACGGAGAAGTCTACTCCCGGTGGAATCACAGCAAAGCAGTTGTCATTGTCTACATCCACTGCATTACGATAGGCCCGATGAGAGTATTGCTCAAAGCGTTCCTGGCGCGTACTGGTGATATTAACAGCCGAGCGATTCATGCTTAGGCGTTCAGCGATGATGCGGTATCTAAAATGGAATTGCTCGTCTATTTCGGGCAAATTCTCTGGAGTGACTTCCAGTTTGTCCATCTTTTGCGCCCCAAGAGAATGAGCCGTGAAGGTACAAGGTACACCTGTCTCATCCTCAATTAAAACACCGCTAATTCCCCCATCAGCGTAATGGGCAGTCATGGCGTCTGGTAAGCCACCTTGCTCTCGATAAAATTTCAGGATATTGGGCACCCAATCATTGACCAAATGAGGCCATAGCAATTCTTTACGCAAGAATTCATTGGGCCCGGCTGGTAACCGAATAATTCGGACGTTGTCCACACCTGGATAAAAGTCAAACGTCTCGGAAAATTCTGGCCATTCCGGGTCAATAATTTGGCGGGTAAGGATATCAACGTCGTGCCCCTTTTGAGCCATTGCTATGGCGAGTTGCTTGACGTAGACGAGTTGACCCCCAAAATCTGGATGTTCCGTGATGTGACTATCAGCTGAATCGAAGTTGCCCTGAGGGTTAAGAAATCCGATGTGCATGGCAGGCTCCAAGACGCCTTCTTGTATATCGGTTAGCCTACTTCCGAGAACGCCAATTTAGTCATGATCCACAGATGGATTTCGTGCAATGAATCGGGGATTGAGGAGTACTTCTTTAGTTATCTTTATATAGATGGAGTTCCGTGAATTTTGTCAATATACTTTGGATAGAAACTATAGAAAATTTGCCATTTGAATGTCTATCAATCGTCGCGGTTTTTTGGGGTGGGCTGGTGTCGGTGGAACAGCAAGCGCTCTGTGGGTAGCGATCGCAAATAATTTCACAAAGCAACCCATCCCTGCTAGTGCTTCATCAATCGTTGTCAGCTCAGAAAAAAACGATATTGCAAGCAGCTACCAGTTTCCCAAAACCTTCATCTGGGCTGTTGCTACCTCAGCTTTGCAGATTGAGGGAGCCGTTAATGAAGGGGGTCGTAAACCGAGTGTTTGGGATACGTTTAGTGCCATCCCTGGACGGATTAAGGATGGCAGTACCCCTGCTGTTGCCTGCGACCATTACCACCGCTACAAAAGCGACGTTAAGTTGCTGGCAGAACTCGGTGTCAAGCACTACCGTTTCAGCATTGCTTGGCCCCGCATCATTCCCGATGGTCGAGGAAAAGTCAATGAAGAGGGGGTTGATTTCTACAAGCGTCTTGTTGATGAGTTAGACAAATACGGTATTACCCCCCACGCCACCCTGTTCCATTGGGACTCCCCCCAAGCACTAGAAGATAGGTATGGTTCTTGGCGCAGTCGGGAAATTGCTTCTGACTTTGCCGACTATACTACCGCTGTGGTGAGCCGTTTGGGCGATCGCATCAGCCACTGGATGACGATGAATGAAATCTCCCAATTCACCCATCTCGCTTACGGGGTGGACAATCAACCCGGTAATGCCCCTAGCACCCGCGTCAGTTCCCAAAAACAAGTGTGGCAAACCTCTCACCATGCTTTACTGGCTCACGGCTTGGGGTGTCAAGCTATCCGTGCGGCTTCTCCCCGTCCCTGTTCCGTAGCACTGGTAATTGACGTTGGTTCAACGGTTCCCCTCACGGAGTCAGCCGCTGACATAGTAGCTGCTCAGAAAGCGTTTCATACCTATTGGTTTAATGGAGGAATTACGTTTCCCGCTCTCACAGGTGCCTACAGTCCAATTTTGCTAGAACAACTAGGAGCAGATGCACCGGATATTCAAGACGGCGATTTGAAGACGATTCACCAGCCCCTTGATGGGTTTGGTATTAATCTTTACACGGGTAAATATGTCCGTGCCGCTAACAATCAACAGGGGTACGAAGTCCTGAACTTTCCCAAAAGCTACCCGATGATGCACGCCACTTGGATTAAATTCCTGCCTGAAAGTATGTATTGGGCTGTGCGTCATGTGAGTGACACACTAGGGCGTAAAGATTTGCCGATATTTATTAGTGAGAATGGCTGCGTTACCCAAGACGAATTAAATGATCAAGGTGAAGTCATTGATAGCGATCGCATTATGTACTTAAGGCAGTACCTGAGGGCAGCTCATCGCGCTGTCAGTGAGGGATATCCTCTCAAGGGATATTTCCTCTGGAGTTTAATGGATAACTTTGAGTGGAATAGAGGTTACACGCATCGTTTTGGAATTCTTTATACCGATTACAGTACACAACGACGTATTCCTAAAGCCAGTTTTCGTTGGTATGCAGAGTGCATTCGCCAGAACCGGGTAGTGTGAACTACCCCGACTACAGTCGTACTCCGACTTAGTGGGGGCTTCGACAATCACGGAAGAATGCCTGGAGCTTGGACGCAAGTCCAAGCTTGAGAATATATCTCCCTGAAACCTTGACCCGTCAATCTTTTCCCTTCTGCCCTTTGCCCTCTACCCTCTGCCTTTTGCCATAAATTAGCTGCTGACACTGTTGCAGAAACTGAGCTGGAATTTCTCGACGCGCTCCCCAGTGGAGATGAATATAAGAGGCGTGTAGTTGATGCATTTGCCAGCCTTCATGCGATATCTTGCCCTTGTCATATCCTTGCATCTCAAATAAGGGTTTTTCAGGCATCGCTGTTTGCTGGGAGTGATGAAATTCATGCCCCCAAACAATTGTTCCTGCTGCTAACAATGGGCTGTTTTGCAAAGCTGTTGCCTGCCGATATCCTACAGTGAGACGCTTTCCCATCACCGTTGTTGTCGGCAATACTCCCACCATCGGCCAAGGCTGCCCCTCAAAGTCGGTAATCTGCTCACCTAAATACATCAGTCCACCGCACTCTGCATAAGTTGGCATTCCTGTCAAGATAGCTTGTCGCACTGCCTCACGGGCAGTACTATTTTCTGCGAGTTGTTGGGCAAAAACTTCAGGAAAACCACCACCTAAGTACAATCCGTGAATATCCGAAGGTATGGATGTATCAGTAAGGGGACTCCAGGGAATTAGTTGTGCACCTAATTCTTGCAAGATATCCAGATTGTCTTGGTAGTAGAAGCTAAAAGCGCGATCGCGAGCAATTGCGATCCGAATCGGGGTTGAAGGTTGAAGGTTTGAAGAGTTGCAGGTTGTTCGGCGTTCGTCGAAGACGTTCTCGAAGAGTAGCCGTTCCCGAAGGGCAGGTTGAAGGTTATTCTCAAAACACTCACTGTTCAACAGGTCAAACGTCAACTCTTGTTGTGAACTTTCAACGTTTAACTTTCTACCTTTCAACTCTTTTTCTCGTCGTTCCCAGTCAAAGCCACTGTCTCCCAAATCGGCAAGTCGGTCAATTAAAGGATGTAAGTGAGAAAGCTCATCTGTGGGGACTAAACCGAGATGGCGATCGGGTATTTTGATATTATCCTGACGCCGCAGTACTCCTAAAATGGGAATTTGCAAAGGTTCGAGGGCGTCTTTGAGGAGAATGATGTGGCGTTCGCTTCCGACTCGGTTAAGTACAACACCGGCTAACTGAATTCTGGGGTCAAAGGTTCTGTATCCCTGTGCGATCGCGGCGACTGAGCGAGACAACTTGCTGCAATCTAATACCAATAACACAGGCAATTGCAAAAGCCGTGCCACATGAGCCGTACTCGCGAAATCCTCTCGCCCAGATGCCCCATCAAACAACCCCATCACCCCTTCTACCAAGGCGTAATCTACTGCCTGAAGGTGACGACTAAAACATTGTTGAACATAGGGTTCAGAAGTCAGCACCGGGTCTAAATTCCGACAAGGACGACCTGTTACTTGCTGATGAAACATCGGATCGATGTAATCCGGCCCGACTTTGAAGGATTGAACTTTGCGATTTTGCCGAGATAAAGACGATAGTAGGGCAAGTGTGACTGTTGTTTTACCCACCCCACTGCGTTCGCCAGCGATAACTAAAGCCATTAAAGTGTTGAAGGTTGCAGGTTAATAGGTTGAAAGTTGTTAGCGCAGAGAAGCTTAGCCCACGTTTTGAGGATAACCTGCAACCTGTAACCTCATCAAACATTCAACCTTTTAACCTTCTAACCTTCAACCTTCAACTTTAAAATGTCAGCGGTAACCGCCATACTCTCTTCGTACAGCATCTCACGACCCCAGCGTTGTAGCTGCTGACTCAGCAACTGTTCAGTTTTTTGGTCAAACAACGGCGTTACTTGTTGGATGCGGCAAGATTGGGCACCCCCACCGGCTTCCATCCGCATACAACCCGTTGTTTCTGAACACAACACGGTACAGCAGTCTGCCTGCTGGTTCGTTGAACCCAAGCGTAAGCTAATCAAGTCTCCCGCAATTTCTCCTACGTCAGCGACAGGAATTCCTGCCAACTCGGCTTCTATGGGGCGTTGATCGGGTGAGACAAATTTAATCCGCTTGAGGTCGTAATCGCCGCCCTCTCTTTGGGCAGAAACGGGACGCCACTGGAGTCGAGAAGCGAGCCATCCTAGGAACATTAATGCCTGCGCCGCATTGCCTTTTTCATAATCGATGGTGACTCGATCCACTTCTGTAAGCGCTGCACGGCGTTCGGGTGGGTCGAATGCTTCCGCCGTCAATTCTTGCCAAGCTGCCAAGCGTCGCCAGTTGAGATCAGCCATCGCCATCCCCTGAGCGATAAGGCTGTAAATCTCTGAGATTTCTAGCTCCACATCAGTAAAAGAACTAGAATCCACAATAATGCTATTGCATTGAGCAGCTAGTCGCTTGAACAGACCATATTCAGGGTCTGGCGTTCCCTTCCACCACACAAACTTTGGTAGTTCGCCAATCATTAGTTCGGAAATAATTCCGCCGATGCGTTCTAAGGCGGCAGCAGTACCTGTGAGTGTGATGTATTCACAGCAGACGAGCGTGCTTTGACCGTGTTTTTGAATCGGGCAAGAGGCAGATACCTGAGCGGTGACGCCTCGATCTTCACCGGCGATCGGACAAAGAGCGATAATGCGACAAGGATTAGAAGCTGCGATCGCATCGGCAATGCCAAAGCCTTCTAAATCAGGAGAATACTGTAGGCGTTGTGTTCCCTCTGAATTGCTTGTCGCGCCCTGCTTGAATTTTTCGTTATATTCCTCGCGGAGTTTGGCTTTAGTCACATCGTCTGCCCGACCGGTTCTCGGCAGTCCATAAACTTTCTGTGCTGCCTTCAGGGCTGCGAACATTCGTGGGCCGACAATTCCATCAATCGGGCCTGTGTAATATCCCAGTGCTGCTAATAGCTGCTGAGTTTCTGCTGGTTCATAGACCACTAAAGTAAATGTTGTTGCCCGTATAGCAGAAGGAAAATCACCATTTTCCCCTGCCACACCATAACTTTGCCAAATTTGCCGAAGTTCCGCCTCAATGTCACCTAAGGACACATCTTTGGGCGGTTGAATTGAAACAATAGGAGGAGATTGAATTGCCATATCAGTTATTTATGTTAGTTGTTGGATTTTTAGCTGTTGCCATTATTTATTAGTTGTTAGTTTTTGATTGTTCCCAATTTAACGGCTCCTAACAACTTACAGTCGCCGCCAACGGCGTCCATCGCGATTAATCAGTTGTTCTGCTTCCCCTGGCTCCCAAGTCCCCGCTTCGTACTGGGGAATCGATGCCGGATCGGCTGGAGCCTCCCATGCAGCCAGTGCTGGTGTTACGACTCGCCACGCTTCTTCTACTTCATCGGCACGGGTAAACAGGGTTTGGTCACCCAACATACAGTCGAGTAAGAGCCGATTATAAGCATCAGCCGTTGCCATCCCAAACGAGGAACCGTAGCTAAAGTCCATATTTACCGTGCGTGTCCGCAATTCGGGACCGGGCATTTTCGCTTCAAACCGCAAAGAAATGCCTTCATTCGGCTGAATCCGCATGGTTAATATGTTGGGGCTGGTTTGTTGGGCAGCCGATTGGAAAATTAATAAGGGAACCTCGCGAAACTGAATGGCAATCTCACTCACCTTCTTTGGCAGTCGCTTGCCAGTGCGTAGATAAAAAGGAACACCCTTCCAGCGCCAATTATCGATCATCAACTTCAGCGCCACATAAGTTGCCGTTGTCGAGTTGGGATTGACTCCTGGTTCCTCTCGGTACCCAGGCACCCGCTTGCCCTTCATCCAACCCGCTGAATATTGACCCCGAATTGCTGAATTCTCCAGGTTATTAATATCGGCTAGGTGAGTGGCTTGAAGCACTTTTACCTTTTCGGTGCGAATACTATCAGCATCTAAAGAATTAGGCGGCTCCATTGCCGTGAGACAAAATAGCTGCATTAAATGGTTCTGCACCATATCTCGCAGTGCCCCGGAGGTTTCATAATAACCCGCTCTATCCTCAACCCCTACTGTTTCTGCGACGGTAATCTGGATGTGGTCAACATACTGGCGATTCCACAGGGGTTCAAAGATAGCGTTGGCAAAGCGGAAGACCAATAAATTCTGAACGGTTTCTTTGCCCAGATAGTGGTCAATGCGATAAACTTGCTCTTCTCTACAGACTTTTTGCACCACTCGGTTGAGGGCTTGAGCAGAACTCAAATCCGTACCGAAGGGCTTTTCAATCACCAAGCGCTGCTTCATTGGGTCAATCAGCATCTCTGCTGCCCCCAGTTGTCGGATTGATTCTGGGAAGAATTTAGGAGCAACGGACAGGTAGAATACTCGATTTCCCCTTGTCCCCCGCTTACCATCTAATTCTCCTAAGAAGGCTTTGAGCTTTTGATAGCTTTCTGGGTTATCAATGTCACCGGAGCAGTAGTACAAGCCTTGAGCAAAGTCTTCCCACATTTCCTCAGAGCCTATGCCATCGGAAAATTGCTCAATGCCTTCCCGCATCTGTTCCCGAAAGTAGTCATGACTCCAGTCCCGACGGGCAACACCAACGATGGTCATTTCTGGGGGAAGTCGTCGTTCCCGTTTGAGTTGGTAAATGGCAGGTACAAGTTTGCGTTGAGTCAGGTCTCCAGACGCCCCAAAAATCACCATAATTAAGGGTTCGGGTGTCCGCTCTTGTTGCAATCCGACACGCAGAGGATTTTCTAGTAGAGTCACCATACGAACAGGTAGAAAGTTAGATGGTTAAAGGTTGGAGGGTTGTTAGCGTTCCCCAAAGGGGTAGGTTGGAGGGTTGAAGGTTGAAAGTTCTCCAAGGTGGAAAGCAAAAGTTACAAGTTTAGAGAAGTTATTCACCTCCTAACCTGCAACTTTTGAATCTTCAACCTTCAACTCTCTTACACGGTTGCCAAATGTTTGACTTTGTCTTCTAAAGATGAAATTAAGGACTCAAAGGGCTTGATAAATTTATCAATTCCGTCCTCAAGAAGTTCGTCCATCACTTCATCCAGATTGATGTCGATGTCGGGGCCCTTCAGACTTTCAATTAACTGGTAGGCTTTGTCAACCTCTGTTTCAATGCGATTGGCCGGGTGACAATGATCGGCACAAGCTTCGATGGTGTTAGGAGGCAGGGTATTGACGGTATCAGGACCAACCAACTCATCAACGTACATCACGTCGCTGTATTCAGGGTTCTTGGTGCCGGTGCTTGCCCACAACAGTCGCTGGACTTTAGCACCTTTTTCTGCTAATGCTTTCCAGCGATCGCTTTCGATAATTTCTTTGTACTTCTGGTAAGCGATTTTGGCATTAGCGATCGCGACTTTACCCTTAACCGTTTTTAATACAACTTCTTTCTCAATCCGATCAACGCCTTGAGCCAGTTTTTTGTCAATGCGATCGTCAATATTACTATCAATCCGACTCAGGAAGAAACTTGCAACTGAAGCAATCTTGCTAATGTCTTTGCCTTCAGCAGCCCGCTTTTCCAAGCCCCGAATGTAAGACCAAGCGGTTTCTACGTAACTATCAACGGAGAATAGCAAAGTGACGTTGACGTTAATTCCTTCACTAATCACTTGCTCGACTGCTGGCAGTCCCTCCCGTGTTCCGGGAATCTTGATCATTACGTTTTCCCGACCAATCTGGCTGTAATACCGTCGGGCTTCTTCTATCGTTTTTTGGGTATCTAGGGCGATGTTCGGTGGTACTTCAATACTGACGTAACCATCAAGTCCATTGGTTGCTTCATAAACCGGTTTGAAGATATCGCAGGCATGGCGAATGTCATCAAATATCAGGGATTCGTAAATCTCTTGAACGGATTTGCCATCGCGGATACCCGCTTCAATATCAGCGTCATAGATGGCATTTCCTACGATCGCTTTTTCAAAAATAGCGGGGTTCGAGGTAATTCCCACAATTCCTCGTTCCTCAATTAGCTGCTTCAGTTCGCCAGACTCAACCAAAGTACGGCTCAGATTATCCATCCAGATACTCTGACCGTACTGCTCTTCAATTTGAAAGATGGGATTTTTAGCTGTCATTCCTTAACTCCTACTGATAGCAATCTACAAATTTTGGAAGTTAACCGGACACCGAGGTTGTAGGGTAAAGCAGGGAAGGGAAGGAGACGTTGGCACTTATCAACGTTCCAGTTTAAACTCCATTCCCCTTGCTCACGAGCGAGCTATTGCACTTTTTTCATAGTCTCGTGCCCGTTCTTGAATAAAGGATTCAACCAGTGCTACATCCTCTTGACTACCGATAATCAGCGGGGTGCGAGTGTGCAACGCCTTGGGCACGACATCCAAAAGGGCTTGAGTTCCTGTACTCGCCCTGCCCCCAGCTTGCTCCATCAAAAAGGCAAGGGGAGCGGTTTCATAAAGTAGACGCAACTTTCCTTCTGGCTTTTTCAAGGTGCCGGGATAGAGAAAGACGCCCCCCTGAGATAAGATGCGGTGAAAATCTCCAACTAATGCTCCACTATAACGAGCGGTATACCCTTCATGACGATGCACATAGCGTATGAAATCCCGGATTGACTCTTCCCACTGCCAGAAGTTTCCTTCATTCACGCTATAAATCGGTCCGTGATCTGGTACCTTGATGTCTTCATTGGTCAAGATAAACTCACCCAAGCTGGGGTCAAGGGTGAATGAATGCACACCTGTACCAATGGAATACACCAGCATCGTACTCGGCCCATAGAGGATGTATCCAGCCGCGATTTGTTTCCGTCCGTTTTGTAGCAGATCATGGGCCTCACCGTCGAGATCATCTCCTTCTTGTCTGCGAATCGAAAAAATCGAACCGATATTTAAGTTGATGTCTATATTTGAGGAACCATCAATGGGGTCATAGAGCAGAGTGTAACGTCCAATAGGGCAATTTTCTGGAATGTAATAGGGTTTTTCCATTTCCTCGGACGCCAAGCGGCAGACAAGACCGCTTTGCTTAAATACTGAAATAAACACATCATTGGCATAGGCATCCATCTTCTTCACGGATTCCCCCTGCACATTGACATCCCCCGTAACACCTAATACTCCTTCCACTAAGCCAGCGCGGCTTAAGCGTCGAGCAATCAGCTTGGCTGCCAAGGCAATGCGAGTCATCAGCGCACTGAGATCTTGAGCCTCTGCCGAGAAACTCTGAAGTTGCTGTAAAACGTGACGGGATAGTGTTGTACAATCACGATCCAGCGATGGTTCCTGAACTAGAGGCCGATCTGCATCTGCCATAATTTTCCTCCTCCCTATCGAGTAACGCACTCTGGCTAGAGGCAGTTTCCTGAGCAACCGCCTCAAAGTAGCTGAATGTGTAATTCTCTTTACTTCCTATCTTAGGGAGGCATTTCGGCTGCGTCTTCTAACTTTAGACGAACTACAGAATTAAAGTGTTTAAGTTAATGTCACTTCGCTCAAGGGGAAGGGGTAAAGGGTTATGGCGAATGGTTTTTTGTGTCTCTTTTAACTTTTCCCTTAAGTGGGGAAAAGGAGAAGGGGAAAATCCTGAAAAAGTTATGATTTCCTAAAGGAATAGTTTTAATTACGAATTATCAATTACGAATTACGAATTTTTAATTTTTGCCTTCTCCACGGCTGGCTCTGTGAAGAAAAAAAAGGGTTCTGCTCCTTTGAGCGTAAGGGGTAGATTAATTTTGGTTACGCTCTTTCCCTGAGCGGATTTCCCTCCTCTTTTGACTGCAATGGGTGAGAACTTTCGGCAAAAACTGAGAAGTATTCAAAGCAATTTTTAATTTTTAGTAGAAATCTTTACAGCATCTTCCTTGCCTAAAGGAGTACTCCTAAGGACACAATAGCGTGGACAAGGCAGTGTTTATGTTGAGAAGGAGCCATGGGAGAACACAAACGCATTGGAATTCTCACGAGCGGGGGAGACTGTGCTGGATTAAATGCGGTAATTCGAGCTGTAACGCGCCGTGCTGTGGGCAGTTACAACTGGGAGGTACTAGGAATTTTCCGAGCAACTCAAGGTTTGATGAACCATCCTCCACAAGCGCTTCCGCTTGATATTGAAAAGGTGGATAAAATCCTGGCTATGGGTGGCACCATGTTGGGGACAACCAATAAGGGAAATCCATTTGCATTTACCATGCCAGATGGAACGGTACGCGATCGCTCTGAAGATATCATTGCGGGTTATCATCAGTTGGGTCTCGATGCCCTCATCGGTATTGGGGGGGATGGCAGTTTAGCAATTCTGCGTAAAATTGCTCTGCAAGGCAATCTCAACTTTGTTGCTATTCCCAAGACTATTGATAATGACGTTGGTGTCACAGAGCGTTCGATCGGATTTGATACAGCCGTCAATATTGCGACTGAAGCCCTCGATCGCTTACACTTTACAGCCGCTAGCCACGACCGGGTGATGATTCTAGAAGTCATGGGCCGAGATGCTGGCCACATTGCAATTTCGGCAGGGATTGCAGGGGGGGCTGATGTGATTTTAATTCCGGAAATTCCTTACACCCTTGAGAATGTTTGTCACAAGATTAAAGAGCGTCAAGAGCAAGGTCAGCACTTCTGTGTTGTAATTGTCTCAGAAGCGGTTTGTACAGAAGCTGGGGAAGTGGTTCAATGGAGTGATCGCTCAGGCGAATGTCGATTGGGTGGAATTGGTCAATACCTATCTGACCGCATTTCTGCTGCCACGGGCGCTGAAACCCGCGTTACCGTTTTAGGGCATACACAGCGCGGCGGTATTCCTTCCCCTCTTGATCGCTTAATTGCCTCTGCTTTCGGTGTTGCGGCTGTTGATCTCATTGCCAATGGACAATATGACCAAATGGTGACTTGGCAAAATCGCCAAGTGATAAGTGTCCCGATTGCTGAAGCAATTGGTCAGTATCAAGCAGTAGATCCCAAGGGCACCTTGGTTAAAACCGCTAGGGGCTTAGGGATTTGTCTAGGAGATTGATTTTTCCTTTTAATTGCTAGTGATATATGACGAGTGATGTCATCATTCACTCGTCGCTTTTTGTCTTTTCTCGGCTAAACTGGTTAAGGTAATCACCGACTAAGTCGGATTACTGTCTAAGCAGCACTGTGCTTATATCTATTGAGTTAGAGCAAGCTGGAGTGAACCGAGAGTAGCTAACGTTTCAACCTACTCGTTGCGCCGTGCAAAGCTACGATTATTATCTTCGCGGGGTCTGGCTTTATTAACTCTGAGCTGACGGCCCATCCATTCAGCCCCATCCAATTCAGAGATGGCACTGTCCTCTTGGGCATCATCTGACATTTCAACAAAGGCAAATCCACGCATCCGACCTGTTTCGCGGTCTGTGGGCAGCACGACTCGCTTCACATTGCCGTAATCGGCAAAGACTGCTCTCAAGTCTTCTTCGGTGGCTTGGTAAGACAGGTTTCCGACGTAAATGGTCATGTCGATCGATACAGCTGAACGGGAACTGAAGTTCAGAGTCTCAGACTTCAGATTTGGGCAGGATTAAGATGCTCAAAGCTTTTGCCTGGATTAACCTATGGGAAACTTTTTAGAACTCGCAATCCCCTTAGCGATCGCCAGACCCCAAAAACTCAACCAAAGGTAGAACTGAACTTATACTTTCGTTTTATCATAGCTCACTGATTTGCTAGTCAATAGTTATCTATCTCACATTTGCGCCAATAGGACAGTGAGTGGGGTCTGCAATTATTCAGCAGACCCCAAGGTTTACAGGGAATTTAGATAAATTGAGTCTTAATCAATCGAAATGGATTGTGGACCGCCACTTTTACCATTTTCACTACTAGTCGTAGTGGATGTATAGGTGGTAGATCCAGTTTGCTCATTCAGCCAACTTTTAACCGGGTCATCAGAGAGATTGAGTCGAAATACCCCAGAGAAAAATCCGCCCAAAAAGGCAACAGGCTGCTGCATGAATTCTTTGGCAAGGGGTGTTAGTTCATCTAAAAACATAGGGGTATCTCCTTGTGCTATTGATGCATTGATTACCGAAAAGAATTCAGAAGTCAGGAGCTAGGAGTTAGGAGGTTCCAGCTCAGACGGATGAATAACAGGAGGGTTAGAAGCCCCTGCCTTGAGGCAGTAAACCTTTAGGTGGGGTAAGAATTCCCGTTTAAACGTATTCTGACTTGGAGTATTCTGACTCCTGCATTCTCTTCACGAATGATTCCTCTGGCATCCTAGCGTGGGTTGCGGGAAAGCAGCATCCTCGAGCTAGAAGTGTTCTCCCCCACCTAGACGGATTTTTGTTCGGGGAACAGGCACTTATCCGAATCACAACCCGCCGGCCCAGCTTCTCCAAATTCTCCTAAATCGTAACGACTGAGCGCTTGATAGAAATTATCGGTTTGGCGTCGGGTTTCCACTTGTTGCATGAGCTGCTCGTACTGATGGCGATCGATCGGTTCAAACGGCAAGCGTGGGAAAGTTTGATGATCGTCAAAACGTGCTAACAGAGCGGCGGAAATGTAGCCTTTATCGTCTCGGATTGCTTCATAAATCCGAGTTCCTAAAAGTTCGACTTCCGAATCCCGCAACTCAATGGTGGCGCTGGTGTTGTGGCGCGTGTAGTAGGTTTGGACTTGCATGTAGAAGTCAAATTGAGCGATCGCGCTAAATTGGCTGATATCAATTTCATCAGCGCCTGGTAAATCCGCCCAAGGGACAGCAACGGGAATTTCTACCAACCATTCCGTGCATCGGGGATCGAAGGGATCATTCAACAAGTTTCCTTGCTCATCTTTATCTGATTGAGAGGGAACCACGTTGTAACCGTAATCAATACAGGCCAAGGCAACAGGGTCGTTTTTACGGAAGGTAATCCGGCGAATAAAACGCTGCGCTTTCGGAGGATGCCAACCGGGAGAGGCACCGGTCAAGAGGGATTTTGTGCCAGAGGGTTGCACTGTAGTACAACGATTGGGTCGTTTTAACCCGTGGCGATCGCAATAATCCCAAACCACCTGATGCACAATCTCACGCCAACGGGTGAGATATGCCTGTTCTTTGCGCTTAAACTCCAGTCCTTGCTCAGTTTCCGGACGCCCGTCAGTCCACCAGCGTAACCAATCAACACCAAAAGCAGCCACGAAGAAGTCAAACAATCCTGTGAAAGAGACACCGACGATTGGATCTAACTCTCGTGATGTTTGATAACGTTCCTCAACAAATTGATGATTGAGGAGTGCGGCTACGGATAAAGCGCCCGCAGTGAACGCTTCCTCCTGTTCTTTGTCATTATGGGGGTCAATGAGATTGAGATGAATCTCCGCGAGGTTACAGTGGAAGTTTGTACCAATAATTTCCAGGAATTGTTACCCTAAAGGCTTTTTATCCTTTAGTTCTACAGGTTCTTTCTTCCCTATAGCTCGGCGTACATTTTCTTCCTGTTGAGGAAGCTCCGCACTCTTGGAGCTACACCTGATTGTGTAGGAGGCATTGCCTCGGATTATAGTCTCTGCAAATAGTGTCTTTTCACCGCTGTTTTACTGATTGCTTTCAGAGCTCTATTGCGTAAATGCTAGCTGTTGTTATGACACAATTTAACCAAGGTTCACCCTCTACGCTCTACGGTGGTAAAGGCTTTTTAATTCCTCTACTTACCTCGGTATTAGCATCTCAGCTTCTACCGATTTTGCGGAGTTTTTTACGTGAGGCAAAATTATCTACCACACGGGTTCAATCCCAGACGGTGTAATCGATGTTCTAGCTCATCAGGAGCCAAATTGGGATAGTTTTTCTCCAACCATGTTTTAGCAGCACCTTGTTCATAAGCCTGAAGAAAATCAACTTTGAGTTCAGGTGTATTTAGGAGATCGCAGTTGGCTCTCGCTACAGCTTCACCGGCCCATTGAATCGCTCCTTCACCAGAGAAATATTGTTTTTGAACAGCCGCCCTACATTCTTCTAATGTTGGCTTTTTGTGGAAAACTCTTGTATGGTTTGCCATGCGAAGAGAATCCCGTTCTGGGTCAATTCTCCAGTTGCCATTTTCATCTTGTTGCCAGAGGTTATCTTTAGCTGTTGCTCCTCGTTCATCATCAGCGTCAAATTGCCGCATGCCCGCACTTCTTCGAATATTTCCAGCAACGATTGTGACAGCGGCTTCATCAATTAAGAGGCAGCATTCTACTGAGTTTAATTGCCGTCCTACAGCCTTATTCAAAATTGCTGCACAGCGATGATAAAGTTCTGCTAATTTTACAGGGTTGGCAACACCACCAAAACCTTTCAAAGATTCTCCAGCAGGACGAACATCGCTGAGATTAATGATTACCTTGACTTCTCCTGAGAACCGTTCTGAAGTTGATAATTCGAGTAGGGTTTGATAGGACTTAACCCAACCTTGACGAGAGTCTCCTACATGAATAGTGACTTGGTTTCCTTCGATCTCGATTTCTGTCTGTTCCCGGCGTTCTTGAACTGGAGTAGAACCAATTTCTCCTTCTATTTTGACTGTGAGAGGATTGCGAATTACAGGAAGTTGGTTAATGAACTTGGGTTCAAGGACAGCCCCCGTACCGCACCCCATCATCGCCAGATCCATCATCAAACCAAAAGCTTGCCAATCGACTACATTTGTGCTAGTGCAATTGTAAGCGCCTGAGAAATTTTCTCTTTTTTCAATCCAATCTGTGCCACCAACCCACAACCAGCGGCCAGAGGGGAGACTCTTGAGCTGGAGCATCATCTTGTGTAGGAAAGTGACTTCACTGTCAGTCAGCTTGCCAACTTGCTTCAGCCCCCTGGTGGTGCGATCACATACTTCCTCCCACGTCTCGCGCTCTGATGAAGTACGGCGGCTGTACGTTCTAAAAAATACCGGATTGGCTGCTGGTGCTGTTTCAGGAAACTGCGTTGTCTGGCTTCTCCGCTCAAGTTCTCGAACCATAGATCAAATAGTCTCGCTATCTGGAGATGTAGTGGTTGAAATTCTACAAAGAGTCAATACTACCCTATAACTAGAAGGGGATTCACTCCCCTAGCTGTAGGGCCCAATCTCTCACTGAAAAAATTTGAACCACTTGAATTTAGGATAATCGTCAAATCCATGCAAAAGCTGTAGTCTTTTGCGAATGCGATCACATCCCGGCAGCGCTGGGAGTGGGCAAGCAGTCGGCACAGTACAAGAGAGTCAATACTACTCTATAACTAGAAGGGGATTCACTCCCCCATCTGTAGGGCCCAATCTTTTACTGGAAAATGTCTGTAGCTCCCTGGCGATCGCTTTTAGCTCGTGCACTCCACAAAAACCGTAGTCTACCTTACGCCCGCTACTTCCAATTGGCAACCGTTCGACCCGATGGATATCCGGCTAATCGTACTGTAGTTTTTCGTGGATTTCTGGGCGATACGAATCAACTGAAAATTATTACCGATGCTCGTAGCGAGAAAGCTGACCAAATTAACCATCAGCCTTGGAGTGAAGTTTGCTGGTACTTCCCCAACACTCGTGAACAATTCCGTCTAACTGGCAAGCTAACCCTAGTGGGAGTCTCTCATCCCGACCCAACGCTCCAACAAGCCCGTCAGGCGACTTGGCAAGACCTTTCTGATTCAGCGCGATTACAATTTGCATGGCCTCATCCTGGTGAAGCCAGAGAAAACAAAGACGGTGCCTTTTCGCCACCGCCTCCAAGTTCAGAACAGCCACTACCAAATTTTTGCTTATTATTATTAGACCCGATAAGAGTCGATCACTTAGAGTTGCGAGGCGACCCTCAAAACCGATGGCTTTACGAGCAGCACCATCCTGATGAGTGGTCTAGGCAAGCCGTCAATCCGTAAATTATGAATTATGAATGTTGAATGATGAATTATTGGCAATATCCTCTGTAGGAAAATTTAACTCCTACTTATCTATAGCAATTCTCGGAAAGCAGAAAATCCAATAAGGTTCAAGGTATTTTTAAACCCTAAAAACAAAGTTATTGCACAAGGGTTGAGAAACGCTTATAGATATTACCCAAAACTGGAAAAGTCGCCCTAAATTCGGACTTTTTCATAATTCATAATTCATAATTCATAATTTTGTTAAATTCCAGCCCCATCAAAAAACTGCTGAATCTCTTTGTCCCCAATACGGCAACTTTTACCTGCACCCACAAGTTCGCATAGAGAATCAAGCTCTTTAGAGCGAACAGGCTCTAGAGATACCGTTTCAGGCTTTTCACAAGCTAATTTTTGAAGTTGTTGCTCTAGTGTCTCAATTCGGTCTACTAAAGCGCGAATAACTGCTGCTTCTGAATCCGGTAGACTACCATGCTCTAACGGGTTAACCCGAACGCCAGAACGATAGATAATCCGACCGGGGATACCCACGACGGTACAATCTGAAGGAACATCTCGCAGCACAACTGAACCCGCTCCAATGCGGACATTATTCCCAACTTGGATATTGCCCAGAACCTTAGCACCAGCACCAACAACAACATTTTCTCCCAGAGTAGGATGTCGCTTGCCACATTCTTTACCTGTACCGCCTAAAGTGACGCCTTGGTAAATCAGGGCATAATCTCCAACAATAGCCGTTTCTCCAATGACTACGCCCATACCGTGGTCAATGAAAACACCTTTTCCAATCTGGGCACCAGGATGAATTTCAATACCGGTTAAAAAACGAGAAAACTGAGAGATAGCTCTCGGAATGAAGGGAGTTCCGAGAGTAAACAACCAGTGGCAAATGCGGTGAAACAGTAATGCCTGTAAACCGGGATAGCAGAACAAAACCTCCAGCCAGTTACGGGCGGCTGGGTCACGCTCGAAGATGATCCGGAAGTCAGCAATCAGCGTAGATAGCACAGAGAGTTACCCAAATATATAATGGTAAAACTAACTTAAAACTATCTTAGCTTCCACCCTGCCTACTGTCTCGCAGTCAGGGTGTAATTCCAGCGCTGACCTTCCTGGATAGCACCAACCCATACTTGGTATTTCCCTGGTGGCAAGTTGGTAGCTTGTACACTAGCATCTTTGCTTGACCCTGTATCGTCGCCACAGAGAATCAAGTTATTGGGCCCTTTAATCACTAAGGTTGTGTCTTTCTTGGCAGTATTAACTTGTACAGTGAGTTTCGGGAAGTTGCCCTCCAATACCATGATATGGTCGGGAGTTTGGGCCCCATAGCCAATACAGGCGTTATTATTCCGATCTTTGTTAGCGATCGATGACAAAGAGTAAGCCCCCCCTGTGCGACCGGAAGCTTGTCCTGCTTCTGGGGGGAAACCCGGTGATAGTTTCCATTCACCAAAATTTGCTATTTGCGAGAAAGCGGGTGTTGCGCTCAACGCTACTATCAAAGCGATCGCAACTTTACTGTATAACTGCAGCATCACCAAGACCCTCCTTAAAAGACTGGGAATCAATTTTCTCTCCCCAGTTGAGTACGGAACAAAGACGGGAATGTCTACTATTGTCTTAGCTGAAACAGAGTCGGGTTACAGGTCTGAGCGTGACACTAAAGGATCTGCCCTATCAGTCTACCTGTGTTTCTTTGACCTATAGAGTTAGCTAGGAGGAATCGTGCCCCTCATTATCTTGATTACGTTGTTGCTTTTCAACAGTTGGCTGTTTTCAGAAGTTCTTGTACTTGTTCCCATCAACCTTCTAAATTCTCTGAGGCCCTTCTCTTCCTTGAGTTTGGTTATTGCCTTGCTGGCTTTCTTGTGGTGTTTTGGAGGGGAATGACCTATTTGAGGGAGTTTGAAGTTAGTGCAGATAGGAAGAAACAAGGTTCTGCCAATCGATGTAAGAGATCGCACTCATGCTTTGCGATCGCCCAATCGGTACCCTTGATTTCACTCATCTGGAGGAAGGGGCACATGAGTGGCATTGTTATGTTACATACATAATACAAAAAGGTAGACCCATGAACGACCGGGACGTTTAAAACCGGATCTTACCGATCCGGCAAATGGCATCCATGCTATTAATCTGATTGTTGACATCATAGCGGCAGCCCTCAAAGCAACTGGCTATCCGAATCCCGAAATTATACGCTCTACAACCGTCACAACCATTGCGAATAACTTCGATCGCCTCTATTTCCCAAAAAACAATTTATCTCGCCATCCTAAATACACACGCTATTTGAGTGAAGGCAAGCTGTTGCGGACGCATACGACTTGTCTGATACCTGAGATTTGAGGGGGCGACAAGCGCCCCAAAAGCCAGATATCAAGAGGGTTTAACCTGGCAAGCCCCCGCGCCAAAGACTAAGCTTCTTGACAATGAAACAGGCAGGGGAAGCAAGATGGGTGAGCAGACATACCCAGTGTATGGGAAAAAAGAACGGTCTTATTATTGAGAACAAGACCGCCATCAAAAATGCTACCAATATTCTACCAAGCGCAGTTACAAAAGTATCTAAGTCAGTCTCAACTAATTACATTGAAGCTGTTAGTCTGGTTGCTGCAAAGCCAAAAACAAGTAAAAGTAGAAAGATTGGCAGCAACGCTGCCTCTACCCATTCAACAGAATAGCCGCCGTCGCCATATACAACGTTTTTTAAGCCTGAAAAGATTAAGTGTAGTTCTGCTATGGTTTCCCTTAATACAACAGATAATGGCTCGACAAATAGGCACAAAATCGACAAAAATTTAAGCCGCTGTCTCAGGTAGAGATATCTCCAGGCACGAAACAATTCTTAGCGAATATTAATTTGACTCAGAAAAAAGGATTTGGTCGGTTGAATTTAGCGATTTATTGGAAGAGAAAATATGAAGGAAAACAAGAACAATCACCTTGGTATCTTTTAAGGAATTTACCCGATTGTGAAACGGCTGTAAAAATCTATGGCAAGCGCTTTGGAATCGAGGCGATGTTTAAAGATTGTAAAACGGGCGGCTATAATCTAGAAGGTTCACAAGCCTCATCGGATAGATTAGTCCGTCTAGTTTTGTTAATTGCTCTCGCTATGTCCGCTGCTTGGTTGCAGGGTCAACACACCTCAACTGGAGGTAAATCTTCCTATATTTGTCGCCAAAAGGAGACCCGCAGAACTCGCCGAAGACATAGCAACTTTTGGATAGGTTTGTATGGCTACAATTGGATAGCTGCGTTTCATGAGTGTCAGGATTGGGTAGAGGAATTAATCACTCAGGAAACCCAACGCTCAATACTAAAGGAAAAAGACCAAGGGAAAGGGAAAGAGGAAGCGCTAGATCAATCAAGTATTTCGCTTTTGTTAGCCTTTCTCGGGTAACAGTTTAGAAACTAAACGTAGTTCTGATCGTGCCAATCACGAGGTCAGAGTTGCTTGCAAACGAACCGGGAGCGGTTATCCAGACTACTCCTGGGGTGATGTAGATATTATCAGTTACCCGAATTTGATAGAACGCTTCGAGATGTAAGGAAA
>CBKWLJ010000011.1:0-46046 GCA_966675205.1 uncultured bacterium
CCGAGACAATAGTGAATCAATTGCTTTTTATCGGGGAGAATACCGTGAGATTGGTGCAGTCAGGCAGCGATTTGGTGAGGTGCTTGATAACTTTAAAAGTACTATTGATTTACAACGGAACCTGATGTTTTTTACAAAAGGAACCGAAATGATATTTACCAACTTACCTATATTTTTTCTGGCTCCTCGGTACTTCACTGGTCAACTCGAATTTGGGGAAATAACCCAAGCGTCTGAGGCTTTTGTTTCAATTTTGATGGCTCTTGGTTTGATAGTTAATAGTTTTGAGCTGCTGAGTAATTTTACGGCTGAGATTAATCGTTTGGGAGCGTTTGAAGCAGTACTCTCTAAACAAGCGGCAGCCCCTCACATAGGAGTACCAACTATTAATATTCTGGAAGATGACTATCTAGCCCTCCAACAAGTTACATTGGAGACGCCTCAGTATGAACGAACCCTAGTTAAAGAGCTATCATTTCAGGTGCCGCACGGTGAAGGAGTCCTGGTGGTGGGCCCCTCTGGCGCTGGCAAGAGTTCGTTAATGCGAGCGATCGCAGGATTGTGGAATGCAGGTACAGGTTGCATTATCCGCCCCAAATCAGAGGAAATGCTGTTTTTGCCCCAACGACCTTACATGCTTTTAGGCAATTTACGCAATCAGTTGTTGTATCCCAATACCAGCAGTCAAATCACTGACACACAACTGCAAGAGGCACTCGCACAAGTCAATCTCGCCAATTTACCCGAACGAGTGGGAGGGTTTGATGTGGAATTGGAATGGGCTGATATTTTGTCTCTAGGGGAACAACAACGCTTAGCCTTTGCCAGGTTGCTTCTCACTCAACCTCGCTATGCTATTTTGGATGAATCCACCAGTGCTTTAGATGTGGGTAACGAAAAACGTCTCTATCAGTTACTCAAGGAGACAGGAACTACTTTTGTTAGTGTTGGTCATCGCCCCACTTTGCTACATTATCACCAGCATGTCTTGCACCTAGTTGGCGATGGAAGTTGGCAGCTCATGCCGGCCCAAGAGTATAGCCCTTATAGCCTTGAGGTTGGCTGAACAGAAGCGATCGCCACAGCATAAACTCAAGTCATGAACTACCCAGCCCCACTGAATGTGTTAAGGGCTGGGTTTTTGCATTCACAGCGCCTAGAGCCAGATTTGAGAGTTGGGTATTATTCCCTGCTGGAGCGACAAGGTAAATAACTAATTGTATAGAAGTTTTTAGGTAATACTGTACCGATTATTGTTTGGGCAGTAGTCAGTACAGTGAATAGCTGCTTCTGTATTCGCTATGGAAGGATTCACCGTACACTTGAGGCGATAATCTGCTGTGAAAAACTGACAACCGCTACAGGGGATTTGATGCATTTGTTGAGCCGTAGCTACACTGGCTCTGATGGCAGACCACACAGTTAAGCCCAAAAGTAGGAGTAATCCCCAACTCAAGCAAAAGCAAATCGGCACCAAATAAGGCTGGATAGCCTGTACTAATGGGCGTAGCAGTTGAAACATGACTTCTTGTTGACACGAGAACCAGACAGATATTAATAAAATTAATGTAATTTATAAATTATTGCAATTAAATAAAAATACTCACTGAGGTCACCTCAGGAGTAGCATCATGGCGGAAATAAGTGACCCGTGAACAACAGAGCCAAAAGTAAAAAGTACAAGCATTTTGACCTTCTGCCTTCTAGCCTCTGCCTCCTGCCTTGGAGCTTTCTTGCACTAGCGTTAACCAGTGACTCTGTTTGGCATAACAGCTTACAAGCATTAAGCGCAGCACCGAAGAAACAAAGCTTGGATTTTTGTATCTAAATTGTATATTTGTAGGGTGAACACCGATGAAAGCTCATCGACGACTTTCAGGCGTCTTCGGAGTACAGCACGCAGAATTCGGTCAATCAACTCTCTATCTTCTTCACTGATTGACTCCTCTAACAAGGCTGCCATTAGTCCATAGCGATCAGCCAGTGTAATTTTGCCAGAATAGCTGACTTGAGCGAATAAGTCAGGAAGTGCACCGGGTAGGAGGCAAGCTGGGGCTAACATCGACAGAAATGATTATGTTACATCTTTGAAGATACTGGCTTCATAGACGAAAAGAGAACCGTGAATCCTCGTAAATCAGAGCTATAAAGTTATTGTCTATCTCCGCAATTTCTCGGAGTTACCCGAGAGATGCTCTGGAAGCAGGAGGGAAATGGGAGATATGGACAGTCAGGATAAATGTTTGTGAGTTGGATTCTGCCGAGAGAGAGATTTTTTCGACTGGGAATTCAGATTAGATTAGTTCGCTACTCTATAAAATTCGACCTCTGTTGACCCCTGCCCCTTGACAAGTCAGGCGAGTTCGATTATTGGTTACCCAAATCTGAGTATGTTGGGCACAATACCTGTGAGTAGGCTACAGGGGATAACTTGTTGCGCCTTGAAGGGGGATGTTTAGGACTTACTTGACTTGGCTCAAGGAGACTGGGTTCCCAGACAAAGAAGGAACCTTAAACACTTTTCTGTTTTACCGTCGAGGAGAATTCATAATGATGAATGGGTTGCATCTATCTTTACTGGGAGGTTGAGTATGGGAATCGAAGTTTTTTACTGCAACCAAATCCCAATGTTCGATTTAGCAGAAATAGATTGGTTGATACCCACTCCTGTTCGGGACTGGGAACTAGAAGAGGAATTGGGTGAGCAGGTTTGGAGGGTAGAATATAATGGTGAACATCCTGACATGCAGTACCACAACCGCCACGACACTTGTGCTAGGTATGGGTTTTTAGGCGTCATCTTTGAAGATGAAGCTTTGTTAGATGACCCCAGTGTTATCTTCCCTGATGAGTATGAAAGTATACCTAAGTGTGGGTTGAGCAAGCCTAGTGTTGCTTAGCTCCCTAAATCCTTTCCTTGATAATAGGTAGAAGGATAGGGATTTTCAGGAATTTGGGGTTAGCGTAGTTTATCGTATCTTTTCAAAAAACTCACAGGGGAGCATGAGTTTCTTCCATCCATAACGGATGTGAGGCCTCTTAGGGTTTTCCTATGAAAATAGGGCGTCGGGGAAGAAAAGCTATTTTCCTTTTCGGTAGCGGCGAATCCATCATGACGCTTCCCTTGAAGTTGTTTTAAAAGGGAATATCATCTAAATCAGCTTGGCTTTCTGGAGTTGTAGCAGTTGATGTCCGAATTGTTGGGGTTTCAAATGCTGGTTCAGGGGCTGGAGATGCGTAATCGCTGTCCAACTCGCTGGCATTAGGCATTGGTGCTGATTGTCGATGTGACCTTAGGGGAACAACAACATTGTTAGCTCTTGGGGAAGGGGCTGGTACTGAAGCTTCAACTGTTGAGGCAGGTGCAGCAACATGAGGCTCAAAAACTGTATCATTTCCCAGTTTATAAATGCGGGAAGCAGTTAACTCGGCGCGTTTTTCTTTGAACCCTTCTGATCGATCAATGGTATTCATGGTTAAGCGCCCTTCAATCACTATGAAATCGCCTATTGAATACTTCTCTTGAATTTCATTGGCTAAATTCCCCCAACCTACCACTTTGAGCCTTGAGGAAGGTTCTTCAGAGCGTTGGCTGGGAAACTCAACCAGCATCTGAGCAATGGGCGTTTGATTATCCGCTGTGTAACGGAGTTCTGGATTTTGAATGATTTGTGCCATTAAAATGCAGCTATTCATCGGTTCAAATCTCTTAGATACTCTTAGTATATTGAGCTGCTTGCTCGAAAAAGCGCTTTCTGTTGTGCGATCGCACGGTAAGTGATAATAACAGTCTCGCTGATTCCAGGAGTAGCAGGTAAACAAAAAGATAAAGGAGTCCGTGAAAACTTTCAACGTCCTCCTCGTTTAATATAATAGTACAAATGTACCAAATTGGTGGGGAAAGAGGATCTCTTCCTTCACCCCTCTCAGAACTTACCCCCAGTTCTCGTTTAGATGAGTACGTCTAGGAGCTAGGTGGGCAATGCCCACCCTACAGTAAGCCCTATCCTGCTCAATTGAAAGCGAACAGGATAGGCTCAATGCAACTACTAAGATGTCATGACTTCAGCTTTGGGAGCTTCTACAGTACCTTGCTCGTGTTCGACGAACTCTTGGACGTAGCTGCGATACTTTCTCAAGCTTTCATCGACCCAATCTCGGTCATCGCTGTTGCCAAAGACATGAACCAACGGCTCACCCGCATCGGGTAAAATCAACACCCAACTATCTGTTTGGTGGTTGACAATTTTCACCCCATCGATTAGTTCTAAATTCTCATTGGGATGAGTTTCTACAAGATGGCGCATGAGGGCACCCTTTACTGTCCAAGGACAGCGTACTGTGTAGGCTTTGTGGCAAACACGAGGAAGATCGGTGCGAATTTGTCCGAGCGATCGCTCCTGCACTGTCAGCATCTCAATCATCTTAGCAATGCAGAACATTGCATCAAAGCCGGGATGGAGTTGGGGGAAAATAAAACCCATTTCTCCACTGCCCCCCAAGACCACATTTGGATTGGCTTGAGACGCTTCCATCAAAGCAGTTGGATTCGCTTTAGTCCGAATCACTTTGCCATCATGACGACGGGCAATTTGTTCAACAGCGCTAGATGCATGGACGGGTACCACCACAGTACTTCTGGGATGGGCTGTCAGCATGATGCTTGTCATCAATGCGGTCAACATCTCACCCCGAATCGGTAGCCCCGATTCATCCACCAAGGTCAATTGTTCTCCATTGGCGGATACCTGGACGCCAAAATTAGCTCTGAGGGCTTCCACCACATGACCCAACTGAGTCAGCAAGCCCTCTTTTTCATGACCAGCGACAGACGTTTGGTTCAAGCTGGCATTAAGGACGACCGCATCACAACCAAACTTAGCGAGTAATTGTGGAAGCACAGCACCGGAAACTGAGTAAGCGTAGTCAATAACGACTTTTGACCCGCTGTGGCGAATTGCCTCAATGTTCAAATGCTTCTCAAAGCCTGTACTGTAACGGTCAATGACTTGGCTGGGGTATGCCACATTACCGATTTCATGGATTTGCGATCGCCGCAAGTCCTCCTTGAAGTATGCTCCCTCAATTTTCTTCTCTTTCGCCTTGGAAATGTTGATTCCTTGCGAGTCAAAAAATTCGATGAGAATAAAATCAGGACGGTCTGGATGTACCCGCACATGAATACCACCCGCTACTCCAATATTGGGCACTACCATGCGAGTAATCGGAATTGCGGTTGCCTCCAAGTTCTGGACATTAACCCCGACAGACATTAAACCGGCAATTAAAGCCCGCGACACCATGCGAGAAATACTCCGCTGATCGCGAGATATCGCCACTTGTGCACCCGGTTTTAAGGTAGAACCATAAGCGGCTCCCAACTTAACGGCAAATTCTGGGGTAATATCAATATTTGCCAACCCTTGAACGCCGCGCTGACCAAATAGATTGCGCTGAGCAGTGTTCCCCCAAATCAAATTAATATTGAGAGTTGCTCCCGATTCAATGACTTTGCTTGGCCAAACCCGTACACCCGGACTCACTTGTGCTTCTTCCCCGACTGTGGATAGGGAACCGACTACAGCCCCTTCCAAGACGTGAGAGCGACGATCAACTCTCGTCCCTCTAGAAATCACACAAGCACGCAGATGGGCTTCTTCTCCGATAATGGCTCCATTCCAAAGAATGGGTCGTTTCAAGTCAGCATCCGCACCAACGGTCACATTATCGCCAATAACGGTTCCTGCTTCGATGGTCACCCTTGGTCCAATGCGGCAGTTACTGCCAATCAGAGCAGGGGTTTCAATCTTGGCGGTCGGGTCAATGTAGGTGTTCTGACCTACCCATAATCCGGGCTTGATTTCCTCGTAATCATAGTCCAGCTTCACTTTTTGGTGTAAAGCATCGTACTGCGATTCCCGGTAGGCATCTAGGTGACCAACATCACACCAGTAGCCCTCTGCAATGTAGCCATACATTGGCTCACCTTTTTGCAGTAACAAAGGGAACAGGTCTTTTGAAAAGTCAGATTCCTTATTAACTGGCAGGTAATCTAGTACCGAGGGGTCTAAAATGTAGGTACCGGTATTGACCGTATCCGAAAAAATTTCGCTAGTGGAAGGTTTTTCTAAAAACCGGCGAATCCGCATTTGGTCGTCTGTAATCACGACTCCAAACTCAATCGGATTGGGAACGCGGGTTAAGACAATTGTCGCTTTTGAATTCCTGCTTTTATGAAATTCAATCGCGGCACTCAAATCAAAGTCCGTAATACTATCGCCACTGATGACCAAAAAGGTGTCATCGAGTAATTCTGCAATATTTTTGACACAACCTGCAGTGCCTAGAGGCTGGTCTTCCTCTACGGCATACGTCATTTGCACACCAAAATCACTGCCGTCTTGGAAGTAGTCTCGCATGACATCCGGGAGATAGTGCAGCGTAGCTACAACTTCAGTGATTTGATGCCGTTTGAGCAGGTTGATTATATGTTCAGCGATGGGTCGATTGAGGATCGGAACCATCGGCTTGGGAAGATCGCAGGTCAGCGGCCTCAGACGTGTTCCAGAACCGCCTGCCATCAGCACTGCTCGCATAAGTCCTCCTAAGAAAGCGCGCTTTACGGTGTAATCTCGTGGGATTTAAGTTTTGTTACCTATTTCTAATAGTCTCTTATTATGGTGAAATTTAGGTTACCCTTCCACAAGATGGGACTCGATCTGAGTCTAGTGATTTTTTCTCTTGACAAGTGCATTTTACTTGTGAATTGATTTTCACGCATCCCTCATCAGCAATACATGCTCGTCAGCTACTGCATAGATGGAAGTTAAAGATTTGTTGTTGATTGTTGCAGTACTCTCATGAAAAGCGGTAGCACAGGATACTGTTTTAGAGCTACTTTTCTGGTGCGTGACGCTGTAAGGGTTATCCAGATAGACTAGAACTGGATCAATGCGGCTTTGACCTAGAGTGGGAATCAATTGGGCAGTCTCTCGTCTAGTGTGAGTGAGTAAGTTGTCGGTTCCTGCAAATGCAAGCTCTCAGAGCTAAGGTAGCAAGATTGAGGGAGGCGGACATTGGCATTGAAAAAGCCATGACGAGGTGAAATCAGTCAATTGTCATAGGGGTTGAATGCAAGATGAAACTAATTGTTTTGGTTTTGTTGGGAATTTATGGGTACGGGGTCTGGAAGTTTTGGAAAGGGTTTGAGCGAACTAACTTCAGCCGTAGTTTGCCCAACCGGATTACGTTATCACTGTTGTGGCCAGCTTTGATTATTGCGAATAAGTCTTACCGCAGAAACTTTACTAAAGCCTTAAAAGGTTAAGCATGACCTATAGCTGGCTTTCCTTAGCAGGCTATTGCTAGATCCTGGCGATCGCCTTTGGTTAATTGGCGGTACAACTGAAAGTGCCGCTCTAGCGCAGGCGATCGCATCTTTGGGTCTCCCCTGTATTGTGACTGTGACAACAGCGGCAGCGAAAAAACTGTATCCTCAAGTGCCAAAAATACAGGTTCAGGTCGGTTGTCTAGATGCCACTCAGATAGCGAGATTTGTCCAACAACAGCGAATCGCTGCGATTCTTGATGCCTCTCATCCTTATGCAGTGGAAATTTCCCAAATTGCGATCGCTACAGCAACTAGGCAGCGAATTCCCTACCTGCGTTTTGAGCGTCCTGCTGTAGAGGCTAACAACCCAACCGCCCCAGTTATTACCCTAGAAAACTTTGAAGCTTTGCTAACGGATGACTACCTTTTCCAGCAACGAGTCCTCCTTACTGTCGGTTACAAAGCCTTACCACTATTTCAACCCTGGCAAGAACGCTCAACCCTATTTGCCCGGATTCTTCCCTCCGTGGCGTCCCTTGAAGCTGCTATAACTGCTGGCTTTACTTCAGATCGACTCATTGCCCTTCGTCCTCCCGTAACCACTGAATTAGAAAAGGCACTCTGGCATCATTGGGATATATCTCTTGTAGTGACTAAAGCATCGGGCACTGCTGGGGGAGAAAATATCAAGCGAGTCGTTGCAGCTGAAACGGGTATCCCACTAATCATTATTTCCCGTCCTGCTGTTAACTATCCTCAACAAACCAGTGATTTCTCTGTCGCATTGGAATTCTGCCGAACTCACTTATGTTTTAATTTATGAATTATGGAAGCACCAATTATGAAGCATTCAGGCTTATAGACAGAAATATCAAGCCTTTCTAACTGTAAACCACTAATTTTTTAGTGGGGGATTCAAACTCATATAAATTGCAAATTATTTCATAATTCATAATTTACAATTCATAATTTTTGGTGCAGCCTACAGAGATAAGTAGGTAGGCACAAATAAATGCAAGTATGTCAAAAAATGTTAAGAGTCTAAAACCCTCTTCCGTTCTGCCTTCTGCCTTCTGCCTTGCCTTAACGACAAATATTAATGCCCACCTACTTATTTTTGAAAATCTATCCGGAGGATGACCCCAACTGCTGGAAGAAAGAAGTGGTAGATGCACCCTGATTCAAACCATTGGCTCTAACAGGCTGGGGGTTTCCTTTTTCTCCTTCTATTTTCAAATGCTTGCTGGGGTGCCGATCCCCAAAAACTCCCGTACTCGCTCCAAGTAAATTTCTGGTCTTTCTAGCATGGGGAAATGCGCCGTACCAGGAATTTCAAAGTATTCCACTTTGTCACTGAGCTGAGCCGCCCGACGCCCTAGCTCTGCGGGGATAATCTTATCGTATTCACCAGAAATCAATAAAGTTGGCACACTGAGCCGAGCAAATTCTTGGGGCATCACTTGGGCTGCATACTTACTCACCGAAGTCAACATCGTACCCAAAGCTGCCTTGTAATCTGCCTCGATAAAATCTTCTAAAAATGCACGACTGATAGTCGCAGGCAACGGACGATGCAAAAATCGCTGCATGAACAGCGTACCAGCGAAGGGAATGCTCAAAAACCAACGAGGGCGGAACTTCACGACGTAGCTGCCAAATTTATGGAAAGCAGCAAACGATTTCTCGTCGTACTCAAAAATGCCGCTACAGGTTAAGATTGCCCGTTCCACTCGCTCTGGATAACGGTTCAGAAACATGACAGCAGCTGATGCTCCCATGGAATGAGCATTGATGTAGACACGATTTAGTTCTAGAACATCTAATAACGCAACTAAATCTTCAGCATATTCCTCCATTTCATAGAGCAGTTCTATCGGTTCTTGAGGTAACTTTGACCGACCAAACCCTCTCATATCGTAGAGCAGACAGTTAAAGGTATCAGATAGGGTATTAGCAGTTGTGTCCCAGTAACGAGCAGAGCCACCCCAGCCATGAACGAAGACTAAAACAGGTTTTTCTTTATCGCTTGCCGATTGGCGTATCCATTCGTAGTAATGCTCAACGCCACGAACTTTAATCAGAGGCATTTCAAAAGAGTTTTTGCTATTGATACAAGGTATTTTAGGCTAGTTAAATTATGAATCATGAATGCACCAATTATGAATTAAGCATTCATGATTTTAGAAGAAAACTACGATTCTCCCTAAATGTCAACCATTAATTTTTTAGTGGGGGCTTCAACCTATATAAATTGCAAATTATTTCATAATTCATAATTTACAATTCATAATTTTGGGTAGAAGCTGATCACGAGGCCAAATTCCCTAATCTAATTCCTTCCCTTAAGCAGATTCCGGTTTGGGTAGAGACGATGGATGGATCAATAGTTCTGCCGTTGATCGCTTCTCTACCATCTCTCTCGTAATCACACAGCGAGTGACATCCTTGCGGGAGGGCAACTCGTACATGACATCCAGCATTAATTCTTCTACGATCCCGCGCAGTGCCCTTGCTCCGGTTTTACGACGGTAAGCTTCCTGTGCGATCGCGCGGACGGCATCGGGTTTAAACTCCAATTGTACATTGTCCATTCGCAGTAGTTTCTGATACTGCTTCACCAATGCATTGCGAGGTTCCGTCAAAATTTCCATCAGCGCTTCTTCATCTAGCGGATCAACCACAGCAACCACGGGTACACGACCAATGAACTCTGGAATCATGCCAAACTTCACCAAGTCATCGGGTTCTAAGTGTTGCAGAATATCGGCTGTACGCTTGTCTTTTGATTGACCCTCTCCCGGCTGAATAAAACCAATAGAGCGCTTACCAATGCGTTGCTCTACAACTTTTTCCAACCCGACAAATGCGCCACCGCAAATAAATAAAATGTTACTCGTGTCAATCTGAATGCAGTCTTGATAGGGATGCTTCCGGCCTCCTTGGGGCGG
Source organism: uncultured bacterium (assembly GCA_966675205.1). GTDB lineage: Bacteria > Cyanobacteriota > Cyanobacteriia > Cyanobacteriales > Coleofasciculaceae > JBFLZA01. The sequence continues at coordinate 10,279 of CBKWLJ010000011.1, forward strand.
TACATTCGCAACTGTCCCTTCTAGCATTTTCAATAATGCTTGCTGCACCCCTTCACCCGAAACATCTCTAGTAATAGAAGGGTTCTCGCTTTTACGAGCAATCTTGTCAATTTCATCAATGTAGATAATTCCCCGTTGGGCTTCCTCTACATCTAGATCAGCTACTTGCAACAGGCGCAGTAGGATATTCTCGACATCTTCTCCGACGTAACCCGCTTCCGTCAGCGTTGTAGCATCTGCCACCGCAAAGGGTACATCCAAGACACTGGCTAATGTTTGAGCCAGAAGTGTTTTCCCACAGCCTGTCGGTCCCATCAGGAGGATGTTGGACTTTTGCAGTTCAACGGCATCATCAACTCCTGTCTTTCCATTTCCCCCCTTAGATTGGAGAAAACTCAGACGTTTGTAGTGGTTATAGACGGCAACCGAGAGAACTTTTTTGGCTTCGTCTTGACCGATAACGTGTTCATCCAAATATTTTTTCAGTTCCCTGGGTTTGGGAATCTGATTGAGCGATAAGCTTCCAGCGCGAGTACGGCGCTTTTGGGGGGGTTCTCTTGGCGGCACCGGCTGAGGGGCTGGGGCGCTGGAGTCGAGCAACTCCTCATCTAAAATTTCGTTACAGAGGTCAACGCATTCATCGCAGATGTAGACTCCCGGGCCTGCAATGAGCTTACGCACCTGCTCCTGAGACTTGCCGCAAAACGAACATTTTAGATGGGAGTCGTATTTAGACATAAGAAGCCTCTTACTTTATAGGAGTGACAGCTACTTCGCTAGGAAGGTTCTGCCTGGTAATGACCCGGTCGATCAGACCATAATCTTTAGCTTCAGCCGATGACATGAAAAAGTCACGCTCGGTATCCACTTCTATTTTTTCAAACGGCTGACCTGTATGATGAGCCAATAACTCGTTCAGCGTCCGCTTGTGGTAAAGAATTTCTTTGGCTTGGATTTCAATATCCACTGCCTGTCCCTGAGCGCCACCCAAGGGTTGATGAATCATGATCCGAGCGTTAGGCAGAGCCATCCTTTTTTCTGGAGCACCTGCTGCAAGCAGAAACGCTCCCATACTAGCGGCTAAGCCGTAGCATATGGTAACAACATCCGGACGAATCTGCTGCATCGTATCGTAAATAGCCATGCCTGCTGTCACCGAACCTCCGGGTGAGTTGATGTACAGCTGAATATCCTTTTCAGGGTCTTCTGCCTCTAAAAAGAGGAGTTGGGCAACTAGCAAGTCAGCAACGTTATCATCTACTTGCGTCCCTAAAAAAACAATGCGCTCTTTCAAAAGTCGCGAGTAGAGATCAAAAGCCCGTTCTCCCAAACCCGATTGCTCTACCACCATCGGGATGATGTTGCTAGGGTTGATGGCGTAAACATCAAAGGAACTCAAACTATTAATTTGATAGTTAGGGAACTGGGATTGCATCATAGAAAAGATGTTAAGGCTTTTTTAGTTAAACATAGGGCTCTGATCACCCGGCACAAAAAAGGAATTTTAATAACTATCCTTGTTGTACTCTTCTAGTGCTATTATGCCTCAACTGCATGAGGACTGACCGTTCAAAACCGACTTGATTAGGAAATCCGATGATCCTTATCAGCTAGTTTAGGACATTATCAAGGATTTTATTTGAGAGGCTGGAACGATTGGTAATCTTTGCCTGAGGCGCTAAACACTCCACTTTTGAAAGTAGGTAAGCGCCTCTGGCATAACGTCTACTTGAGCTTTTTTAGTCTTGCCGACTCAGGACACACTTTGTAATGTCTTACTATTCAACTGCCTCCGCTTGCACCTCAACAGTTTGACTTGCCGCCTCGCTTCCCTCTCCCTCCGCTTGAGTTGAAGAAATCGCTGCTTCTGGTGTATCTTCTGATGCTTCTTGTTGTTCTTCTGGTTTTAAGGAGCCTTTGGGTACCAGTTCAATGGTGGCGTGTTCTTCAATCCATGCGATCGCTTTTTCTTTGATTAAATCGGACTCGACGACTTCCCGTACCCTTTGGGGATCGACATCTTGCCCATCTAGTTGCTCCATTAATTCTTTGATTTTGGCTTCAAGTTCCTCTGGTGTAACGGTGAGCGATTCTCGTTGGGCAATTTCTTGAAGGGCGAGGGATTGCTTGAGGCGAGCGATGGCGTCGGGGCGCGATCGCTCTTTGAGCTGGGGTATAGTTTGGGCATTAAACAGCTTGCGGATATCCATCCCATAGCTTTCCATCTGCATGGCTGTTTGGGTCAAAAGCGTCTGAACTTCCCGATCAATCATTGTTTCAGGAAGGTCAACCTCAACTTTCTCCAGAAGTGCCTCTAATATGGCTTTTTCCTTACTAGCTTTCGTTTCTTGCTCCGCTTTTTCCCGGAACTGCTGTTCTAACGATTCGCGCAACTCAGCCAGGGTTTCCTTCTCACTGACTTCTTGAGCGAAGTCGTCATCGAGCTCAGGTAACTCTTTTTCCTTGAGTTCTTTCAGGGTAATGGTAAAAACAGCCGACTCATTAGCCAAATCTTCTCGGGGGTAATCTTCCGGGAAAGTGACAGAAACTTCTTTTGTTTCTCCAGGATTCATTCCCACAATTCCCTGAACGATGGCTTCCAGAAACCGTCCTTCCTCCAGCTCAATTTGAAAGTCTGTGGCTTGTGCCCCTGAAATTTCTTGGGCTTGTTCTCCTTCACCCGTAAAGCGGCCGCTATAATCAACCACTGCCACATCTCCCATTTGAGCAGGGCGCGATTCTACAGGGATAAGGGTTGCTTGTTCGGTACGACGAGCTTCTAAGAAATTATCTACAGCTTCCGGATCAGGTTGAGTTTCCTCCGCTTTAATGCTCAAGCCGCTGTATTCCCCTAAGTTAACTTTGGGCGGCACATCAACCGATGCCGAAAAGGTTAACGGTTCTCCTGGCTGAAATCGACTGATGAGTTCTTCATAGGTAGAGATCAGCTTGTAGTTTCCCAGGGCTTCGATCGATTCTTGCTTGATGGCTTGCTGGAGGCTGTCTTGAACCAAATCTTCGAGCGCGGCTTCTTTAATACGTTTTGCTCCTAAACGCTGGAGCAAAACTTGACGGGGCACCTTGCCTTTGCGAAACCCAGGAATGTTGGCAGAACGGGAGAGGTTTTGTACGACCTTTTCATAGACTTGTTTGGTCGTTTCGGCGGGAATTTCAATTTCCAGACCGAGTTGGCTCTTCGGGAGCGGTTCCTGAGTAACTTTCATGGACGCTTTTGTTTGCTGACAACTGAATGATGACTTTTCAAGGATTTAGGACAGCTCAGTCAAGAGATACTGGATCTGAGGTCGTTATGGAAAGAGATGAAAGCAGGTCTCTCATGGTATCCTAGTTGCAACTAGTTAAGTACAAGCATCTAGCAGTTCTTCCCTCGCGATCGCTTGGAGACAAATCTCTAAGCAGTCCTTGTGGTTTCCGTATCTGATGATAGTACATAGGAGCATGTGTTAGCGATAGCAAAGCTTTATTCAACTCTTCGAGCATGACGCGGTAATCAGCCCCGTCTAGTTACAGCTCCCATTAAAGCTCTGACTAAGCATCAGATGATTTTGTGAGAAACCCACCCAGACATGTTAAGACAGGTATAAGACAGATAATAGTATTCGTTAAATTCCAGGCGTTTATAAACTGCCGCTCCGATCAAACGAAACTAAAGTTATAAGGAAGATCATCCAGAAAAAAAGCTTAAGGAAAATTAACAACTGACCCAAGCTTGCTTCAGTCAGTGTTGAAATTATCTTTTAAAGGTGGAGGAAATTAATTTGTCTTTTCAAGTTCGCGTTGCTATTTTGGGCGCAACGGGTGCCGTAGGTACAGAACTCCTAGAATTACTCGACAGCCGACATTTCCCGTTGGCAGATTTAAAACTTTTAGCCTCATCTCGCTCTGCGGGACGTACCCTTTCGTTTAAGGGAGAACAAATCCCCGTAGAGGCAGTATCCGAGAAGTCATTTGAAAATATTGATATTGTTTTGGCATCCGCCGGAGGGTCAACGTCAAAAGCTTGGGCGGCCAAAGCCGTTGAAAGCGGTGCAGTTGTCATTGACAACTCCAGTGCCTTTCGGATGGACCCGAATGTGCCCTTAGTCGTACCGGAAATCAATCCGGATGCGGCAGGGATGCATCAAGGAATTATTGCTAATCCCAACTGCACGACCATTTTGATGGGAATGGCTGTCTGGCCCCTGCATCAAGTGCAGCCAGTGCAGCGCATTGTTGCCGCGACTTATCAATCAGCGAGTGGGGCTGGGATGAGAGCGATGGAAGAACTTAAAACTCAGGCCCAAGCAATTTTACAGGGGGAAGCACCTACCACAGAAAGCTTCCCTTATCCCTTAGCCTTCAACCTTTTCCCACATAACTCCTCACTTAATGAAATGGGATACTGTGAGGAAGAAATGAAGATGGTTAATGAAACGCGGAAAATCTTTAACGCTCCTCAGCTAAGAATTTCAGCCACCTGTGTACGGGTTCCTGTACTGCGTGCCCACTCAGAAGCGATTAACCTAGAGTTTGCACAACCAATGTCGGTGGAAAAGGCAAGGGAAGTGTTGACCAATGCCCCCGGTGTGCGACTGGTGGAAGATTGGCAAGCCAATTACTTTCCGATGCCGATGGATGCCTCAGGTCGTGACGAAGTTTTAGTGGGTCGAATTCGTCAAGACCTTTCTCACCCTTGTGGTTTGGAACTTTGGTTGTGTGGTGACCAGATTCGGAAAGGGGCTGCCTTAAATGCGGTTCAAATTGCGGAGTTGTTAGTAGCCCGAAAGTTGTTGACTCCTGCGACGGCAACCGTTGCTCATTAGTCATTAGATGAGGAATTCAAAGTTGACAGGAAAGCAAGTTGAAAGCTCTCAATTTCAACCTTCAACCTTGAACCTTGTATAGATGTTCTGACGGAACGTCTATACAAACCTTCAACCCTGGACTACGTCCCGCTTCGCTAACAAACCTTCAAACCTTTGACCAAGGAGGAATTAAAAGAGGGTGGTCAATTTTGGACGTGTACTGACGGCGATGATTACGCCGTTTAAGGAAGATGGCAGCGTCAATTACGAAGTTGCTGAGCGATTGGCTGTGCATTTGGCGGAAAATGGAACAGATACCCTGGTGGTTTGTGGTACAACCGGTGAATCTCCTACCCTAACTTGGGATGAAGAATACCAGTTATTTCAAGTGGTACAAAAAGCCGTAGCAGGCAAAGCCAAAGTAATGGCGGGAACGGGTTCAAATTCCACCCGAGAAGCGATCGCAGCGACACAAAAAGCCGCTAAAATAGGATTAGATGGATCGTTACAAGTTGTTCCTTATTACAATAAGCCGCCTCAGTCAGGACTGTACCATCACTTTAAGGCGATCGCGCAATCCTGCCCTGATTTGCCTTTGATGCTCTACAATGTACCGAGTCGTACTAGCCAAAATCTCCTACCAGAGACGGTTGCTCGCTTAGCGGAAATCCCCAACATTGTCGCCATCAAAGAAGCTAGTGGTAATTTTGACCAAGCGAGTCAGATTCGGCGTTTGACGCCAGATGATTTTGCGATCTACTCTGGAGATGATTCATTCACCCTAGCGATTTTGGCGATTGGAGGGTCTGGGGTCGTCAGTGTTGCCAGTCATCTAGCGGGTAACCCATTACAAGAGATGATCCAAGCCTATGAAGCTGGAAAAACAGCCAAGGCACGGGAAATTCATCTAAAACTTTTTCCCCTATTTAAAGTTCTTTTCTGTACTACCAATCCTATCCCTCTCAAAGCTGCGTTGAACCTTCAAGGATGGGAAGTGGGTTCTCCACGTCCTCCTCTAGGTGACCTACCAACAGAGTTCAAATCCGAGTTAGAGGAAGTTTTAAAAGAGCTTTCTTTGATTTAAATAAGTTCAGATATAACTACAAAATTTCAACCCAAACAAAATAAGGCATATCTATGAATTACTCTTAATAGTCACTTTTCTACCCCTACTCTACTATTGGGTGCCCTCGTGAGACTGAAGGGTAAGGGTTAAGTATCACAAGAAAGCATATAGATCAGGCATCATCTTCTCTCTTCATTAGAGTACTGAAGTAATTATCCCTTCAACGGATAACTGGCTCAGTCCTGAATGATGTCTGCCGCTGCATGCTAGCTATACATCCTGAGTTAACCGATCCACGCTCCCTTTTAGACCTGATTTTTTTTCTCAATCCAATTACATACCTCAAAGGAGGCAAATGACTAATCAACAATCAACACCTGCCCTAAAAATTATCCCCTTAGGCGGGCTGCATGAAATCGGAAAAAATACTTGTGTTTTCGAGTTCAACGACGAAATTATCATTTTGGATGCAGGCTTAGCTTTCCCCAACGATGAAATGCATGGGGTGAGCATTGTTCTGCCTGACATGTCCTATTTGCGGGAAAATCGCCACAAAATTAAGGCAATGATTGTCACCCACGGTCACGAAGACCATATAGGCGGCATTCCTTATCACCTCAAACAGTTTGATATTCCCGTCATTTATGGTCCTCGTCTGGCGATGGCATTGCTGCAAGGGAAACTAGAAGAAGCCGGAGTTGCAGACCGTACCAAATTGAAGAGCGTGAGTCCCCGTGAGATGGTGCGCGTGGGTTCTTCGTTCTTCGTGGAATTTATTCGCAACACGCACTCTATTTCTGATAGCTTTACAGTTGCCCTTCACACTCCCCTTGGTGTGGTAATTCACACAGGCGACTTCAAAATCGACCATACACCCGTAGATGGTGAATGCTTTGATTTCCAGAGACTGGCAGAACACGGAGAAAAAGGAGTTCTCTGCCTGCTCAGTGATTCGACCAATGCTGAAGTTCCAGGACACACCCCTTCAGAACGTACCGTCTATCCCAATCTCGATCGCGTTTTTGCTCAAGCTCCCGGACGCCTTTTGGTGACGACATTTGCCTCGTCAGTCCATCGGGTGAATATGATTTTGCAGCTAGCGCAAAAACACAACCGGGTTGTGTCGATTGTTGGGCGTTCGATGCTCAACGTCATCGCCCAAGCTCGCAATCTCGGTTACATTAACTGTCCCGATAACTTGTTTGAGCCATTGCACGCGGTTCAGAATCTACCGCCAGAGAAGGTATTGATTCTGACAACAGGTTCTCAAGGCGAACCGATGGCAGCGCTGACCCGTATTGCTAACTGTGAACACCGACAAATTAAAATCCGACAGGGCGATACGGTTGTGTTTTCCGCTAACCCTATTCCCGGCAATACCATCGCTGTGGTCAATACCATCGATAAGCTGATGACGCAGGGAGCAAATGTCATCTATGGTCGCGATAAAGGAATCCACGTTTCCGGTCACGGCGCACAAGAAGACCAGAAGTTAATGCTTTCCCTCACTAGACCCAAGTTCTTTGTGCCAGTTCACGGTGAATACCGGATGTTGGTTCAACACGCGAAAATGGCCCATGCTATGGGTATTCCCCCTGAAAATACGGTGATCATTGACAATGGGAATATCGTAGAAGTAACAGAAGATAGCATTGGTATCACAGGTACAGTTCCATCGGGATTGGAACTAGTTGATCGCTGCGGAATCGTACACGATAACGTACTCAAAGAACGCCAGCAACTGGCAGAAGATGGTGTCGTCACTGTAGCCGCCGCCGTAGATTGGGAGGGCAAACTGCTGGCTAAGCCAGAAATTCACCTGCGAGGGGTGGTTTCGACAGTAGAGAAATCTCTCCTAGAACAATTGGTGATTAAGACCATTGAACGAACTTTAAGCGATCGCTGGACAGACTTTGCCAAGTCTTTTGATGGCAACGAGACAGATATCGACTGGGCAGGTTTGCGTGTACAAATTGAAGGCGACCTTCAGCGCTTAGCCCGACGTGAACTCCAAAGCCGTCCTCTAGTAGTCTTCCTGTTACAAAGTCCCGAAGAACCCCCTGTCAAGGTAGCAGGCAGACGCAGACGCTCAACAGCTAGAGTGGCGTCTTAGGTTAAAGGGGAAAGGAGCCAAGCAAAAGGGCAAAGGGACTTTTTTCTCCTTTTGTCTCTCTGTGGAGTTCCTCGTTTCCCTTGAGCCTCATCCTAAAGTCATGGGACGCTTGATTTTAATACCCCAGAAGACTGACTCGCACGAAAAAAACTTCAGTGTGAAAGTCAGTCTTTTTTACTATGTTGTTTCCGAGATTTATCGGTTAGACTGTTAAGTGTTGTTACTGACCTAACCTAGAGGTCAGACTTAATTAAAGTTCAGTAATATTACGCAGGTAAGCTTTTTCTCGTTCAGCGAACATATCAATAGCAAGCCGTCTGGCTTACAAAATCTTGATAAATCCCTGATTCTAATTTACCGCTATCCAATAAGCTTTTTTACTCATTGCTCTTGCTGTTGTTGATTAATTACACCTGATAAATCCTGTTTTGAAATTAGCTGCTAATTTAGGCAGCCTATAGACCCTAGCCAAATTGACGAGGGTCAGACCACCCAGAACCAAGACACCTGTAATAGAGGCAAACGCTTTGCTCTTCTCAGCGACTAGGAACCCTGCTCAATTGTGGCAAGTCACCCTAAAAGGTACCGGAATTTATCCGGTATGAGAGCCTGAGCGGTTGTAGGTAAATTACAGGCGATCTAAGGTGAGCTTTTTCCGAAGACAGGAAAGGAAATATGAATGTATTCGAGCATACAGCACAAAATCTAGCGAGTACAAGTTCAATCTGGATGCATCCAGCGAACGCATCCTCAACGCATACAACTCCACCCCAATCCTTCAGAACCAAGAAAAATCTTGACCTGCTAAAACCCCTAAGGCAGTGGATTGAATGTATAGAAGTCAACAAGCCCGAACTAGCACACCGCCTGTGTCAACTGATTCCAGCGCAGTGCCCCTTCGAGCGCGATGTTAAACTATTTGGCCGTACCCTATTTCATATTCCGCCAATGTGCAAGCTGAATCCCTTGTATGAGGAAGTCGTTGCCCTACGCTTCCGGGCTTTGTGCTATTTGGCCGATGAATGTGGTGAAGATATCTCCGCTTACTGCTAAAATTCCAGTTCGAGAATTTTAGTGTCAGGCGTCGGGAAACCCCGTGCATCTGTAAGACATCATGGCGATTATTGCACTCAAAGCCTGGTATCTCCAGCAATACGAACCAATTAAACAATTGGAGAAGCGCCCTCATGATTTACGTCTGAGCAAAAATAGCTTGCTCAAGTCGGGTTTGAGAGCTGACTTTTTAGATGATAGCCAGGATGTCAGAGATTCAGAATGGTTTGGGCGCTATCTAGAAGGAGAAACTGTTGAATTTTATATCGAAGGGAGTGGAGGCTATGCCGTCTCCAACATCGACTTGATCTCTCACGAAATTTACTTCACAAAGCTTGAAGTGATGGCGCAATTAGAGCCAATCATTTTTTTGAGCTACCAAAGTGAATACAACGCCTCTAGTGATGCGCTGCGTAAAACCCTCTCTAAGACACTGGAAACCTTCAATAAGCGATCGCGTTTACCCCTCACATTAGAAGAATCCCGACGCCCTGCTGGTGAACCCATGCGGCTTAGCAGCACTCAGATGCGTAGAATTCGCAAAAGCCTACTATTTGTTGCGGATGGAACACCCATCGCTCATCTTGTAAAAGATGATACGTCAATAGCGATCCCCAGTCCTAATGTTTGTGTGGAAATTGGCTATGCCTTAACAGTCAAGCGTACAGAGCAGATTTTGCTGGCGAAGATGGAAAGAAAGGACTTGGCAGGGCAGTTTCCGTTCGATCTACCCAATTACCAGCAGTTGTTATTTCAGAAACCAAAAGACTTGGATCAAACCTTACCTTCAATCCTCGAAGCCTTGCTGCAAAGGTTTAATTTATTTACATGATGGGGTTTAACCAGCAATTCAGCGATCTGAGAATGTAATTTTCAACCCCCTAGTCCCTGATAATAATGGGGAAAGATTAAGGATAATCTTCCATGCCAAGAACCCCAGATGAATATGCGGTGCATATCCTTTTGTCAAGTGGTCACCGCGAAGAAGTACGTTTTGCGACAATTCAAGAGTTTCAAAAATGGTATAGTGGCGAACTCATGCCAAAAGCCACTTCCAATGACTTTATCAGTGTGCCAATCAAAAACATTCAGGGCGAGTACATGGTAGTACGCCCCTCTAGCGTCACAGCGATTCGGGTGGAACCTGTCTTCGCTGGAAGCGTCGAACGTTTTTAGTCCTTAGTCCGAAAAAGAGTTGAAAGTTGGCAAGTTGGTCGGTTGAAAGTTGGTAATTTGTTAACGTCGCAGGGCATAGCCCGAGGAAAGCAAGTTCAAAGTTCAACCTTCAACTTTCTAACCTTCAACCCTTTGACCGGTGTGACCGTTTTTGATGAGTATGCGAAAAAAATTAACTTGGCTTTCCCTGAGTGTAGGGATGGCTTTTTTGACCGCTAACGGTTTAGCCCTTGCTGATGCGCCGCAGCAAACCGTCAACCCTAATGCGGCTCCAGTCAAGGTGTCGCAGCAACCCAAACCCGTCAATTCCAACGTGAATCGGGTAAACTTGCCACTACAACCCATTAACCTGGAAAACAGTTCGGTTAATCTGGAAGCATTGGGTTTGGATGAGCAGTTGTGGGGGCGTCCGGGTCAACCGGGAGATAAACAGGCACTGTTAAAGTCGATTGACAATAGTCTGCGTTATCTCAATTCGTCCAAGGCAGCACAGGTTTACCAAAAGTATGCGGTACCGGGGATAACTCGCGATCGCGTCCGTCGTTCTCTAATCCGTTTCCGCCAACTTTTGACCCAGTCTCGTTCGCCTGTGGAATTTCAAGCGGCCATCAAGCGCGAGTTTGTTTTTTACAAGTCGATTGGTAACGATAATCAAGGGACGGTTCTGTTCACTGGCTACTTTGAACCCATTTATGCTGCCAGTCGCAGACGCACTGCGGAATATCGCTATCCCCTTTACAGACTCCCTGCTGACTTCTCTCGCTGGAAGTCGCCTCATCCTACCCGTGCTGAACTCGAAGGGGAAGATGGTTTGGGGACAAAAAGCCGACTGCGGGGCAGCGAATTGGTTTGGTTACGCGATCGCTTAGAAGCATTTCTGGTTCAAGTCCAAGGTTCCGCCCGTCTGCGGCTGCCTGATGGGAAGGTGATGACTGTAGGCTACGCAGGTAAGACGAATCATCCTTATGCCAGCATCGGACGAGAATTGGTCAACGACGGTAAATTACCCTTAGAAGGGTTGACTCTACCCGTTCTCATCGACTACTTCCGCACACACACACAAGAGCTCGATCAATATTTACCCCGTAATAAAAGCTTTGTTTTCTTTAAGGAAACCAACGGAGCTGCTGCTACCGGGAGTATTGGTGTACCAGTAACGGCTGAACGCTCGATCGCAACCGATAAATCTCTCATGCCACCAGGAGCATTGGCCTTAATTCATGCCCCGATCCCCTATCCGAATTCTACAGGTCAACTCGAATCCAAGATGGTAAATCGCTATGTGCTCGATCAAGACACTGGCAGTGCGATTAAGGGGGCAGGTCGCGTGGATATCTTTATGGGAACTGGCCCACAAGCCGGCGATCGAGCAGGAGTGATTAATGGAACGGGAGAACTGTTCTATTTGCTACTTAAAAATTGAACGCAATGATGAATTATGAATTGTGAATTATGAATTATGAAAAAGTCTTAATTCAAGAGTGATTAGAGTTTCTCTCTAAAGTGCAGCTTGCCAGAGTTGGGGAACCGTCAAATTAGTGGGAACTCAAATTTTCTACTCTATAAGTGAATTTTGAACCATTCATAATTCAACATTCCTAATTCATAATTTAATTGTGCATTCTCCCATCAGGAAGGATGGCTCCAGTAAGGACTGCTCCAGTGAGGTTGGCTCCTAGAAGGTTTGCCCCCGTCAAATCCGCTGCAATTAAAATTGCCTTAGTAATATCAGCGCGAATTAAACAGGTTCGACTCAAGTCAGCCCCTCTCATGTCCGCTTCCTGAAGCATGACCCCAATTAAATCAGCGTTTTGTAAAATCGCCCGATGGAGAATGGCTTGATATAGCGTGGCTCCGTGTAAATCTGCCTGGTATAAGTTGGCATGAGATAAATTAGCGAATATCAGGTTAGCTTCTCTGAGGCTTGCTCCTGCTAAGTTTGCTCTTCTCAAGCTAGTTTCAATTAGGTTAGCCTGCCTCAAATCTGTTGCTTTTAAGCTAGCCTCATTTAGGTCTGCTCCAGCGAGATCGGCTACGCTCAGATTAGCTTCGCTGATGTTAGCCTCACTGAGGTTAACTCCCTTGAGGTTCGCTCCACTTAGGTTAGCCCCGCTCAAGTCAGCCTGCCTCAAGTCAGCTCCGAGCAAAATTGCCTCGCTTAGATAAGCTCCCCTTAGCTGTATTCCTCCAAAATCCCGCTCTCCGGCTGCATAACGCTTCAATAAATCGTTAACATTCATAATTTTCCAGGTTTGGACTCCTCACTTCGGTTCGTTGTGGCGCTATGCGCTCTGTGGTAGCGATCGCGTACTGGCTTGGGGGAAGTAACGGATCGTCTCTCAGTGGTTTGAGGTAGACACCTGGTTCAGTTGAATTATTCTGGGCTTAAGGAGAATTTCCACCCAAAACCCTAAAAAATAAATATTAGTTTGAGTTGCCACGCTTTAGCTTGGCGAGTAATTTCAATTTGCCGAATAAATTCTCGAAAGTAGAAGCGGCGCTCCGCTTCTGATAAATCACTCCAAAATTGGGGAATGGATACGGCTTGGGCTATTGCTTGTAAGTTTACAGGGGGTAGTGTAGCAAGGCGCGATCGCAATTGAGAAATTTCGGTACGCAGTTTGTAGGCGCGTAAGTCAGTGGTTTGTTGATCTAAAACACCGCTAGCGGTTAAGGCGGGAAGCTGGGCTAATATCTCTTGCTTGTTGGCAATTTGACTACTCAGCGATTGTTTCACTCCATCTAAGTTCGGGCCTTTCATTCCAGCTACAGCAAGGGGCAATTCTTGACAAATGGTTTGAATCGTGCATTGCAAAACTTGTTCATACGCGATCGCACGGCACTTCGGGCGCTTCGGGCAGCTAATGGGACGCAGGTAAAGGTATTCTTGATCGCGGCGAGGTCGGGTAACACTGGTGACAGTCATGTGAGACTGGCACTCCCCACAAACAACCAAACCGGCTAAAGAACGAGGCGCACTGGCGGTACGGGGTGGTAATCGGCGGTTGCGACGCAGCAAACGGTCAATCTGGGCCGCTTCTTCTCGGTCGAGAATCGGGCTATGAGTGTCTGAGATGATCTCACCATTTTGATAAGCAAGATCACCCCGATAGATAGGGTTAGTCAGCCAACGCCGCCCTGTGGAAACGGAGATTTTCTTACTGTACTTTTTTTCGAGATATCGCACGGCACCCCGCAGGGAACCATACAGGAGAAATTTTTCAAAAAAATCCTTAACTACAGGTGCTGTACTGCGATCAATAATGTAGCGGTCTTTACCGCGCCGATAGCCGTAAGGTGCTTTCCCTGGTGGGGGCAAAGCTTTGAGGCGATTTCGGGCGTGTCCTTGACGGATGCGGCGACTGCGCTGGTACTGTTGAATTTCTCCGAGAAGTTGAAATAAATTTGCTCGGATGTGAGTTGAGTCAGTGGTGAGTTGGGAGGAGTGATAGGCTTGTTCTGTCGCAATGACTTCAATACCGAGAGATTCGAGTTGACTGAGGCGATCGCTAATTTCTTCTAAAGTATCACCGAGTACCTCCAACCGTTGAATTAACAGGTAATGAGGTGACTCTGTGCTACAATCTCTCAACAATTGCTCTAACTGTGTTCGCCCTCCTAAGTCGTGATAGACTCGATCCACCTCTAATCCCCAAATTTCTGGATCAACTGGAGATTCGAGTAGGGGGTCAGTGTAGAGGTAGGCAATAATTTTCATGCAATTAGTCATTCGTCATTGGTCATTGATCATTGGTTATGGGATAGCACCGAATAGCTCCTAAAAGTTCTACTCATTACTACCTGCTAACCAATGACAGTGACTAATCACTCGAAAAAGCGATTTGACTTAGTTCGATAATGTTACCATCTGGGTCTTGAGTAAACAGAGCGGCTCGACCCGATGCACTCATTTGCATAGAATAGCCATGCGCTAATAACTGAGTTTTGGCGGCGTCTAAGTCAGCAACAGAGAAGGCGACGTGCGGGTTACGCCCCCATTTTTCAGAATTTTGCAGCGTGGTTTGAATCGAGGCATCTACTATCAGGTGGATTTGGAATGCTCCTACTTGATACCAAGCACCAGGATATTTTAGCGATCGCTCTACTTTAGGTAATCCCAAAATCTTGCCATAGAAATGCTCAGCTTTTTCCAAGTCAGAAACGAGAACGGCTGCATGAAGGCATTGAGTAATCTGCATGGCTATTCCAATCAGGACGAATACTAATAAAATTTTGCCCTCTTATGCTCTCTTTGTTAATCAATTCTATAGTTCTATCAAAATTTTATCTGACAAACCTTGAACTTCTAGTTCTAGTCGGCGAGCTTTATTGCCACAAATTAAACTACCTCTATAGCCACTTGTAGAGAGCGAAAAAGATAATTGTTTGCTGCCAGGAGCTTCTACCTCTACTTCTCCGATATGAATTTTACAGTGCGCTCCATCGACTCGAACTTCTCTGTTATTGAGCGCATCAGTAATCAAAATTTGTTGACTTTGTTTCATTACTTTAATGATTAGGTGGCGTACTCCAAAGCGGATAATTCCATCGGCTAGTTGCTCAATTGGAATTTCATTGGGCAATCCTTTTACTAAAAATTTTGTCGGGGTTCGTGATGGGGAAGATACGGCTGGGATTGTAGTAGAAGCGCGAGGAATGTGCGTTGCCTTTTCTTGCTGAATCAGCGTATCTTTAGGAATTTTCGCTGTTGGGCGTTCTCGGGGTGCAAGGGGAGGTTCAAGGGTTATAGACTGAGTATTGATCGCCCAATGTGTAGCTTTTTTGAGCAGTTCGGAATGGCTTTTTTCTGCTTTGTCAATTTGCCCTTGAGTTCTGGCGTAATTCTCCTGTCTTTTCTTCGTAGCAATCCAGCGATCGCGGGCGAACTGGTGGAGGTTGTCGTCTGGGTGAGAGACAAATTGCTCGTAAAATGAAAGCGTTTGGGCGAGGGAACCGAGTTTTTCTAAGGCAACGCCTACCTGCTGCATTAACAGATAATGTTGCCAGTCAGGCATGGATAAGATTTGTTCTTTGATAAATCTTTCACAGCGTAGCCGTTGCTCTTTGCTAAAATCGCTTGGAGTTGATTCTGAATAAGCAAGTTCGTATACAAAATCACACTTCAATGCCGCCTTTTGACGCTCGGAACCTAGAGCTTTCGGCAGATAATTTTCGATCGCTTCTACAGCATCAGCAAAATTTTTTTGGCGGTAAAAATACTGTAAGAGAACGGTAAGTAGTTTGAGAGAAGGTGCCCCTTGACTTGCTGCTTCAAAACATGCTTTGACTTTAACCGATGCATCTAACCAAACATATACAACAAAAGCTTGTTGGTACTGCTGTTTAGCTTCCAATGCGGGGGCTACATGCTCAATCCAGTGGCGAGCGCGGGGTTTTCCTGCCTGCTCCCATTGACTAATAATACTGTCAGAGTCTCCAGCTTGTGCTAGATATTCCAACCCCTGAGGCATACCCATTTGCATGGCTTTTGCCCGGTTATATTCAGGGGATTGAGTTGTACCCGAAGTTTCCCAAATCCTGATTGCTTGCTCGTAATTTTCAGCGCGATAGAAACACTGAGCGGCTAGAAATTTGAGTTTGTCATATCCAGTTACCTCTAAAACTTCTAGAACTTCTCCAAACTGTTGCCACTGATTGGACTGCTGGTTTTCTAACTTATTGAGTAATCCTTCGATGCGGTGAGCATACTCTTCTATGGCTTTTTTCCATTGTTTGCTATGGAGGTTAGACGGTTGATAGGTTGGCAGGTTGGCAGGTTGAAAGTTGGATGGTTCAGTGTTTAAATTACTAAGTTTTAATTCATCTTCAATTTGATTGCGAACCAACACGGTAAAATTATCTAATGCTTGCACATCTTGGGGAGAAGCAACCATAAAGGAAGCAACAGAACGTTCTTTCGTTTTGCTTAATGATGGCTGCTCGTTCCCACTGATTAACTCTTGCCAACACAGTCCTTCCCAGAAACATTCCCAAGCTTCATCATCCTCACCCACCTGAAGAAAACGATTGCCTGCTGCTCTATATTGCTCTTCAAATTTGAGTGCCGAGGCTTCACAAAAGATAGCTTTGGTTGTATCGCCAATATCGCTGTAAAACTGTTTGGCGCGTCTGAGTAAGCCAGGGTTTTGGGCGTTTAATCCCTTCGTCTCAAACTCTTGTGCGATCGCTTGGGGGTCATTTTCCCGCAGTTCGGGGGCTGTTTTGGGAGTACCAATGCTGATGGTACTTACGCTTTGCTCCCATTGTTCTTTGTTTCTGGCGTATTGCAGCATGGCGAATAACAGGGCTTCATCGCTAGCATACTGCCACAATTGGCGATCGCCTTTTTCTGAATCCACCACAAACAGATGCTCTGTTGCCCGACTTGCGGCCACATACAGCTTGTTGAAAAAATATTCAACCTTTACTCTTTGGTCGATATCTTTCCCCCTCAGATTCCAGACGTTTTGGTTGCAGTCTTCGCCAAATTTGTAGAGAATGACTTTTTTAAACTCTAGACCTTTCGCTGTAATGGCACTCAAGACATTTTTTAGTGGTTCTGATGCAGACAGGTGAGCTGAACTTTCGGTTGCATTCACTACCTCTCCAGGTTCCCGGATTAACGTCTCCTGTTCTCCTAACTGAGGAAAAATTTCCGAGAGAACTTCATCAGCTTGAGCATAAGCCACTTCTTCCCCTTCTTCGCAAGGGACAATGATAATCGTGTCTTTGATGTAAGAGGCGAGTTCTTGAGTGGTGATGTTCTGATTGAGAATGAACTTTTGAGGTTCGAGGAAGCTGCCTTGTTGCCATGCGTTTTGTGGCTGTAGTTCAGGGATATCAAATAGAACATGACGCCACAGTTGAATTAAATTAGTAACTTGCACAATAGGTGGGGTGGAGCGGTAATTGTAGGCTAAAGATTGGAAATTAATCACTAACTTTAACTGATCGGCCGGGTCTAGGGCAGTGATTACTTCCGCATCAAAGATAGCTTGCACACTCGACCAATGGAATCCTGTGGGGTTTAAGGTCTGGAAGGGGTCTCCAGCAAAGGCAAAGGGCAAGCAATGAATGGGCTGATATCCCAAATGATACTGGGAAAATACCGACAGCCGCATGATTAATTGCAGCTCCAATCGAGTGAAATCTTGGGCTTCATCGCAGAAAATTGCCGTATAGATAGGACGGTAGCACTGGAGTTGAAGCACTCGGGTAATTAAATCTTGATCATCCCAGTAACCTTGCTCTGTAGTGATGCGCTTGTACCAACGTTCCCAGATGGTGTCGTAAATGCCTTGAAACTTTTCCAAGGAGACAGTGTGTTCCCGACGTGGCACTTCTTCCCGATAGTCTTCGGGAGTTAGGTACTCTTCAAGATGATACCCTTTGATGAAGCTGCGGATAACGTGCCAAGAGGTTTCTGGAGAATAGCGCCGTGCTTGGGGTAGATGGAGTACCACTTTCGCGAGGGATTCGCAGGGGCTTTTTCCCTGATACAGTTGTTTGAAGCGATGAAAGGAAATATATTTTTCTGGGTCAAAACGCGATCGCTCACTTAGAGGAAGTAAGTTGAACAGGAATTTTTGGAACGGTTGAAAAAAGCGATCGATATTTTCCTTGCCATCTCCTTGACTTCTCTGGGCCACAAAGCGGTAATGGGAAGCTAACAGCGTACTGACGCCATCTCTTGCCACCTCCAGCAACCGCTCGTTATAAGTTAAAAACAAGGGTTCACCAGGCAGGCGTTCTTGGCGATGGCGTCCATGCTTGTCGTAGTACTTTCGGTAACAGTAGTCAGCAAACAGATACAGGAGCATGGTAGACTTACCGCTACCCGCTCGTCCGTTGATAAATAAAGGGAGTGAACCTTTACCGGGTGTTGCGGTGGAAACAGACTGAAGAATTTGCTCTTCTTCAACGGAAAGCGCGAGATTTGCCTCTTTCCCCCGTTCTATCGCCAGCCAACTTTCTTCATCGGCAAGCAAATAGGCAGGATACGAGCGTTGAGCAAATGGTGTCAAATCAGAAAGACTTAAGGAACCAGCTAAGAGGTTGCTCCTGCCACAATCATCAAATAAAGCAGTTCTTTGGCCCACTTCGATGATTTCTGTTTTAGAGGGTTTGTAAGGAAAAGGAGCGAGCAAAAACAAGATTCCCCCAACAAAGGTGTCAGCCGTTTCCAGTTGGCTGTAGAGTACGTAATGGTTGTTCAACGTACACCACTTCACCTGAGGCAAGTCAGGGAACGCCTCACAGGGAATGCTTTCACTGTGAATGCCTGCAACAATTTGGTAATAGGTTTTCCAGGCATCTTGGATTTCTCGCTGCCTGAACCGGGTTACCCATTCTTCGCTTTCGTAAATCAGCCAGTCTTCTGTAACCGTTTCTATCTCCCAACCGGGAAGTTCTAACCAAGGATGCAGTTCCGGTGGGAGTTCGGGGAGGGATTGGATTTGTTGCTGCTTGGTTTTTTCACGAGTCAGCCATTCTCGGATTTGGTGTTGAGCGAGTTTAGGTTCAAGATGAATTCTGCCGTACTCTCGCGGATCTTCGAGAAATTGTTCGTAGTCATTGTCACCGCGCTTGAAGATATCGAGTAGGCACAGAATTTGCTCGTTATCCACTCTGAGGATGCGTGCAATCAGTCTCCGGTTGAGGATGCGGCGCTTTAAGTAGGGATAGACTCGTTCAAAACGTGACTGCACCTCGTCAATTCTTTGAGTCTCCAATTCAACACATAAGTCATCAATTCGCTCTTGCAGACCGTACAGCTCTGCTTTACTGTTGAACCCAGAGGTGCGATAAACGTACATCGGTTAATCTCTGCTGTTGCTGCCATCTTTTACCGTTATTCCCATTGTCGTCTAGCAGAGAAATTGGTACGGGGATTTTGAGTAATATTTTATACAATTTTCATGCATTGGGTTGGTTGACATCATCGCCCTGCCCAATTCGGTAGGATGAACAATAGGTTTACCCCAACTGAGGTTGTATGGGCCGCTAGCAGTTCTGCGATCGACCTTCACGCCAAAAAACAAGCCTAAAGCTGATTTGAGTTATTTTTACGCTCTAGTAGTTTGATGAGAATTTCTCCATGCACAGAGCGAGTAATAGGATAAAAGTAGGCGCAAATTAAACCAAAAACTAACACGAAAGCTGGCACGGGACCGATCAGCCAACGGATTGCCACCATTGCGGATTCCGGTTGAGTCGGAGGTAACTGTCCGGGAGTTGTGGGGATGAATCCGGCCCAGTCTAAGATTTTACCCACCAGGAAAAGTGCGATCGCAACAGCCATTTTTTGGAATTGCAAGACTAAAGCACAAAAAATCCCCTCTCTACGCTGTCCTGTATTGAGTTCATCCAAATCCAGCACATCTGGCAGCATTGACCAAGGTACCAGATAAGCTGTAGACAGACCCACTCCTACCATTACAGCTAAGATGTACATCAGTCCCACTTGACCCGGTTGTAGGAAACACAGTCCGACTAAAGCACAAATCGTCAAAGGAATCCCCATACAGTAGACGGCTCTTTTTCCCACTCGAGTCGCAAGAGTAGTCCAGAAAAAAATCATGGTTAGAGCTGTACCCTGAACGGCGAGTGCTGTCTGGGTAAAGTGATAATCTGGCAGTTGCATCCAGTTAATCACAAAATAGGGCAAGATTGTTGCCGTTAGCTGTAAACCCAACCAGGAACATAGATAGATACCCATAACGCACAAAAAAGGGAAATTGCTCAAGGCAATCTGGAGCTGTTGGTTGATGGGTAGAAATGACGGATGAGAAACTGGAACTCGTTGCGTTTGAATGGCCTGATAGCGTTTATAGGTGCCCCAAATACACAGATAAACTGCAAATATGGCGATAATCGCACACACGACTCCTAGAATTAAATACTTTTGGGAAGGGTCATCAATCTTGGCAAAGATGACTTGAGCTAAACTCAAGGAGGAAAGACTAGCGCCAATGCTAAAGGCAGCTTTAAAGCTAGCCAAGTTAGTGCGTTCGTCATAACCCGTCGTTAATTCGGCAGCAAGGGTACTGTAAGGAATACCAACGACAGTGAAAGCTGTGTAAAACAGCAGAGCTATACCGCTGAAATATGCAAACAGCAGCCACTGATTTGTAGTGGGTGGAACAAACCAGTACAAGCAGAAGCACAATCCCAAAGGAATCGCACCGGCAAGCATCCAGGGGTAGCGCCGACCTAAGGGAGAGCGAGTGCGATCGCTTAAGATTCCAATCATAGGGTCGTTGATAGCATCCCAAACCTTACCGATTAGCAAAACGCTACCAGCTAGGGTGGGATTTAACCCAGCCACGTTCGTGAGAAAAAACAACAGGAAAAACACCAAGATGTTGTTAGGAATCTCTACTCCTAGTCCTCCAACGCCATAGGCAAGTTTGGTTCTCAAACTCAGCTTTTCGCTATCAGCCATCAAGGGTATAGCATCGGGAGAATGATTCATTGGGAAGATGGCAACTAGATAGAGCCAAACTTAGCACAACTTCTCAACTTATACTGAGTTGCGTTCAAACATAGTAGTTGAGACAGGCGCTCCAGATGTCGGAACGAGCATCGGTGTGACGCTAGCGCTACTGATCTTCAGATCGCGCACTTCTTCGTTAGCACAAAATCCTAGGAAAATAATCACCGTGAAAATTCTGCTAGTAGAGGATGATGAGCTTATCGGTTCAGCGCTTTTTGAAGCTCTCGTTGCCCATCATTACACAGTCGATGTGGCGGCAGACGGACAAGCAGGTTTAGAGCTGGCGACGACCTTTGACTATGACTTGATTTTATTAGATTGGCTCATTCCCAAACTGAACGGCATCAGCCTTTGTCGCCAACTCCGTTTTAAGGGGTATCAAACACCTATCCTCTTGCTGACTGCCAAAGAATCCAACACCGATATTGTTCAAGGGTTAGACGCAGGAGCTGATGACTATATAGTCAAACCTTATGACTTATCGGAATTGATGGCACGGATTCGGGCTTTGCTACGTCGGGGAAATACTACTGTGATAAGCGTTCTGACTTGGGGAAATCTCTGCTTGAATCCAGTTTCAGGCGAGGTTACTTGTAAAGGGCAGCTTTTGTCTTTGACTCCCAAAGAGTACAGACTGCTGGAGCTTTTTCTGCGGAATCCTCAACGAATTTTCAGCCGATATTCTATTATTGAGCGCCTCTGGTCTGTGGGTGGCTCACCGACCGAAAGTGCAGTTACTGTCCACATTAAAGATTTGCGACAGAAGCTGAGGGCTTCTGGAATGACCGAAGAAATTATCGAGACAGTTTACGGTTTGGGCTATCGGCTTAAGTCTCCTCCTGATGCCAAGTTGCGTTCCAACCTAGTAGTTGAGACAGACACAGGACGCTCCGGACGTGGGGATGCTCCAGAAATGGATGTACCACCGATGAGTGCAACTTCGTATGAACAGAAGGCGTTGCGCGATCGCGAAGTGGGACGCACAAGCATCTATGGGGAAATGGCAAGGGAGGACAAAGGAGACAAGGAAGCAAGGAGGCATTCAAAAGGTTTGGCTTCAGTCAGTAAGGTGCTAGAACGGTTCAGAAATTCTTTTTCGCAACAGCTTACCGTACTTGAGCAAGTCAAGATAGCACTGACCGCAGGCAATCTAAGTGAACTCCTGCGGCAGAATGCAAGGCAGCAAGCCCACAAGCTGGCGGGTTCATTGGGAACGTTTGGTTATCCGGAAGGCTCGAATCTGGCACGGGCGATCGAGCATCTGCTGATGGATGACACGGCTTTGGGACGAGAGGAAGCCTTACAACTCGATCGCCTAATTTCTGACCTTCAACAAGAACTGAAAAAGCCTCCCGCCTCCTTCATCACAGAGCCAACCCCTCCTGAGCGAATTCCTTTGGTACTGGTTGTTGATGATGATGTGGCACTAATCGAGCAAGTAAAAGTAGAAGCTACTGTCTGGGGAATGCGGATTGAGGCGGCTTCAGATCTAACAACTGCCAGACACAAGATTACCCAAACGTCTCCCGATGTCATCTTGCTAGAGCTTACCTTTCCCGATTCAAGCGAAGATGGACTAACGCTAATGCGGGAACTAGCAGAGCAATCTTCTAAAATTCCGGTTCTAGCATTGACCGGGCGAGACAGCTTGGTCGATCGGGTTGCTGTGTCTCGCTTGGGAGGACGCGGATTTCTACACAAACCTGTTTTACCAAAGCAGATTTTTAAAGCGATCGCTCGCATCCTCCCACCAACTCAGCCAGTAGAAGCCAAGGTTCTGGTTGTGGACGACGATCCTGCAACGTTAGCCGCATTGAGCAACCTGCTGCGACCTTGGGGATTTCAGGTAAGGAGCCTCAATGAGCCTCAACGCTTCTGGGAAGTGCTGACGGCAACGGCTCCAGATCTATTGGTTTTAGATCTGGAGATGCCAACTTTCAGCGGCTTTGACCTGTGTCAGGTCGTGCGCCAAGACCCGCAGTGGGGAGATTTGCCGATTCTGGTTGTGACAGCGCACACCGATGCCGAGTCAATCCAACGGATGTTTGCGGCTGGAGCAGATGATTTTGTTAGTAAACTCGTGGTGGGCCCGGAATTGGTCACGCGGGTGACGAGTCATATTGAGCGAATCCGGTTGCGGCAGAAGGTGACGTACTCAGCGCTGCTCTTGCGAGACAGCGTGAGCTTCTGATGCCTTGAATAAGACGGTCAGAACTTCCTTGGCGGTACTATTAGTAGTAGAGAAAACTACTAAGGGATTCCCGCGACGGCGTTTTAAGGTAGGGAACACGTCCAGCCCTACACGCTTAAGGTTGATAGCGGCATTGATGTCTCTATCAACCCAGATTTTTAATTCTTCATCCCAATACTTGCGACTTGAACAGTCGGTGAAGACAAATTCATCTTTGTAGCTCAATAACTGGGATGTATAAGCCGGATTCTTTTCGACTACTACGGCTCCAGTTTTTTCAGCTATTAACCCTAGAATTGAAAAGAATTGCCCGAATGCAGCGTCAAGCCAGGATTTATTTAATCCCGACTTGGCGCTTTGTCCGTTAGGGAGATAATTTCCATCTTCGTCTTGTTTTGGAGCGTTGCGTAAGGTTAGTCCCTTTAGATTAAGAGATTCATGAAAGAATACCTTTTTCCCAGAACGCACCAATTTATGGGCAGTTTTGTAGTGGAAATCTTGACGACTTCTAGCAAGACGTTGGTGTAATTTTCCCTCTTGCTTGGCTAGCTTCCGACGACGGCGAGAACCTTTTTTCCTGGTATTTTTCTTGGTTTGAAGCTTGCCCAGTCTATCCAGGTTTTTTCGTAGTGGCTTAAGGGAGGGGAGAACTTCTCCCTCTGATGTTGCTAGATAGACATCCTCGTTGAGTACAGCATCCAAACCCATTGAATTGTCCCAAGTGGGAACAATTTCTTGACTGTTGAACTCCGGGACAGATGGGTCGTCAAGGACAAAAGTGACGTACCAACCGTCCGATTTCTTGGTGACACTGACCTGTTTGAGGTTAAATCCAGACGGTAATGGGCGATGAGTTCTCACCTTAACTAACCCAATCTTGGGAAGTTTAAGGTAAAGCCATCGCCCATTAATTGTGCAAAACTTGAGCCACTCATTCTTTGCTCCATCGAATACCATTGTCCGGTAGCGAGATTCACTTTTGAACCTAGGCTTACCAGAACGTTTTCCGCCTTTGTCTCCCTTAAGATACCGCTCAAATGTCTTCTCCACTCGCTTACAAACATCCTGTAAAACGGTCGAGTAAACATCAGTAAAATCAAGAAGCTCTCCCGACCACTTCACCAAGACTAAATCTTCTTTAATGACGGGAAGTTGATTTTTTTGATTGTAGTAATTTGGGCGTTCTTTAGGTTCCGGAAGATCACAGGTTAAGGGGCAAGAATTAACCGGACATCGGTTTTGTTCCCACCAATCCATTCTTTCCCCCAGCATTCGGTTGTACTTGAGTTTAACGGTGAAGATAATCATGTTCATTTGCTTTTTAGTTACTATCCTCAGATGCAACTCTCAAAGTTCATTAATAACTTGAAGACTGTAACCAGCATTAAAATCAATAAAGACTTTTCAGAACACTTGAACAACTT
The DNA here is from genome assembly GCA_966675205.1 of uncultured bacterium. Taxonomy (GTDB): domain Bacteria; phylum Cyanobacteriota; class Cyanobacteriia; order Cyanobacteriales; family Coleofasciculaceae; genus JBFLZA01. The sequence continues at coordinate 34,602 of CBKWLJ010000011.1, forward strand.
CTTCTGGAAAAAAGATTCTAATAGCAAGGGAGAGTTCTGGAATGACTCCTACGCAATCGAATCAGTCGGCGGAGCTAGTATCGAAATTCTTGAGCAATATATTCGTAATCAGGATGCACCTAAATGTTAAAAGAGGAGGTATTGAACCCCCTCTTTTAACCGCCTATCCATCCCATCGCCGCCTTACAGGACGGCGTGGGGCTTTCGGCGTTTTTGCTAAAACAAATCTAGTGCAGCGTGGCGGAAATAACTATCCAATTGAAAAGCTTGAAAAAGCTTACTGTATAAGCTTTCTTTCCTTGGAGCCTCCTGCCTCCTGACTTCTGCCTGCTTGCACTAGAGACAAGCCGCACACATAACTTGACGCATTTTCCGCATATTTTCAGGCAATTCCATGTGCATCGCCTGTTGAATGAAAACTGCTGGTATCGGAATGTTAGGCGTTGCTTGCACCGAGTAGGTGAGCAAAGTCCCCTCGCCGCAATCTTGCAGTTTCAGGTCTGCTGTAAAGTCGGTAAAGGTGCCTTTTTCTAACCGGAACTGAATGTGCTGCCCAAGTATTTCAAAGACGTTCAGGTAAATTTCGACGTGAGCAGTGAGAAACAAAAAGGCTTTTTTAGCAACTTGATACAGACGTTTGACCTCACCTCGCTGCAAAACTTCGCTCTTGGTGATATTGGGGAAGTATTGCACCCAACGAGGATAATCGGTTAATTGCTGCCAAACGTGCGATCGCGCTATTGGTAAGTACATTTTCGCCGTAACCGCACCCCCCCAAGCTGAGTGCGATCGCGTTTCCACCAAAATCTCCCCTTGCAAAAGCGCCTTTTGCTGGTTCCACGCTAGGTCTGGGACTGGATTATTCAAGTCTGAAAAAGAAAGCATACTCATAATAGTTTAGTCACTCCTCAACCCAGATGACTACGGTTTAACTAGTGCAGCGCGGCAAAAATAACTCACCCGTCCAAAAAGGTTAAAAAGCTTGACAGTAAACTTTTCTCCTTTTTGCATCGGAACCTTATATGTTGGAGCCTTCTTGCACCAGGGTATTTTCACACTTAAGTACACCAGGCAACTTCTCTAATTTCCCAACTTATATTAAAGTCTTTAAAGAATTTATCAAGTTGCTGTAAAGCTTCCAAAAATTTCAACTCACATTACTGGTAAAACTTTCCAATTGACCGAAACAACTTTAGATTTTAGATTTTGGATTAAGTATTTTGGGTTTCAAGCCCCGTCTTGAAAGACGGAAGAAATCGTAAATTTAAAATCCTCGCATTTTCAAGCTCTACACTTTAGGGTAGAGTAAATTCCAAATCTAAAATCGCCAATCCAAAATCGATTGACGGAGCTTTACATCTCCCTTTAGATAGTCTTTTTTGAGAGTTTTTTAAGTTGCTCAGCATGGTATTAGCGGAATTTTTTATCCCTCACGGACATTGCTATCTCTGGAAGCCAGGGTTAGTCGGCTTACACGTTGTATCAGATGCCTTGACAGCGCTGGCTTATTACTCAATTCCGCTAACGTTAACTTATTTCGTTACCAAGAGACGGGATGTACCCTTCAACTGGATTTTCCTATTGTTTAGTGCCTTCATCATTTCCTGTGGTACGACTCATATCATGGAAATTTGGACGCTTTGGCATCCCAACTATTGGCTATCTGGTTTGATTAAAGCGTTTACTGCTATTGTTTCCGTATATACAGCTTGGGAGCTAGTTTCGCTACTTCCCCAAGCTTTGGCAATTCCGAGCACTGCACAACTCGAAAAAGAAATTAAAGAACGCCAAAAAGTAGAAGCGGCACTCTTGAAGGAGAAAACTCACCTCGCTCAAGCGCAAAAGGTTGCCCATGTAGGGAGTTGGGAATTCGATTTAGCTACCAAAGAAATCGCTTGGTCAGATGAAACCTTCCGCATTTACGGACTCGCGACCGGGCAAGCCGCACCCACTTTATCTGAACATGGGCAAAAGATTCATCCAGATGACACAACAGTATGGGATACAACGGTTAGCCAGATTGCTAGAGGAAAATCTAGCGAATTAGAGTTTCGGATTATACAACCCGAAGGTCAAGTCCGGCATCTTTTTGGTCAAGGAGAACCAATTTTTAACGCTGATGGTCAGGTACATAAGCTATTTGGGACAGTGCTAGATATCACTGATCGCGTAGCAGCACAGGCAAGGGAACGGTTATTCGGAGCAATTGCTCTCAAGATTCATCAATCGCTGGATCTCGATGAAATTCTCGATACCACCGTCACGGAAGTTCGAGAGTTCCTTCAGACTGATCGCGTGCTGATTTACCGCTTCAATAGCGACTATAGTGGGCAGATTGTCGTGGAGTCTGTTGGTGCTGGCTTTCCGGCAGTTCTGGACACAACCATCTACGACCCTTGCTTTGGCGAAGAATACGCCCAACTCTATCTGCAAGGTCGAGTCACAGCGATCGCCAATATTTACACCGCAGGTCTACAACCGTGCTACCTGGAATTACTCGCACCGTTTCAAGTCACTGCCAATTTAATCGTCCCCATTATTGCAGGTGGAAAGGTTTGGGGATTGTTGATCGTCCATCACTGTCGGGGGGAGAGGCACTGGCAGTCCTACGAAATAGAGCTATTAAAACAGTTAGCAACGCAGGTGGCGATCGCTCTCCAGCAGTCGGAACTCTATTCTAGGGTGCAGGCGGAACTCATCGAGCGCCAACGCATAGAGCAAGAGCTACGAGTCAGTGAAGAGCGTTACCGTTCTGTCGTTACGGTCATGTCTGAGGGGATTGTACTCCAGCAGGCTGACGGTCAGATTACTGCCTGTAATGCCAGTGCCGAACGCATCCTGGGACTAACTGCCCAACAGATGCAAGGACTTACCTCAGTTGACCCTCGTTGGCAGGCGATTCATGAAGATGGTTCACCTTTCCCTGGCAAACTGCATCCGGCGATGGTGACCTTACAGACGGGCAAACCCCAATTTAACGTCATTATGGGCATCCACAAACCGGATGAGTCGCTCACCTGGATTTCCATTAATTCCCAACCCCTGATTCACCCCGGAGAAATTCAAGCTTACGCAGCCGTGACCTCATTTTCTGACATCACCGAACGCAGGAAAGCTGAGGAAAAACTCCGCAAAAGTGAAGCAAATCTTGCAGCAGCGCAGAGAGTTGCCCATGTTGGTAACTGGGAATTTGATGTACTGACTCAGGAAATTACCTGGTCGGACGAACTATTCCGCATTTTTGGTCTTGACCCGACCGAACCCGAACCAACCTTCGACGAACATCTCCAGCAAATTCATCTCGATGACAGAGCCTTGTGGCAAGAAGTTGTCGGGCAATCGCTGGCGTCGGGAAATTCTTACAAACTTGACTTTCGGATTGTGCGTCCCAATGGTCAAGTCCGGTCTATTGAGGCAAGAGGAGAGGCTGTTTTTAACGAGCAAGGGCAAGTTGTTAAACTCTTCGGAACGTCTCTGGATATCACCGATCGCAAGCGCACAGAAGCGACGCTGCAAGAAGCTGAACGACGGTGGCGATCGCTCCTAGAGAATGTGCAACTCCTGGTGGTAGGCTTAGACCGAATGGGAAATGTGGAGTATGTTAACCCCTTCTTCCTAACCCTCACTGGATATACGCAAGCAGAAGTTTTGGGCAAGAACTGGTTTGAAAACTTTCTTCCCTCATCCCATCAACAGCAGGTTAACACGGTTTTTCAGGAAGTTTTGGAAGACAACTTTCACCCTCACTACACCAACCCAATTTTGACTAAATCGGGTGAAGAACGGTTCATTGCTTGGAACAACACGCTCCTGCGAAATACAGAAGGGAACATCATCGGAACTATGAGCATTGGCGAAGACATCACCCAGCGTCAAGCAGTTGAGCGGATAAAAAACGAGTTTATTTCCATCGTCAGCCACGAACTGCGGACTCCACTAACTGCCATTCGGGGTTCCCTCGGCTTACTGGCAACGGGAATCTATGATAATAAACCCGAAAAAGCAAAACGCATGGTCGAGATAGCCTTAACTGATAGCGCTCGCTTGGTGCGGTTGGTTAATGACATTCTGGACTTGGAACGGTTAGATTCGGGCAAAGTGATGTTAGTGAAGGAGGTTTGTGAGGCGGCTGATTTAATGCAGCAAGCGGTGGAAGGCGTGCAAGCGATCGCTGATGCCGCAGCCCTTACCCTCTGTGTTTCTCCTGAATCAGCTCAAGTGTGGGCTGACCCTGATTCTATTATCCAAACCCTCACTAACTTGTTGAGTAACGCCATCAAGTTCTCACCCTCCAATACCAAAATTACCTTAACGGCCCAACCCCAGTCAGACCATGTCCTGTTCCAGGTTAAAGACCAAGGACGAGGTATCCCGGCTGATAAACTAGAAGCGATTTTCGGGCGATTCCAGCAGGTTGATGTTTCGGATTCTCGTCAAAAGGGAGGTACAGGTTTAGGTTTAGCGATTTGCCAAAGTATCGTGCAGCAGCACGGTGGACGCATTTGGGTGGAGAGTACTTTGGGTGAAGGTAGTACCTTTTACTTCACGTTGCCAGTACCAATAGAGCGATAACATAAGACTTCTTGCAGAAGTCGGGAACTCCTGAATAGGGAACGGGGAACAGGGGACAAGAATTGACATGAACAGTATCAGAAAAATACTTTTGCCAGAGGTCTATACTTGATCCTTCCCCAACCATGAACCATGAACTATGAACAAACGAATTTTAGTGATTGATGATGAAGAGCGTATCCGAGAAGTAGTACAGGCTTGCCTGGAAGACTTGGGAGGCTGGGAAGCAATAGCTGCCACATCAGCGGCTCAAGGGCTGGTTTTGGCACAAGATCAGAGCCTAGATGCTATCCTCCTAGATGTATCTATGCCTGATATGGACGGCTTCATTTTCTTTGAAAAGCTTCAGGAAAATCCCGTTACTCAATCCATTCCCGTCATTTTGCTGACTGCCAAAGTACTACCAGATGACCAAGCACGGTTTGCAAAGATGGGCGTAGCTGGGGTTATTACTAAACCCTTTAACCCTGTGACTATTTCTGAACAAGTCGCTGAAATTTTGGGTTGGAGCCTCTAGTGCAAGAGGGCAGAAGAAAGAAGGCTCCGAGGCAAAAGGGATATTCCTTGTACAGCAAGCTGTTTAACCTTTTTAGACGGGTGGGTTATTTGGAGCCGCGCTGCACTAGGTAATTGAATTGTTCATTGCCATGAACTATGAACCATGAACCATGAACATCTTTATAAGTTCCTTATTTTTTTTGTTTAGTCTTGAGAGATAGCAACTTCAGCGCACTACCTGAACTACGCTGGGATGGCTGAGACTTGCTGGTTAGCGCTCACGGACTCAAGACCATGAATACAGCATACTGGAGTTCTCCACGAACGCTGGAGCGATCGAGCCAAACCCTACAAAAGTCGAAAGCTGCCTTCTTGCCAAGCTGTTGTCCCTTCCCACTTAAGTCCGGAGGTTGGCAACGGTGTGCTAGCCAGTACAGAAATTCAGGTTCAGACCCAAAGTGAGTGAGGTTGAGGGAAACTCTATAATCCTACTGGAGGTGGGATGACCACCAAACTCGTTTTACTCGTTGATAACGAAGCGAATGTTCGGGAGATAGTACAAGCCTGCTTACAAGATCTGGGCGGTTGGGATGTACTCTCAGTTGCATCCGCCCAGGAAGGGTTGGATAGGGCAGTGGCAGTGCAACCGGATGCCATTATTTTAGATATCTCTATCCCAGAATTAGACGGCTTTACGTTTCTCCAACAGCTAAGAGCTCATCCGGTTACGCAGTTTATTCCAGTCGTGTTATTGACGGCAAAAGCACGTTGGTTCACTCCCCAGCAGCTTCAGCCGTTTGGTGTAGCAGGAGCGATCGCGAAACCCTTTAATCCTATCTCGCTGAGTCACGAAATAGCCAAGGCTCTCGGCTGGTAAGCGGGAAAAATACTCACTGACTTGATGAAAAACCGCTTTTTCAAAAGTTATTCATTATTTATTTAGGGCGCATCTTAACAAGTTCAAAAGTTATCTTTTAAAGAGCCAGAACGATGAGCGTCCTGTTAGGCTACCAGATTCTTGCCCAAATCTATGAAAGTTCCAATTCCATAGTCTATCGGGGCATTCGAGAGGAGGATAATCAAGCCGTTATCCTCAAGTTTTTGCAGGAAGACTACCCCACACCAGCAGAAATTCTCAGATGTAAACAGGAATATGAAATCACCCATAAGCTTAGTATTGAAGGAGTTGTTAGAGCTTATGGATTAGAAAAGTATCAAAATACTCTAGTAATAATCTTTGAGGATTTTGGAGGTCAATCCTTAAAGATTTTGATGAATAACAAAGCGTTTGCGCTCCGAGAATTTCTCTTCCTTGCGATAAAGATTGCTGAAATTTTAGGAGAAGTTCACAGCAGCCATATTATTCATAAGGATATCAACCCATCTAATATTGTTTTCAACCCCTATACAAAGCAGCTTAAACTCATCGATTTTGGCATTTCTACCATTTTATCCCGCGAAAACCCTACTCTCAAAAATCCGAATATTTTAGAGGGAACTTTAGCCTATATCTCGCCGGAACAAACGGGTAGAATGAACCGTTCGCTGGATTACAGGAGTGATTTCTACTCTCTCGGTGCCACCTTTTATGAACTACTCACCAATCAATTGCCTTTTGATACTACCGATGCAATGGAGTTAGTCCATTGCCATATCGCTAAACAACCCGTGCCACCTCACGCAGTTAATCCAGACATTCCCGAAGCTGTTTCGGAGATTGTCATGAAGTTGTTAGCGAAAACGGCTGAAGAGCGATACCAAAGTGCTTGGGGAATTAAAGCAGATTTAGAAGAGTGTCTTTTGCAGTTACACAATAACAACCGAATTGCCAAATTTCCTCTTGCTCTTAACGATATTTCCGACAAGTTCCAAATTCCACAAAAACTGTATGGACGTGAGGCAGAAGTAGAAACTCTCCTAGCGGCATTTGTTCGCGTAGCGTGCGCGGAGTGCAAACAAGTCAGTGGAGAGGGAGTAGAGGAAGCTGGGGGAGAAAGGGAGACAATTTCCCCATCTAAAATCCAAAATCCAAAATCTAAAATTGAAATGATGCTGGTATCGGGTTACTCTGGCATCGGTAAGTCAGCACTGGTACAGGAAATTTACAAACCCATTACCAAGCATCGAGGGTATTTTATCTCAGGTAAATTTGACCAATTTCAGCGTGATATACCCTACTCCGCTATTGTCAGCGCATTCTCGAATTTAGTACGGCAACTTTTAACTGAAACTGAAGCATCTCTTGCCCAATGGCGAGAAAGAATATTAGCCGCTTTTGGTGTCAATGGTCAAGTGGTTATTGATGTGATTCCTGAAGTGGAACTAATTGTAGGGAAGCAACCGGAGGTGCCAGAGTTAGCAGCAGCAGAAGCTCAAAACCGCTTTAATCTTGTCTTTCAAAACTTTATCAGAGTGTTTACCCAACCCGAACATCCCTTAGTGATGTTTATCGATGATTTACAGTGGGCAGATATCGCTTCGCTGAAACTGATTAAGTTGCTGATGAGTGCGCCCGATAGCCAATTTTTGTTTTTCATAGGTGCTTACCGTGACAACGAAGTGAACCCCGTTCATCCGCTGATGTTAACGATTAATGAGCTTAGAGAAACTGGGGTAACAGTCGAAAGTATTTACCTCTCACCTCTAGACTTTTTCCACGTCAATCAGTTAATTTCAGATACCCTCAAATGCTCTCCAGATAAAACAATTCTTTTAGCTGAATTGGTGTTATCAAAAACGGGTGGTAATCCCTTTTTTATTCAAGAATTTTTGAAATCACTTTATAGCGAGAAGCTGATAAAATTTGACTTTATCTCCCTTACTAAAGGGAAAAATCAAGGAAAGTGGCAGTGGGATTTAGAGCAAATTAAAGCGCAGAGCATCACTGATAATGTGGTGGAGCTAATGGCTGGCAAAATTCAACAATTGAGTGCTTCTACACAACGGGTATTACAGCTAGCTGCTGCGATAGGTAATCAGTTCGACCTCGAAACGCTGGCGATTGTTTATGAAAAGTCTCAAAGAGAAACAGCAGCTAACTTGCAAGAAGCGATCGCAAATCATTTGATCTTACCTCTTAGCGATGCCTACAAGTCAATTGAGGTCGATCTCATTCCAGAATCAACAACAATTGAATACAAGTTTGCCCATGACCGGATACAGCAAGCCGCGTATTCCTTGATTCCTCCAGAAGACAAGCAAGCTGTTCACTGGAAAGTCGGACAACGCCTGTTGCAAAATACTCCCCAACAAGGGCGAGAACAAAAGATTTTTGATATTGTCAATCAGCTAAACTTTAGCATTGAATTCATTGCTGTTGAATCAGAACGCGAGCAGCTAGCTCAATTAAATCTTATTGCTGGCAAAAAAGCCAAGGTATCAGCTGCTTATGAATCAGCATGGAATTACTTAAAAGTTGGCATGAATTGCCTCAGTGCAGATAGCTGGCAAAGCCAGTATGACCTGACCCTCGCACTGTATGTAGAAGCAGCAGAGGCCGCTAGCTTAAGTGGTAGCTTTGAGGAGATGGATCGATTAACTTCTGTTGTACTGCAACAAGGCAAGACACTTTTAGAAAAAGTGAAAGTCTATGAAGTCAAAATCCAAGGTTATACGGCGCATAACAAACCATTGGAAGCAGTAAAGACGGCACTATCAGTATTGGAGATGCTGGGAATTCACTTTCCCAAAAAGCCAAATAAATTAGATATTCTATTGGGTCTCGTGAGAACAAAGAGCGGGCTAGCAGGGAAGCGAATCGAGGACTTATTCGACCTACCAGAAATGACTGACCCTTACAAGTTAGCCGCCATGCGTATCCTATCAACTGTATTCTCTGCTGCCTATTTCGCAGCGCCCGAACTATTTCCGCTGATTGTATTTAAACAGGTAAATTTATCAGTCAAACATGGCAATACCCCTGTGTCCTCGTATGCTTATGCTACCTATGGGTTAATTCTTTCTGGAGAGTTCGTTAAAGATGTTAAGTCCGGCTATCAATTTGGTCAACTCGCTCTTCGTTTACTCGATAAATTCAATACTAGAGAACTTAAAGCTAGGACACTGTTTATCGTTAATTACTTTATCAGACATTGGCATGAACATCTTAGAGAAACCTTAACCCCTTTGCTAGATGCTTACTTGATTGGACTCGAAAGTGGAGATTTAGAATACGCGGCTTATTCAGCCTGTGTATATTCCTACTATTCCCTGGTAATGGGTAAGGACTTGACACAGCTAGAACGCGAGATGGCAATGTACAGTAACGCTTTCAGGCAATTCAATCAAAAAACACTCTTTTATTACAATCAACTCAATCGGCAGGTTATATTGAACTTGATGGATCGAGCTGAAAATAGCTGTCGTTTAATCGGGGAAAGCTATGATGAAATAAAAATGATGCCTCTTCATTTGGAGGCAAATACTAAAAATATTTGTCACTCCATTTATTTTTACAAATTATACCTCGGCTATCTTTTTCAGGACTATCAGCAAGCTCTTGAAAATGCCGCCTTAGTCGAAAAACATATAAAAACTGCTGTAGGAGCTGTTCCTCTTTCTCATTTCTACAATTCTCTGACTCATCTTGCTATATATTTTGATGTTTCTCAATCTGAGCAAAAACGAATTCTTAAAAAGGTTGAATCCAATCAGAAAAAGATAAAGCAATGGGCGAGTTCTGCTCCGATGACTCACCTCCATAAATTTTATTTGGTAGAGGCAGAGCGACACCGAGTTCTTAACCATAAGGCTGAGGCAACAGACTGTTACGATCGCGCGATCGCACTTGCGAAAGAACATGAATATCTCAATGACGAAGCACTGGCTCATGAACTAGCAGCGAAATTTTATCTCGCTTTAGGTAAAGGAAAAATCGCACAAGTCTATATGCTAGATGCTCGTCATTGCTATCGCGAATGGGGAGCCATTGCTAAAGTCAAGGATTTAGAGGCGCGATATCCGCAGCTACTTTTTAAGAAGTCTGATAGCAAAGTTGCCACTCAGTTAAGCGTGTCGGAAAGCAACAGTAGCACTGAGAGTTCAGAAGTCTTAGATTTAGCCACTGTAATGAAAGCGACACAAGTGATTTACGGTGAAATGATGCTGGATAAATTACTGGCAAAATTGATGAAAATTCTCATTGAAAATGCCGGAGCACAAAAAGGCTTTCTGATTTTGGAACAAGCGGGTAAATTGCTGATTGAAGCAGAAGGTGGAGCGAAGGAGGATAGCATCACTGTATTACAATCAATCCCCATTGAACCTTTAGGAATGTATGACTCGACTCCCCTCCTGTCATCAGCCATTATTAATTATGTTGCCCGCACCAAGGAAAGTGTGGTTTTAAATGATGCTACTCATGAAGGGCAATTTACCAAAGACGTTTACATTACCCAAAATCAACCCAAGTCAATTCTATGCGTTCCTCTGATTAATCAAGACAAACTCATCAGTATTGTTTACTTAGAAAACAATCTCATAGAGGGAGCCTTTACCCCCGACAGGTTAGAAGTTATAAAGCTTTTATCCGCTCAAGCTGCAATTGCGATCGCAAATGCCAAACTCTACTCAGCAGTTAAGGAAAGTGAGAGCAAGCTAACTCAGTTTAATGAAGCTTCCTCGCGCTTTGTTCCCCGTCAATTTCTCCAGTTTTTAGAAAAGGAAAGCATTGTCGATGTCAAAATAGGTGACTCGGTACAGAAAGAGATGTCGGTGTTATTTTCCGATATTCGGGATTTCACTACTTTATCGGAAAGCATGACCCCAGAAGACAATTTTAAATTTATTAATGCCTATCTCAGCCGCATGGAGCCTGCAATTATTGCTCATCAGGGGTTTATTGATAAATATATTGGTGATGCGATTATGGCTTTATTTGGTGGTAATGCTGATGATGCAGTTCAAGCAGGAATTGCCATGCTGCACCGACTTACCGAATACAATCAACATCGTGCTAATTCTGGCTATATGCCGATTCAGATCGGAATTGGCATCAATACCGGTTCACTGATGTTGGGTACAGTTGGGGGACAAAACCGCATGGATAGTACTGTCATTAGTGATGCCGTAAATTTAGCCTCACGCCTTGAAGGATTGACGAAACAGTATGGAGCATCGCTGTTAATTTCTCACTATACGTTTTCTCAATTAGAAGATGCCAATCAATATGCCTTTCGCATCATCGACCGGGTTCTGGTTAAGGGCAAATCATCAGAGGTGAGTGTTTATGAAGTATTTGATGCCGATTCCCCTAAACTTCGAGAGGGCAAGTTAAGGACGAAAACTGCATTTGAGAGAGCTTTGTTACTTTACCATTTGCACTCTTTTAGAGATGCGGCAAAACAGTTTGAAGAAGTTCTGAGCTTTAATCCAGAA